>CAIKLQ010000939.1 GCA_903828255.1 uncultured Verrucomicrobiota bacterium
GTTTGGAAAAAAAGCTCAGGAGGCCCATAACGCGATTGCCTTTTTCGTCCGTTCGCGGACTTCATTCGAGGAGAGCACGGCCCGCCAGCCGATGCACAAAGCGGAGTCGTGCGGTTGCGCCAGGCCCACATGCCGCTGGGGGCCGAGGGCTTCGATCTGTTCGAGCGATCCCGCCTGCAGCCGTTCGCCGATGGCGCGAAAACGATCCAGTGTCCGCTGCGTCCACGCGGCGAAGCGTTCCGGGTTTTCCAAACCTAGAGATTTAACCTGGCCCGGCTCCGCGCCCGTGCGCACTAGGACGAACTCGACGCCTTCAATCTGACTCAACGCCGCCAGGCGGTTAACTTTCGGTTGTGATCCCGCCGGTTGTCCGGGCTGTGGCGACCCCTGCGCTTCATCGAGGGCTTGGGCGGTTTCGAGCAGCAGGGCGTTGTAGGATTTGAAAATCGTGCGGGGGCGCGTCGGCTCCGCAGGCAGGGTCTCGAAGCTGCCCGTGCGCCACTCCAGAATTTTCTGAAACGCACTTTCGCCGCTGGCCCCGTCGGTCTCGGCGTCCACCAAGTCGCCGTTGTTGATCCAGATGTGGCCGACGAGCGGGCCGTTCGTGATCCGCAACACGGAGGAACTGTGTGCGATACATTCGATCTGCACGATGTCCACCAGCCCCTTGCTCTGGACGCCGCGAAAGCCCGCCTCCGCATTCCGGTCGAGCAGGGACTCGATACATTCGCAAAACATCTTGACCTCGTGCGCGGTGCCGGGCTTCTGCCAGTAGAGGTCCACCCCGAGCGCATAAACGCGCGAACGGAATTGTTCGTCCAACAAAGCCGTGAGCACGGCCGTGCGCAGGCCGGGATGTTTGCGGCGGACGATGGAAAGCATCTGGAGGCCGTCCATCTTGGGCATCTTCAGATCCGTGATAAGTAGCCGAAACTCGTGCGATTCGAGCATGGCCATGCCGCGGGCCCCGTTCAACGCCGTGTGAACCTCCGGATGGCTCGGCAATTGTCCGAGGATTTCGCTGTAAGTTGTCAGCAAATCCGGATCGTCATCCACCAGCAGAATTTTATGACGAGCTTCCATGCGCCCCGGCATTAAACGCCAAACTCCGGGGATTTGCAAACTCAAGTCTTTGGCGCGGGGGCCGGGGGGGTGACTCGGAGCGCGCAGGGAAATTCTCCGTTAATGTTATTGTACTTTTCCGCGTGCGTGCATAGTTACATGGGATGCAAAAGGCATCCAAGATCTATCCATCCGATCTCAAGGACTCGGAATGGCAATTACTTCAACCGCCGCTGCCCGCCGCCGCCAAACACGGCCGTCCTCGCGAATGCGGTTTGCGCGCGATTCTCGACGGGATTTTTTCACCTGCCGCGCTCCGGCTGCGCCTGGCGACTGCTCCCCAAGGATTTTGGCCCGCGGCCCACGGTATATGACGATCATCGCCGCTGGTGGTCGCTGGGGGGCTGGGCCCCGATTAATCACACGTTGTGCCAAAAAGTGCGCGCGGCGGCGGGCCTGACGGACGAACCCAGTTGGGCCATCTTGGACAGTCAAAGCATCAAGACCGGAGATTCGGCCGGCGCGAGCGGCTACGATGCTGGCAAAAAGATTGCGGGCCGCAAACCCTCCTCGCCCTAGCTTGACGCACATGGGAGCTGCCGCGTTAAGCCGCTGCGTTGACGCTGGGTTTTGTTCCCCGATTGCCTGGATCCGGGCGAGGCGCAAGTTGCGAAAAATGCGCCGAAAATGCTGCTCCCCAAACCGCAGGAAAAGCCGCATCCTCCCATCAGTTGCGTCTATGAATTTGAACCGCCCAGACCCAGAGCTTGTTCTCGCCGCCAAAGCCGGCGAGTTGGCGGCGTTTGAGGAACTCGTCACGCGGCACGAGCGCCAGATCTATTCGCTGGCGTTCCGCATCTTGCGCAATCCCCACGATGCCGAGGATGTGACGCAACAAGCTTTTGCCAGCGCGGTGGAAAACCTCGCCACGTTTCGCGCGGAAGCCAGCTTCGCCACCTGGCTTTCCCGTATCGCCACGTTTGCCGCGCTGAAAATCATCCGTAAACGCAAGGGGCTGGATACCGTTTCGCTGGAGGAAGCCACCGAGCCGGGCGAGGATTACGATTCCGTCCCGCACCCCGAATACATCGCGGATTGGAGGGAATCCCCGGAACGCCTCGTCGAGCGCAACGAGACCCGGCGGTTGCTGGATGACGCCCTGGCACAACTGGATGAGAAGCACCGGCTCGTGTTCGTGCTGCGCGACGTGGAGGGGTTGTCGGTCAAGGAAACCGCCGAAGCGCTCGGCTTGAGCGAGGGGAACGTGAAGGTGCGGCTGCTGCGCGCCCGGTTGCAACTGCGCGAACTTCTCACTCGCTCCCTGGGCGATCCGCAGACGCGCCTCATGCGCGAGCCGCATCCCCATGGCTGACGCGTCCAAGACAAACAAATTCCTGGAGCGCGGCGGCGCGTGGGTCTTGGTGCAGTTCGCGCTGATGCTCGCGGTGATCGTGCTGGGCGTGGTGTTTCCCGGTGATTGGACATGTTGGCCGCTGCTCGTAGCGGGCTGGGTTTTGCTGGTGACGGGCGGTTGGTTCGGGATTGCCGGGATCAAGGTGCTGGGTCGCAATCGCACTCCGTTTCCGCAACCGCGCGACGATTCGGAGTTGATCCAGCAAGGCATTTACGCGCGCGTGCGGCATCCCCTTTACACCAGCGTCATGCTGGGGTCCATCGGTTGGGCGCTGATCTGGCAAGGCTGGCCGGCGCTTGTTCTGGCGCTGGCCTTGATTCCATTCTTTCACGCCAAAGCGCGCCGGGAGGAGCTTTGGCTGCGGGAAAGGTTCCCCGGCTACGCCACCTACGAAAAGCGCGTGCCACGTTTCCTGCCGCGGTGGCGTTCGTCGCTGCCAAAGAGTTAGCCGGAACGATTCAGATCCGGCGCACGCAAGTAGCAGCGCCACCACCCCAAAGCGAGGAGGCGTCGCTTCTACCCGCCCGCCGGCGGCAAGGTTTCGACTTAGCGATTCATTTTTCCTTTGTAACTTTTTTCCAGCTCCCGGCTCAATCTCACCAACGCGATATGAAGTGCGATGAAATGTTGGCCTTGTTGAACGAATACGTGGACGGCACGGTGGACCCGGCGCTCTGCGCGGAGTTCGAGAAGCACATGGGGGGCTGCAATCCCTGTCAGGTGGTCGTGGACAATATCCGCCAGACCATCACGCTCTACAAAAACGGCCAGCAGTACGACTTGCCAATTGCGTTTCGCACCAAGCTCCACTCTGCCCTGCGCGAACTGTGGCAGGAGAAACACTCGGCCAAATGAAAACCCAACTCCCGTCACTCGCCTTGCTGCTCACCCTGCTCGCGGGCTGTTCAAAAACTCCAGAAGCGCCGCCTCCGTCCGCACCGCTCCCACCACTGTCCGTCGAAATTCGCAGTGCCGCCGCGCAGCGCGGCAAAGCCATCGTGACCGAGGCTTTCAGTCTGCTCGGTTCCAATCTCCAGACCGCCATCCAGCAAGGCGGCGTGAGCAACGCGTTGCCGTTTTGTTCTCTCGCCGCCTCGCCGCTCACGGCGGGCCTGGCCGCCAAACACAGCGTCACCCTTCGCCGCGTCACGCAGAAGGCTCGCAATCCGGCTGCCCAGGCGAACGCGGATGAGTTGGCAATCTTGAAACAGTTTGAAGCCGCGCTCCCCGCTTCCACGAACCCGCCGCCACCCATCGTGACGAACTTTGTGGCCGGCACCGCCACCTTCTTCGCGCCGATCATCCTGAGCAAGGAGCTTTGCCTTCAGTGTCACGGCGTGCCGGGCAAAGACCTGGCGCCGGA
>CAIKLQ010000940.1 GCA_903828255.1 uncultured Verrucomicrobiota bacterium
AGGGCGTTGACGACGTTGTTGTGAAAGTACTTTTGCGGATTCGTCATGGACTCGCCGACGAGCGCGCTGGCGGCAAAATGCAGGATGGCTTCCGGCCCGGTGGCTTTGACGGCGGCGTGGACATCGCCGTCCACCTCGGGTTGGCCGAGGATGAATTGCGCACGCGCGTCCACTGCGGAGCGATGGCCTTCGGAAAGGTTGTCGTAAACCGTGACTTGATGACCAGCATTGAGGAGTTCCTCCACGCAAACCGAGCCGATGTAACCTGCCCCGCCAGTGACTAGAACGTTCATGTGCCGGGAGGATATTCCGAATGGTGGTTGCCATTCAACGGTGAAGTAAAACGCGCCCGCCCCGGGGGGCCACCTGAAGGCGGAACTCCAAACGATCGCCAAGTCCGGCGCAAATTATTTTGCTTCGCCACCCTGAGCCACTTGGCCAGCCTAGCAGTTTAGCCTTGGGCTGAGTTTAACGCAGACTCTCATCCGAAATGTGTGGGCGCGGATTGTGGTTGCCGGACGGCGCCGGAAACAGTTTCGCCTCCGTCTCCCGGTGGGCTTGCCCGCCGCGATTTTCTGCGACTGGTGGGCGCGGGTAGCGTGGCCGCGCTGACCTTTCGCCTGGCCCTGAAGCGCCACCGGTGGGACGAGTGCTGGGATCGCTTGCATGATTCCCAGCACCTCAACCTCCAAGCGGCTGCTTGACCGCAGGTTACTACGCGGTCACACACCCAGAGCGGCCGCGTAATTCTCCTGCCGGCAACTGGCGAAGTTGCGCCAACCGATGCGGAATGAACCCTCACAAATCCGCTGGCAATTTTCATCCGTTGCCGCAATTGGGGCCGCGCATGAGCCGGGTTCGGAACGCCGCTAATAAGCTCAGAGAAGCACGAGGCGGTGGAAAAGCATTTGCGCCGTGCGCCGGCTGCGCTAATGAGTAAGCCGAGCATGAGTGTAAAAGTCAAAATTTGCGGCCTCACCAACCTGGCAGACGCGGCCGCGGCCACGGCGGCGGGGGCGGATTTGTTGGGATTCATCTTCGCCGCAGCCAGTCCGCGGCGCGTGACCGTGGCCACCGTGGCAGAGCTCGCGCGGCAGTTGCCGGCGCATGTGGTCCGGGTGGGCGTGTTCGTGAATCCATCGGAAGACCAGGTGCGGCAGGCGATCAGCGAGTGTGGGTTGGACCTGCTGCAATTTCACGGCGAGGAGACGCCGGAGTTTTGCACCCAGTTCGGCCTCATGAGTGTGAAGGCGTTTCGCGTGCGGGACGAGCGTTCGCTGCCAGCGCTCGTGGATTACCCGACGGACGCATGGCTGCTGGACACCTACGCCGAGAAACAGTTGGGGGGCACCGGCCAGACGTTTAATTGGGAACTGGCTGTGGCGGCCAAGGATTTAGGCCGAGGCAAGCCCATTTTCCTCGCCGGCGGGCTCACGTCGGAAAACGTCGCCGCCGCCGTGCGCCGAGTGCGACCGTTCGCGGTGGATGTATCGAGCGGCGTGGAAATATCGCCCGGTCGGAAAGACCACTCGAAAGTCGCGGCGTTTATCCAGGCGGCGAAAAGCGCGTGAACTCGCCAGTGCCAATGCTGGGGAGACTCGGCACCTTCACGGCCCGGTCTGCGGCGGTGACAACGGCGCATACCGCGTTTGGTTTGCAGTCGGCTAAGGCCAGCCCAAACGGGCCGTAAACACTGCGAAACGGGACGCTAGCATCGTCCAGGCTGCGGCAAATCTGCCCCAGGTGACCAGAAGTGATTCCACTCCAGCCGGCGAGCGGTGCGCGGGGGGGGGGGGGATTACAACTGCGAAGTTATTCAATCTCAAATTCGGATTCCGCCTGAAGCTTCGATTTGTAGGTTCGATGTTTCCTCACCAGAACTGCCACGCGCCCTTTCCCACCACCCACAAGCCCAGCAGGCCATTCGTGATCCCGTGCGCGACGATGGCATCCCCGAGCCGCTTCTTCCACAGCACGAGTCCCTGATACGCGAAGCCACACAGCAAACCCGCCAGCCATTCCTCGTGTTCGAACGCGAACACCGCCGCGGTCAGAAAGAACGGCAGTGCCACGAATTTCCCGAGCGACACCGACAAAAAATCCGGCTTGGCGATGTACCGATACAACCACGAGCGAAAGAATACCTCTTCCAGCGCCGGGACGACGAGCGCCGAGCCGAGAATCCGCACCGCGATGAATAGCCAAGCGAGCCCCGCGCCTGCGCCGAACTGCAACTGCGGATTCCACGCCGCCACCGCCGTCGCCGCGCTCTTGCTCCAACCCACTTTCGTGCTGAGTTCGCTCATCTTGGGATATAAGCCGTCCAGGCCCACCCACATCGCAAACACGCCAACGCCGACCGCGACCGCTTCCCAACTCAACGCGCAACGCATCTCCGCCACGAAGGGTCGCATCTCGAACAGCAGCCAGGCGCCCACGAGCGTTTTGGCCAGATAAAACCAGTAGCGCGAGGCTTCGCCGAATTTGCCCTGGCAGTAGGTGAGCAGGAGGAAGACGACGAACGGCGCGACGCGGGCGAGCCCGGGGGAGTTTTCAAATTGTTTGCGCAGCAGCATTGGCGGGAGAAGTTGGCGGAAGCGGCGGTGGGCGGCAAGGAGAAGCGCGTGGCGCCCGGCCGCCTCGGCCGCGCTCCTTCACTCCGTCATGCGCAGCAAGTTCGTTACGCCAGCATGCACCAGGGTTACGCTTTGCCGATCAATCGCCACCACCAGAAAGTCCCCACTGCGTTCGCCAACCAAAACCGTTTTATTATTCAACAACACTGACGGCCGATCGGGGCGGTAAAAAATTCCCTGCAACTTCGGCCAGGCGATGGCTGGCGGCGGGCTTTTGGCCCCGGGCACAGGCGACTTCGCTGTTGGGGGCGGCGGGACGGGCGAAGGGGCCGCGATAGCCGGGGTCGGTTTTGCAATGACCGGGGCATTCGAAGCGCGAACGGCTGGCCGGACCACCGGCCCCGGAGTCGTCACCGGCGGCCGCTGGATGTTTGACGGTTTTGGATTTGGCGCGGTGGCGGTGGCGGGTGGCGCTACCCGGGGCATCTGGGCTGTTACCGGCGCGACTTTCTTCCCTGTTCCGCCCCGGCTCACCGCCCACCCAATCGCCAAGGCCATGACCAGCGCTGCCGCGCCGGCAATCGGTAACAACCCGCGCCGCCCGAAATTTCTTGAACGCGGCGCTTCCACCGGACGCAATGGCGGGCCAGAAACGGGTGATGGGGGAGTTTTGGGCTGCGCCTGCCGGGCTCGTTTAAGCGCGTCGTTGATCAGGCTCATACGTCAATCTTTCCTTCCAGTTCCCGGATGGCCAGGCCGACCATCCGATACGTGATGCGGTCGGTCTGTTGCACGAACGCCGCCAAGAGCGCCTTGTCGCAGACGGCGTTCACGAGTCGCGGGATGCCGCCGCTGTAACGATGCACCCGCCAGAGCGCCGGTCGCGTGAACCGCGGCGCGCCCTGCGCCCCCGAGACGTCGAGCCGATGTTGAATGTAGTGACTGACCTCGAAGCTGGTGAGCGGGAGCAGATGGTAACGCACCGTGATGCGCTGGCGGAGTTGGCGCAGGCGCGGATTGTTCAGCCGGTCGCGCAATTCGGGTTGGCCGAGCAACACAATTTGCACCAGCTTGCGGTCGTCGGTTTCGAGGTTCGAGAGCAACCGCACTTGTTCCAACAGTTCGTCGGTCAGGTCCTGCGCCTCGTCAATGATGAGCACCGCGTCCTTGCCCTGCGCGACTTGCTGGAGCAGAAATTCATTGATGACCGCGACGGTTTCCAAACGATCCAGCCCCTTCACCGTCAGACCAAATTCGATCGCGATGGCCTTCATCAATTCATCGGCGCTGAGGACGGGATTCAAAATAAGCGCGGTGGCAAAGCTCTCCTCGAGTTGCTCCAGCATCGCCCGGCACAGCGTGGTCTTGCCCGCGCCGACTTCGCCGGTGAGTTGCACGAAGCCCTTGCGGGCGCGAATCCCGTAAAGCAGATGATTGAACGCCTCGCGATGCTTCGCGCTGTAGAACAGAAAGCGCGGGTTCGGCGTAATGTCGAAGGGGGCTTCTTTCAGGCCGTAATACTCAAGGTACACGGGGATTATTTAGCAGAAATCCACCATGAGGGAAACAAAGTTTGGGGCCGAGCGCGGGTTGCGGGTTGCATCAAGCAGCCTACGACGCCCCCAATACTTGACGGAAACCGGAACCCGCACTTCATCTCAGCCAGCGATTTTCTTAACCGCCCCGATCATCGCCTCCGCCTCCGCCTTCGTCCCGATCGTGATGCGCAAATAATCCGACACTTCCGGCGCACTAAACCAGCGGACCAGGATTTTCCGATCCCGGAGTTTCTGCAACCACTCGTTGGCCGGAAACAGCGGCGGCTTCGCGAGGATGAAGTTCGTCTGGCTGGGCAGCACGCGGAAGCCGAGCTTGGTCAACTCGCGACTCAGCTTTTCGCGCGTGGCGATGATTTTCTGGAAATTCACGCGGTAATAGGGGAGATCGTCCAGCGTCGCCTCGGCCGCGATTTGGCCCAGGCCGTTGACATTATAGCTGTCGCGAATCTTGTGCAGCGCCGCGATCAGTTCGGGATGCCCGACGAAATAGCCCACGCGCTGGAAGCATAGCGAATAGGCCTTCGAGAACGTCCGAGCTACGAGCACCCGCGGATGGTTCAGCGCGAGTTCCAGCGCGTTTTCGTTGGCGAAATCCACGTAAGCCTCGTCCAGTACCACCACGCCGCGCTGCGCCCGGCAAAGCGTGGCGAGTTCCTTCGTCGAGTAACCCCGCCCACTCGGCGCGTTCGGCGTCGTGACCAACGTGAGCGCCGCGTCGAAATCCCAGAGCTTGCCGCGTTTCAACTCGGCGCCGCTCGGCAGGCTGAAATCCGGCTTGAGGGGCACGGCGTTCTTCGCTGCGCCATGAATGTCTGCCAACACCGGATAGAGCGAATAGCTCGGCGTGAAATACTGGACGGTGCAATTGGAGCGCGAAGCGCCAGCTTTGCTTGATGCTTTTCGGAAACTCGCCGCGTTGGAACTCGGCGCTCCTGCGGGTTCGACGAAACCGCGCACCGCCAGCGCCAGCAATTCATCCGAGCCGTTGCCGACGATGATGTGGTCCGGCGCACCGCCATGCAGCCGCGCCAGTTTTTCGCGCAACCGCTCCGCCGTCGGGTTCGGATATAGCCGCAACCGCCCGTCCACTGCGGCTTTCACCGCCCGCAAAACCTTCGGCGCGGGCGGATACGGATTCTCGTTTGTGTTGAGCTTGATCAACCCTTTGATCTTCGGCTGCTCGCCCGGCACGTAGGCGTGTAATTCGCGGACGAGCGGGCGGATGAGTGAACCCTGGAGCTTCATTTACAAACGCGGATTGCCGCCGATTTCCCATGCGCCCCCAAGCCTTCGAGTTCCGCGAATTTCTTCACCGCGGGCAGCGCTTTCTTGAGCGCGGCGCGGGAGTATTCCACCACGCTGGTGCGGCGCTGAAATTGATCCACCGTCAAGCCGGCGAATGAAGCGCCCGCGCCGCCGGTCGGGAGCGTGTGGCTCGGACCGGCCACGTAATCACCCAGCACCGTCGGCGACCATGGGCCAAGGAAAATCGCGCCCGCCGTCACAATGCCGCGGCTCAGGTTGGAGGCGGCGCGCGTCATCACTTCGCAATGTTCGGGCGCAAGTTGGTTCGTCAGCGCCACCGCGTCTTCGAGCGATTTCACCTGAATCAGCCAACTGTTATTGTCGAGCGCCCGCTGGATGAACTCGCGCCGGGCGAGCTTGGGCAGTTGCCGCGCGATCTCCTTCTCGACGGCTTTGAGAATCTTCGCCGAAGTCGTCACGAGCCAAACGCGTTCGTGACCGGAGCCGTGCTCGGCCTGCGCCAGCAGATCGGCGGCGGCGAACTTGGGATTGGCCGTATCGTCCGCGAGCACCAACACTTCGCTCGGGCCGGGCAGGAGATCAATCGCCACGTAGCCGACGAGCAATCGCTTCGCCGCGACCACGTAGGCGTTGCCCGGGCCGAAAACCTTTTGCACGCGGCGAATCGTCGGCGTGCCGTAGGCCAGCGCCGCAATCGCCTGCGCGCCACCAACGCGGTAAATCTCCGTCGCGCCCGCCGCCCGCGCTGCGAAGAGGAGCGCGGAATTTATTCCGCCAGTCTTGTCCGGTGGGGTGCAAACGGCGATCTCCTTGCAGCCCGCCACTTGCGCCAGCGTGATCGTCATGAGCGCCGTCGAAACCAGCGGCGCCGTGCCGCCGGGGATGTAAATGCCGACGCGCTGAAACGGGTCAAACTTCTCCCCCACCGCCGCGCCGTGGGAATTCTTCATCTCCCAATTCTTGCGGCGCGATTTCCGGGCAAAGCTGGCGATGTTAGCTTCCGCTTCCGCCACCGCCGCCCGCAATGATTCATCGGCCTTGAGCGACGCCGCCATGAGTTCCGCCTGCGTCACGGCGAGCTGTTCGGTGGTGAGCTTTGCGCCGTCGAATCGCGCGGTAAATTCCAGGACCGCGACATCGCCGCGCGACTGCACCGCGTCGAGGATGGCGCGGGTGCGTGCTTCGATGGTCGCGTCGAACAAACTGGACGGCGCAGTGACTTCGCGCAGGCGGGCCGCGAAGTTCGCATCCGTAAAACGAATTACTCTCATGTGGGCAGACTAGGGAAGCCGCGCGGCGAAGTCAAAGGAGCGCGGATCTCCAGGTCCGCGCGAAATTGCCTGCCTTCAACGCGCCCCGCGACAGTTCTGCGCTCCCCTTGCGAGCGGAATTCACGCAGAAGGCGTGAGAATTTTCCAAACTTCGCGTCAGCCAAATCGCGGCAACCCGCAAAACCAAGCATTCCGTGCGTTTTCGCCACTGGCATGAGCGATGCAATGAATGATCGCGTCGGCAGTCAAAACTCAACTCCGAGAGGCGATGTTATGAAGGACGAAATGAATCCCGGCGAAGCCCGGCCTTACCAACAAATTCGGTTCGCGTCCGGTCCCCCTCCCAGGCAACGGCCGCATGGCGCGGGTTCGATTTCCCGCTGGTTAAAGAAGGTGCTGGTTTGCAATCCGTTTTACCTACTCAGCGCGGCGTTCCTGCTGTTCGGGATGTACCGCGTCTCCATGGATCCGAATTTTCTGCCCGCCGAAGTCGCGCAGCTCACTTTCAACTTCTCCTCGCTGCAATGCTACGAGTTGCTCCTCGTGGGCACGGCCATCTTCCTCGCGCGCCGGCGGATTTGGTATGACTCCACGTTGCTGATCGTGCTGGAGAACCTGCTG
>CAIKLQ010000941.1 GCA_903828255.1 uncultured Verrucomicrobiota bacterium
CAACAGGGCGGGAGCCGAGGGTCCAGTCGCCAGAACGGAAAGACTCAGTTGGTTGTGGGTCACGAAGAGGACCGCCTGCACCAGGGCCTGCTGAGGATAGTCCAGCCAGGCGACCCGCGTTCGCACGTTCGTACGTGCGACCGGTCGGATCCACATCTCGACGGTCAGGCTGGGATCCAATTTAGTTTCCAGGGAAAGATGGTTATCCACTCCGTTGAACTGGAGTTGCGGAGAGGTGGCTACGGGTTGCAACGGAAGTCCGACCGGCCAGAAGACCTTTTGGTTGGAGACGTAGGCGGCGTTGGTTCGGGCCACCACGCGCACCGGAACAAACCAGACATTCCTGGTGTTCTGGTATTGCACGAGGGCCCGGCCTTCGCCCAGCGCACCTAGTTGGGAACTGCCGGAATTGAAGGCCATCACGCTCCCCGGAGAATCCTCCCACACGATGGAAGCGGAGTAATTACTCGAAACGTAGGCGCCCGGGCTGTTCGTCAGATTGCCGGGGTCGAACACGAATAGATTAGCCGCCTCATCACCAGGCCAGGAGATCCCGTACCAATCGGCTTCGTAGGGCCAGAGGACCCCGAGATTGCCTTTGCGTTGCCACAGAGCCTGGGTCTTGCTGCCATCCCCCAGCGGATGGCTGGCATCGCTGTTGGCCTTTACGGCAAAGAGCCAGTTATAGAAATCCGAGCCCGACGTCGTCCAAATCAAGGCGTAATCTCCGGCTTTCGCCGTAGAGACGCTGATGCTGGGATCATCCGCCAAGGAAGCTCCCTCATCGGGAAGCAAGCGGCTTCCCAGGAGGACATTGAAGCTGTGGACCACTGGGGCGCTGGCATAGACGATCTCGTAGGCCACACTCTTGGTGTAACTGGAGGTGTCGAAATACTCGATGATGAAGTAGCCCGACTGGTTCCGGCAACGCAAGGTGCTGTTATCATCAATCCAGGTCGCCGCCAGATTGAGGTTCAACACGGCGTTCGTGGATCGGCTGCTGCGCCCATCCGCGGTGTCCTGGGAGTGTACCGGGTCAAAGTCCGGGAGCACGGAATTGTAGTGGATCTTGGCATAAACGCCGGAGAGACTCACCGCGTAGGCGGTGTTATCGGGAGGCGCGTTGGGATTGCTGCCCAGCGGATTGTTGGTGGTGTAATTGTCGGTCCAGAACAACCGCGAGGCCATCTGGCGGGGAACGGCCCCGATGGTGTAGGTGACCGTGTTTGTTCCCCCGGTGGTGGTGGGCCACGCCACTTTGACCGGGCCGCCCTGCGCGGCGATCAATTGTTTGGTGGAGGCAATGTAGAAGGCGCCGTTGGTGGTCAGAACCACCGGGGGCACCGTGACATCGGTCAGCGGAGGGGCGCTAATGGCATCGCCCAGAAAAAAGTCGGACGCGGCGGCGCTGAAGGTTGCTCCCGCGGTCCAACTGGCGATTTGATAACGTTTGGTCCCTGCTTCAGCGGGGCGGTTGGTGGCGCTATAAACGTTGCCACTCACCGGGCTCGCATAGCCGTTCTGGTTGGTGGAACCCGCCGGGACGACGGTAGGATTCAGGAAATTGGGCGTGGTTTGATAAACTTGGGCGCCCGCGGACAGCGCCATCGCGCCGAATAGCACCACGGTTCTGCAGGGGCAAAGGACCTTCAGGGGTCGCAACATAGGCAGGGTGGTTTAACCGCGGAATAAAGCACGGCGGGTCATTTATTGGAGGCGTTTGATAAAGGCCAACGCATAGTAGGGTGGCACGGTGGGCACGGGATCGTTTGCGGTCGTGGGACTGGTGGTGACGCTGCGAGCGTAAAACGTCGTGCGATAGACCCAGGATAAATTGTTGTCGAGGTCATACCCGCTTTTGCTGCCTATCATGTTGTTTGCCATATCCCATCCGCTCCCCAACCCCTCCGGACCAACGCCGTAGCCGCCGGTGTTATTTTCCCCCCACACGGTATCCTTATATTGATGCTTGTGATCGGGGATCATGCTGGCGGTGAGCGTGGCAGTGGTCGCGCCGCCTTGGGCACCGTTGGCGTAAGAACTGCCCGAACCCACAATGAACCGGTTTCGCAAATCCGGGGTGTTTTGCGTTCCGTCGCAAAGCCCCCAGCCCGCTGGCACCGTGGCCCCGGACCACATGATGATCCCGCCCACCGGCACAAACCCGCCGCCCGTCGTCGTGCCGCTGGCGCCAATCGTAAGCGGACCGTCCAACTGAACGGCACCGGCAAACCGTGCGCCGCCGTTGAACGTGAACCCGCCGTTGGCGACGGCTGTATTGGCCAGGGTGACCGGGCCTTGCAAAGTCGTCGCGGCGCTGCTGGCGGGTGTGAAATAGGCGGAGGAACTCTGACCCCCCAGTTGTAGCGCGTTGGTCGCGGTGGTCGCCGAGTCGGCGAGGTGGGCCGCATGGGCCACCAAGGCATAGGGCGAGGAAAGAAAGAGCAGTCGGGGGGAAATTTCCTGGGGATTGGGCACGGGGCCGGAACTGTCCACCGTGATCGTCAACCCTAAATACGGAGTGGTGGTGAAGGACAAGGCGTCGGCAATGGCCGTATAAGTGGCCCCAGCGATCGG
>CAIKLQ010000942.1 GCA_903828255.1 uncultured Verrucomicrobiota bacterium
AGCTTCTTGCCGTCGTAACGGCCCACCAAGTCATGCCAGGCGGTCGCTGCGATCTGCGAAACCGGAAAACTGACCCCCGCGAAGCCCTGGTCGGTTCGGATTTCAAAGCCAATGTCAGTGCCGGTGGTTTCCGGCAGGTCCCCGCTGAACAGATTGAAATGCACGAGCTCGTGGCTGCCCCGCTTGCCAAAGAGCGCCGCATTCCACTCGCCCCGCGGATCGCGCACCCGCAAATAAACCGTGACGGCTTCCGCGGCCCCATGCAGGTCGGGGCCGGCGTCAAAGTAAGCTCCGTCCAAGATCACCACATCGGTACCGGCCCGCGCGCCCGGCCCGGCGGCGCGCACATTCAGTTCAAATTTTTCCCAGCCAGGAATGTGACGCAAAGGGGGTTGCGCGCCATGTCCACCGGTGTCCAGCGGCCACCAAGCGAGCGCTTCGCGCCGCAAGGTCGCCAGTTTCTTTTCAGCCCGAGAGAATCGCGGTTTTGGCCCCGGCGTGGCGGCCTTGATGACTTTGAGGCGGAGGTCTTTGAACTGCGCCACCGTGGCCGGACCGCTGTGGAGTTGCAGCGCCAGGATGCCTTGCAATTCACGGCGCCGCGGGTCGTTGTCCTCGACCTCTGCCGCCAACCGGCCATCAACCTCCAAGGTGATTCGCGGGCCGATGCAAGTCAGGTGATACTCGTGCCATTCTTCGAGGCGAAACCAAGCCGGGCCCTCGGCGTCCGGCAGCTTCGTGGCGGTGCGTTTGCCCGCGGCGTCAAAGCTGGCCCGCTCCCCGCGCATCGCCAGCGTGTGCCGACCAAACTCGTCATATAGTCGTGCCAACCAGGGTGTCTGGAGGTTGTTGTCCATCTGGTAGCCGCAGACGTCGTGGTCCGGCAGGAGCCGGCTGCGAAACTGGAATCCGTTGTTGATGCCGCCCTCGCCATTTACGCGCGACTTGAGCTTGAGTTCAAAATCCGCGAGTTCGCCGCCGCGCCAAACCAGATACTGGTTCACTGTGCATGGGTGCTCCTTGGTAATGCGGGCCGTGATCGCTCCATCTTCCACGCTCCAATAACTCAACTCCGGAGTTTCCCAACCTGCGAGGGAGCGGCCATCGAAGAGCGGGCGAAAGCCGTCCTCGGCCATCGCCAGGCCACTGGCGACAAAAAGCCCGGCACAGACAATTTTCCTGACGTATTGAAACGGGTTCATTTCAGATTAGCAGCTTAACTGCGTCAAAGCTTAACACCCGGTCGCAATTCGTCGAGACTCCGTTCAACGTCAACCGTCCTGAACCGGCCGGCGATTGAAGCTCTCCCGCCTGCGCGCGGCGCATACCTCAATTGAGGTATTGGCCGCGCAACGCGTGCCGACTACGCTGCGCCACCGAATTGGCAGTGCCTTCGCTGCAAGCCTTACTCTGGGCGCAAGACACCCTCCAGCGAGTTTAGGTTTCCGGCTTTTTTTGTGGCATAGTATATGTGTAACGAATATACCACCCGCACATGAATACTCAAACCACCCCCGAATCCATCCTCCAAGCCTTGGCG
>CAIKLQ010000943.1 GCA_903828255.1 uncultured Verrucomicrobiota bacterium
CAGGCGGGCCGGCTCGATGGCCTCTCCGCACTCATGACCAAGGGCCGCAGCAAAGGTGCGGCGGTGCTGCTGGGTTTTCAGGACATCAACGGACTGCACGAGGTCTATGGCCGCGAAGCCGCCAACGAACTGGTCGGCCAGTGCAACACCAAGGCGCTGCTGCGCCTCAACAGTCCCGAGACCGCGCGCTGGGCGTCGCAACTCTTCGGCGCCAGCGAGTTTCTGGAAAGCCGCCGTTCGCACAGCCGGAGCCGGAACTTTCGCGAACTGGGCTGGCAGCAGGGCGGCAGCTCCGGCGAGTCCATCTCCAACGCCATCGCCAAACGCGAACTGGTCCTCGACTCCGAGTTTTTGGACCTGCCGGAAACTTCGTTTGATAATGGCGTGACCGGGTTCTTTCTCAATCCGCTGACCGGCGCTTTCAAACACCATCTCCCGCCCGACTGGTTGCGGCAACACTTGCGACTGCCGGACCCTACCACCCCGTACCTCATTCGCCGCCCGGACGCGCACCAGTTTCTCCGCCCTTGGTCCGACCAGGACGCGAGCGATCTCGGTCTGCCGGCCACCGGAATTTCCCCCTCGACCGCCGGCTAATCCAACGTTTGAATCCGCGTTCCTTCCATGCCATGATGCCACGGCAGGGTGATCTGATGAGTCCACACCCCACGCATTTGAATCTGCCAAACTTCGTTTCGGAGATCACGGATGCTCACCATCTCCAAAGCCATCAAAGCGGGTCAGGGGGAATACTACCTCTCCCTCGCCGGGGTGGATGACTACTACACCGCTGGCAATGAACCGCCCGGTTACTGGCTCGGACGCGGCGCCGCGGCGCTCAGATTGGACGGTGAGTTGAACCAAGAACATTTTCGCAACCTGCTACGCGGCCTGGCGCCCGAGGGCGAGCGCAAGCTCGTGCGCAACGCGGATCACGAACGACGAGCCGGTTGGGATTTCACCTGGTCGGCCCCCAAGTCCGTGTCGGTCGCCTGGAGTCAGGCCGATCCCGCCACGCGCGAGCGCATTGAAGAGTGTCTTCGTCGCGCCGCCGCCGCCGGAGTGGCCTACCTCGAAGCAGTGGCTGGGATCAGCCGGCGCGGTGAGGATGGTCGCAGCCATGAAGCCGCACGTCTGGTGCTGGCCGCGTTTCTCCACTCGACCAGCCGGGCACAAGACCCGCAGCTGCACCTGCACACCATCCTGCTCAATGTTGGCGTGCGCGCCGATGGCACCACCGGCACGCTCGAACCCAAGGGCCTCTATCGCCATCAGATGGCTGCGGGCGCATTGTTCCGCGCGGAACTGGCGGCACGACTCGAAACCGATTTGGGCCTGCGCGCCCGCCGCGAGAACCGCGCGTTTGAATTGCTCGGCGTGGATCCCGAACTGATTGCTTTCTTCTCGAAACGCCGCGCTCAAATCGAAGCCGAACTGGCTCGTCTGGGACAAAGCGGCGGGCGGGCGGCCGAGCGGGCCAACTTCGCCACTCGCGCGGTGAAGGTCGCCCGGCCCCGCGCGGAATTGTTTGCCGAATGGCAACGCATCGGCCACGAGCACCACTGGAGTGCGAAGGAATTGTCGTGGATGATTGACGCGGCCTTTCCCGCCCGCCGCGTCGAATGGGAACGCGCCGCCACCAGCACCGAAGCGCTCGCGCAACTGACCGCCAGCCAGAGCCACTTCTGTCGCCGGCAGATCGTGCAGGCCGTCGCCGAATGTGCTCAGGGACGCGGACTTGGCACGGAGGTCGTGCTGCGCTTGAGCCAGGAGTTGTTACAGTCGCCCGAACTCGAGCGGTGGGGTGAACACCGTGGCGAGGTCCACTACACGACGCGGGAAATTCTGGCGTTGGAAAAGTCAGTTCTGGCCACCGCCGAAGCCATGCAAGAGCGACGACATTTTTTACCCACCCACTGGACCGAGGAGGCAATCGCCCGGCACTCGCGCCTGACCAGCGAACAGACCGAAGCGCTGCGGCATCTCTGCGCCGCCCGCGGCGGAGTGACGCTGATTCACGGCATGGCCGGCACGGGCAAGTCCACGCTCTTCGCCGTGGCGCACGAAGTTTGGACGCAACAAGGACTCTCGCTGTACGGCGCTGTCCGGCAAGGCGGCGCGTGGATTGGAAGAGGCCGCCGCCATTCCCAGCACCACGCTGCATCGGCTGCTCGGGCAGTTGCGGAGCGGTGATACTGTGCTGGATGGCCGCCGCTTCCTGGATCACCCAGGAGG
>CAIKLQ010000944.1 GCA_903828255.1 uncultured Verrucomicrobiota bacterium
CCTGATTAAAGAGAACATGGACAAGCAACTCGAATGGTGCAGCGAAGCGCCGTTCTACACGCTCGGTCCGCTCGTGACCGACATTGCGGCCGGTCACGATCATCTCGCCAGCGCCATCGGAGCGGCGATGATCGGCTGGTACGGCTGCGCGTTGCTCGGTTACGTGACGCCGAAGGAGCATCTTGGCCTGCCGGATAAGGACGACGTAAAAGCCGGTGTCATTGCCTACAAGATCGCCGCGCACGCCGCCGACCTCGCCAAAGGCCATCCCGGCGCGCAATACCGCGACAACGCGTTGAGCAAGGCGCGCTTTGAATTCCGCTGGGAAGATCAATTCAACCTCAGCCTCGACCCCGTCACTGCGCGCGAGTTCCACGACGAAACGCTGCCGCAAGAAGGCGCAAAGACCGCGCACTTCTGCTCCATGTGCGGCCCGCACTTCTGCTCGATGAAGATCACCGAAGACGTCCGCAAATACGCCGCCGAACAAGGCATCGCCGAGGAAGAGGCGCTGAAGAAGGGCATGGAAGAGAAGTCGAAGGAGTTTGTTGAAAAGGGCGCGGAGGTTTACGCGAAGGCGTGAATCTGTTAAACCCCTGCCATGCCAATCAATGAGCCATCCGCCAATCTGCCGCTGGCCGACGTGCTGCGCGCAGCGAATGGATTGGTCGCCGCAAAATTGATTGAGAACTGGGCGCTCGGCGGCGCGCTCGCGGCGATTTACTACATCGAACCGTTCACCACTTACGACGCCGACATTTTTTTCATCCCCGCCGACAAGGGTTTGACCGCCGGTATCCCAGACATCTACGCGCATCTGCAAGCCCAAGGCTGGCAGGTCGAGCGCGAACATCTGCTGGTGCGCGGATTCCCCGTGCAATTTCTCGCCGCCCACGGATTGACCGAGGAAGCCGTCCGCGACGCCGAGCGCATGGAATTTGAGGGCGTGCCGGCGAAAGTCTTCCGCGCCGAACACATCGTGGCCATTGCCGCCAGCGTGGGACGGGCAAAGGACAAAGCACGCATCGAACAAATGCTCCAGCAAGCCGACCTCGACAAAACGCAGTTGGAAAACATTTTGCAACGGCATAAGCTGAAGCTGCCAACGATATGACACTGGAAATGCGGCAAAAACTCGCGCGCGAGTCATTTGCGGAAAAAATCCGGAAAGTCGGACAGCTCATCCGGCTGGCGAAAGCTTTTCCCCGCCGCACGGCCAAACCACCGCCCGCCGCCAAATGAAGATCACCGAAAGCGTCCGCAAATACGCCGCCGAACAAGGCATTGCCGAGGAAGAGGCGCTGAGGAAGGGGATGGAAGAAAAGTCGAAGGAGTTTGTGGAAAAAGGCGCGGAGGTTTACGCGAAGGCGTAACGAATTGCCCATGAGTGAATAACCACAAAAGAATGCGACGACCGAAGCAACTGTTTCGGTGCTGCAAGGCCATTATCAAAAACTGCATTCCCAATGTGGCGCGGTCATGGCGACATCAATCGATGGTGGAAATGAAGCAAAGGTCGCCCGCAGTCACCAGTTCGTTCAGGAAATTGAGCTGTGGGTATCTGCATTGGGCGCACGGCGCGAAAACACTCTGCTGAGGGTCGCGGCGTATGAATATCAGTTCGCACTTTTAGCTCTTGCACAGGGACACTATCGACATGCATTTAAGGGGTTGCGTCTAGTCCTCGAACTAACGCTCCAATCCATGCACCTATCTGCGCACGAACTCGAACTCCGGGAATGGTTGCAGAACAAAAAGGATACCGTCTGGGCTGCCGTGGTTGACGACAACGATGGAGTGTTTTCATTGAGATTCGTGCGATGCTTTTTCCCGTCGCTTGAGTCGCATGTTGCGTCGCATGGCGCGCTGGCCAGACAGGTTTATCGGGAATGCTCAGAATGTGTTCACGGGAACGTTCCTAAGCATGTACCCTTGCCAGAGTCCCTGGTGTTTTCTCAGAACGCGTTCGACTTGTGGCACGCGAAAGCAGATGTCGTTGCTCTCATATTCCATTTCGTTTTGGTGATGCGCTATTTGCAGGAGATTTCTCAACACCACCGCCAGAACCTAGAAGCGGCACTAGTTGCAAGAGTTGGTCATGTTCAAGAAATCCGTATGGCTCTTGGTGGGCCAACAGGAAGCTGATTTATGAGCGAATTCATTTTTAGAACAGAGGATATCAGAACTGAGCAAATCCTCGGCTTGTATGTGGAGACCGCGAAAGACAAGCGCATTGTCGACTTACTGAAGTCCGCTAACCCCGTTATTTTAGAAGGCAGCCGAGGGACGGGTAAATCGTTTTTGCTTGGCGTAGCAGAAGCGCAACTCCTTGCATCATTTCAAACTGATCGAGTCCTGCCGGTTTATCTCTCATTTGTTAAGAGCTCCCTACTGCAAAGCAACGAACGTGTTGCTTCCCGTCTATTTGGACGTGAGCGTGCCGCGCTGCCTATGCAACACCTGTCAGCACATCTTTGAGCTCGCCCCCCCCCTTTTGCCCGGCGTACGCGCACTACACGAAAACGCTGAGCCGTTTTGTTTATGGTTTGAGTCGCGTCATGACGTTGAGCGACGTGGCCAAACTGACGTGCTTGAGTTGGGCCACCGTTAAAACCATTACCAAAACCCATCTGGTCAAGGACTACGGCAAACCCGCGTTGCGGGACGTGCGTTATCTGGGCATTGACGAGATTCACCTGGGCCAGAAAAAGCGCTTCTACACGATTGTGATTGATCTGCAAGACGGGCGCATCCTTTGGGCCAAACCGGGCCGGGGCAAAGCGGCGTTGCGCGGCTTCTGGCGGCGCGTGCGCGTGGCCCAGGCCAAGATCAAGGCGGTAGCCATCGACATGAGCGGAGCCTACTGGAGCGCGGTGCTGGAGCATTTGCCCGAGGCCGCTCTGGTCTTTGACAAATTCCACATCCTCAAGCTGATGAATGAACGCCTCGACGACCTGCGGCGGGAAATGGTGCGCGAGGCCGAAGGGCCCTTGAAGTTGAAAATCAAAGGCCCGCGCTTTCTCCTCCTGCGCCACCCGAAGAATTTAACGGACGCGCAAATTCCAAAACTGGAACAGGCGCTGCACCTGAACGAACCGCTCTTGCTGGCCTGGTATTTGAAGGAGGAATTGCGCGAACTCTGGAACCAGACCTCGCGCACGCAGATGAAAGCCTTCCTCGCAGATTGGTGCGCCAAGGCTGGTCAGACCGGCATCGGCCAAATGCTGAAGATGGCCAAGACCCTCCGCACGCACGCCCCAGGAATCCTGGCTTACGCCGATCACCCCATCACGGGCGCAAGGTTAGAAGGCATCAAGCTTCTTCGGGCATGTTCTGGCAGTTTTTCATTGCGCAGGATAAAGGTCTAATCCACCCAGATGGAAGAAGATGGCGGCCTTAAACCGCTCCTTGTTGCGATAGTGCGGATTCCGATGCTGTCGGACACCTGTTCCAATTCATATCGGACACCATTCCGGGGCTGTCGGACAGTTGTCGGAGCGAAGCGACGCTCGGCGGGAGTCTTAATGGGGTGTCCGACAGGAGTCA
>CAIKLQ010000945.1 GCA_903828255.1 uncultured Verrucomicrobiota bacterium
CGCTTACGCGAGGGACGCCGGACCTGACACACTCAGCAACATGAGTGAAACGATGAAACAAACATTCGGTCTGGTCCGCCGCCCTTGGGGCGTTTTCTACCTCAAAAACAAATCCACCGGTCAACAAACCAGTCTCAAGACGAGCGATAAGCACGAGGCGCAACGCATCTTGCAAGCGCATAACGAGTCGAAAAGTCAGCCGCATTTCAACATCTCCCTGGCGCGCGTTTATTTGAACGGCGCGGATCCCAAGCTGGCGACGCGAACGTGGCAGGAGGTCATGGAGAACATCGTGGCCAAGAGAACGGATGAAACGCGGCGGCGCCCGGAGACATCATCTTTGACCAGCTGCAAGCCGGCATGGTGCAACAGAGCGTGCTGCTGCGGGAACTCTCGGAAACCATCCGCAAGCAGGACCGGCTGGCGGGCCGGCTGTGCGGCCTGATTTTCCTGATCCGCAAGCTGCCGCGCACGAGCGGCGCGGACTGCGGCGTGCGGGCGACGCCAGAAATGCTGGCCGATTTGCTGGTGAGCGACCTGACCAACGACGGCACGAAGCTGCGCAAGGAAGTGCCGCTGGTGCTCCAGAAGCTCGTGGACGAAGGCATCATCCTGAAGGACGGCGAGGAATATAACCTTCAGACCAAGGAATCGCAGGAATGGGACAAGGAGTTCCGCAACCGCCAGACGCAGACCGGCAGCAACGAATCCGTGGTGCACCAGAAGCGCGACGCGCTGCTGCAAGCGGCGCTGCAAAAGGAAATCAACACCGTGCGGCTGAAACAGGGCGTGAGCAACGAGCCCCGCGAACTGGTGCTGCACTTCGCGCCCGAGCCGCCAGATGCCACCGGGCAGAACGTCCCGGTGTGGGTGCGCAACGAATGGAACGTATCGCAAAAAAATGTGGTGGACGCGGCGCGGGCGGCGGGCACGGACAGCCCGATTCTGTTCGTGTTCGTGCCCAAGGCGGCGGCGGAAGAATTGCGTCAGCAAATCATCCGCGCCGAAGCGGCCTGCGGCACGATTGGCGGCAAGGGTGTGCCGAGCACCCGCGAGGGCGAAGAGGCGCGCAGCAGCATGGGCACGCGATTGAGCGATGCCGAGCGCGCCCGTGACCAGCTCATCGCGCAGATTGCCGGCGGCGCGAAGGTCTATAAGGGCGGCGGCACGGAACTGTTCAACCTGACGCTGGCCGAAAAGGTGCGCGAAGGCGCGACGGATGCGTTGGCCCGCCTGTTCCCCCGCTTCGGAGAAGCGGATCACAAGGCGTGGACCTCGGTCATCAACCGCGCCCGCAATGGCGATGACTCGCCGCTGCGCGCCGTGGATTACGAGGGCGCGACCGAGCAACACCCGGTCTGCAAGGAAATCCTGGGCAAGGTCGGCAGCGGGATTGAAGGCCGCGAGCTGCGGAAGTTGGGGCAAGGAGCGCCTCACACATTACGCCCGCACCCTAACCGCCCCCACGGAAGAGACTCTTGCTCCCCGGGCGAGCCTTGGACCCTAAATCCCGGCATAAGGGCAGTCCCGGCTATTGGCCAACTGGAGCGGGGGCTTCAACGTATTCACGCTTCCCATCTGCAAGCGCCCCGCGCCCCACGCCAGCGTCACCGTCGTCTCCCGCCGCAAGCGCAATGCGATGCCCGCTTTGTGCCGGTCAGCCTTGAGCTTCCCCGCCAGGTCCGCCTCCGTCCCCACTCGCCGCGCCAATTCCTCCGGCACCAACCGCTCGGCCCTTGTCTCCTCACCCTCCTGCAACTCCGCCCCGTAGTGATGCGCCCCGCGTCGTTCGCTCACCTGTGCCAGCAGGTCCTTTCGAAACGTCTCCTCCCCCAGACCCCAACCCGGCCGCTATCCGCAGCCGCACTCCGTCAGGGCTGGGCTAGGTCAAAGCTTCCCTGCTCGCTTTTAACCACCCCTCCTCGATGCGGTAATACTAATTGTCAATTGCCAGAGCCTCCACGCGTGCTAATGTTTGAAGCCTGATTCCGAACTGGCCGAATCGGGCTTGATTTCCGATCCAGATGGAACGGGTTTTCGCATTCAATGAATGGATCGTTCCTCAAGGGCGGTCGCGTGGCGGACTTTCGGACAATGGCGCATTCGTCCCAAAACCGCCGGCGGATTTTTGTAATCTCCAGCCGGGGCGGTCACGGTCGCTCCCCGATCGGCTCCCAGCGCCTCCGACTCTCGGTGGTTCATTCCCGTCCCGCTACTTCTCAACCCTCAACCCGGCGCCGTCAGAGCTGGCGCAAAACGCAAGAAAGGATCCCACTATGAAAACATGTCGTAAACCCAGCACGTCACCTTCCGGCGTCACCCAATCAATCCTGACCCAGCACCGTACGGCCCTGGTCTGCTGGTTAGTTGGCTCGCTGCTCTGGGCAAATCAGCCTGGCAGCCAGGCCGCTCCGGGCGACCTGGATTTGTCGTTTGATCCGGGCTCGGCGCTGAACGCAGCGGTCCTGGCGATGGCCGTCCAAACCAATGGCAGCTTGGTTATCGCAGGGAACTTTACGACAGTGCCGGGCGCGATGCGCAGCCACATCGCGCGGCTCAATCCCGATGGCTCCGTGGATCCGACCTACGCGCCAACCTTGGCTGGAGAATCAGGGCACTATCTTACCGTCGGTGCGTTGGCCCTGCAGGATGATGGCAAGATTCTTATCGGTGGCACCTTCACTTCTCTCAATGGGGTGCTCCGAAGCAATCTGGCACGCCTTAATCCGGACGGATCGTTGGACAGCTCTTTCTTAAACGGCTTGTCGGGACCAACCGGTCCTGACGGCACGATGGTTGTCGGAAAAACCCAGGTGCAGAGCGATGGCCAGATCCTGATTGCCGGTTCGTTCACCGCGGTGAACGGGAGTGCGCGAACGAATCTGGCCCGGCTGAATACCGACGGTTCCCTGGACCCTTCCTTCCTGAACGGGTTGGCGGGGCCCAATGGCGGTGTCTCTGCCATCTGCGTCCAAACCAACGGCAAGGTCCTGATTGGCGGAGGCTTTACGGCCGTCAATGGGTTGCCCCGACCACCGCTGGTGCGGTTGAATGCCGACGGTTCGCTGGACGATTCCTTCGGGAGCGACCTTTCCGGACCGGACTATTATTATGTCAGTGGCGTGGCCCTGCAAACCGACGGCAGAGTCCTCATTGCCGGGAGATTCCAATCGGTCAATGGGGTGGCGAGGACGAATCTGGCCCGGCTAAATACCGACGGATCGCTGGATGAATCATTCCCTGCCAGTCTGCAAACTTTCGGTCCCGCAGGGGTGCCGCCAGTCTTTGGGCTTCAAGCCGATGGCGGGATCTTAATTGGAGGCGGCTTTGCTCTAATCAATGGCGTGGGCCGCACCAACCTGGCGCGGCTCAATCCCGACGGTAGCCTGGATGAATCATTCCTCGCCAGGTTGCCAAATTTAATCAGCACCGACGGGGGGGTTTCAGCGTTCGCACTCCAACCTGGAGGCAAAGTCTTGGTGGCGGGCTCAACCATGGGGCTTAGCTCGTACCTCTCCCGGCTTAACGGGGACGGCACCTTAGACAGTGCTTTCAATCCGGGCCTGACCGGCCCCGACAATGACGTCGCAAGCCTCGCGGTTCAGCCTGATGGCCGACTGCTCATCGGGGGGGATTTTGCTTCGGTGAGCGGGGTCGCTCGCGGTCGCGTTGCCCGGCTCCTGCCCAATGGCTCGCTGGATGATTCCTTTCTCAACGGCTTGAGTGGAACAGATCGCGCCGTACTTGCCCTGGCACTCCAAAGTGACGGCAAGGTCGTGATCGGTGGCGACTTTTATGTGGTCAACGGGGTGGCACGGAAGGGAATTGCCCGACTGAATACCGATGGCTTGTTGGACTATGCCTTCACGCCGAGCTTGGAGGGCTACGCCCGAGCCGGCTATTCGCTGGCGCTGCAAAGCGATGACAAAATCCTGATCGGTGGCTCATTCACCTCCGTCAATGGTCTAGCTCGGACCAACCTAGTCCGGCTTAATCCTGACGGCTCCACGGACGCTTCGTTCGTAGCTTCCGCATCGGGTAGCGGGGCTTCCGTTCACGTCTTGGTGCTACAAGCTGACGGCCGGATTCTCATAGGCGGGTTCTTCTCCGTAGTCAACGGAGTGACGCGGAACCGGATTGCGCGGCTCAACAAGGATGGCTCCTTGGACACTTCCTTCCTCAACGCTCAGACCGGCGCGGATCAAGCAGTCTGGTCCCTCGCAGCCCAAAGCGACGGCAAGATCCTGGTCGGCGGTTGGTTCGGGACGTTCAATGGCGTGGCGCGGAAGGGTCTCGCCCGGTTGAACGCCAACGGAACTCTGGATGATTACTTCCTTGCGGGACTGTCCGGACCCAATGGCGGCGCGCAGGGGCTGCTCCTCCAAAGCGACGGCAAGATCCTAGTCGGTGGCGGGTTCAATAGTTTCAATGGGGTCGCGCAGGGCAACCTAGCTCGACTCAATGCCAATGGCTCTCTCGACAATTCCTTCCTCAGTGGCCTGACGGGTGCAGATCAAGAGGTCAGGGGCCTCGTCCAACTTGCCGACAGTAGGATCGTCATAGGCGGCGGGTTTGCATCCGTCAACGGTATGCCGCGTCGTTGCATTGCCCGCTTGATGGGGGACTATACTCTTCCGGTGATAGTGACTCCGCCGCAAAGCCAGACGGCTGAGGCCGGTTTCAATGTCTCCCTTACGGTCGGAGCCACCGGTAATCCTGCGCCGAAATATCAGTGGGTCTTCAACGCCACCAATGTCATTTGCGAGTTCTCCACAAACGCCGACCTAGACTTGACGAACCTCCGACTCGATCATCGCGGCGCCTACACGGTGGTGGCAAGCAACGCCTTCGGCGCAGTGACCAGCGCGCCCGCCCTGCTCAACGTGATTCCGGTGGTGGAACGCCGACCGGTGGTGGGCGTCAAGCTGTTCGGCGCCGCCGGGAGCGTGTTGAACCTGGAATACACCGAAGCCTTGGGTCCCGCGCCAGCTTGGTGGCCGCTGGTCACGGTGGTTCTGACCAACCCGCCGCAATTCGGATTCGACGTGGCCGCGCCCGCCGCGCCGCCGCGTTTTTATCGCGCCTGGCAGACCGACACGCCGAGCGTGATTCCGTCGCTTGACCTCCAGTTGGTTCCCGCCCTCACTTTGACCGGCAGTGTCGGCAGCCAGGTGCGAGTGGACGGCATCAACGCCCTCGGCCCCACGGACGTCTGGTTCACGCTGACCACGGTGACGTTGACCAACTCGTCGCAGCTTTACTTTGACGTGTCTGCCCTCGGTCAGCCGAAGCGGCTCTATCGCTTAGTTCCATTGCCGTGACGCGTTCCAAACTTTAACGTCAATTTTTCTGGGGCGGCGTTGGGATTGGTTGAGGCAGGACTCAGATGGTTCCAAGCTCTTCTTCCCGGCAGCCCAATCCGTAGGTTTCGAGGATGCGGTGGATTGCCACCACCCACTGGCAGCTCTCGGCCCGGTTGGACCCGCCGGTCCGCGGCCCGGCTGGCTTGGCTTATTGCTGGCATAATACCACGGAATATACCCTGAAAATACCCCGTACCGGGTATTGCTCGGGGTACCCCCTGTTCGGGTATAAGTCTTGAGTTAATTAGAAGACTGGGCCAGTGACAGAAAAATAAGCGCTTGACCAGCACCGGGCACCTAGCCCGAAAGTCAGGATCTGATGCCGTGCGCGGTTCCTGCAACCCGTTTCCTGCAACAAAGAAAAATGACGAAATCTTGAAAGTGTGACGCACCTCAAGTTCATGTCAGGGTCTATTGAGCCAGCGCGCGTGAGGCGGGCCCGCTTTTGGCTGGCTGCATCTGGCCGATTCCCATTGCTCCATAAGAACTGGGCGCGGGTTAGTCTCGCGGGGGCCGGCGTCCTCCGCGGCGTTGCCTGTCGCGCTCGGGGTTGGCTCTGCTGCGCGCTACTCCTGGGAGCCGTTAATGGCTGGGCTTTGGGAACGGCGTTCACCTATCAGGGCCGCTTGAGCGATGGTAGCCGGCCGGCCAATGGGCTCTACGATTTGACCTTTTCGCTTTACGGCGAGAGTTCGGGTGGCACTCGGTTGCGGGGGCCGGAGGCTCATGCCAACGTCGCGGTGAGCAACGGACTTTTCACCGTGGTTCTGGACTTCGGCGACCGGTGCTTTGACGGCACCTCGTATTGGCTCGAAATGTTGGTGCGGACCAATGGCGAGAGCGGGTTCACCACTTTGAACCAGCGCCGGCTTTTGCTCCCCGTGCCTTACGCGGTCTTCAGTGCCAGCGCCGGGGAAGCGCTCGCGGTGGCCGCGTCCAACATCGTGGGCGGGCTCACCACCGGGCAGTTGCCTGCACCCGAGGGAAACGGGAGCGGATTGACCAACCTGAACGCCTCCCGAATCACGGCCGGAACCCTGTCCGACGGGCGGCTGACTGGCAATGTGGCTTTGCGGGACGCGGCGCAGGAGTTCACCGGCAGTAACCGGTTCGCTGGGCCGGTGGTGCTGACCAACCCCGCCAGTCAACTGGTCGGCAGGTTCGCAGGAGACGGCGCCGCTCTGAGCAACCTCACCGCCGCCACCATTGTGGGCACCGCCCCCAGCGCGACCAATTTCACCGCGTCGCTGCTGGGTGACGTGACGGGTTCGCAGTTCGCCACCGTCGTCAGCACGGTGGGTGGCGTGACGGCGGCGAATGTGGCCAGTGGCGCGAACCTCGCCAATGCAGCCACCGCGAGCAATGCCAGCAACACGCTCGTCAAACGGGACGCCAACGGGGAGGTTTCCGCCGGCACCTTTCGCGGCGCCTTTGCGGGCAATGGCAGC
>CAIKLQ010000946.1 GCA_903828255.1 uncultured Verrucomicrobiota bacterium
GATTGCCGCAGCGGCTACGGCACGGCGACGTTCGTGACGGGCGCATTTGGCTTTGCCGCCGCCGCGCAGGTCGTGAAGCGGATTATCGAGAGAAAAGCCGAATGACCGAGAACCGCCGCGCCGAGGTGCTACAACCTTTTGTCGTATAGGCAACAAAAGGCTGCACTGCCCGATTCAAGGAGCCAGAGACAAGCTTCCCGGAATTTTTCCCGCCGGACGACCTTGAACCGGAGGTCCCCGGGCGAACAGTAGTAAACCATCAAATGGCCGCTGCGGGTTACCTCTCCGATCGGACGGAAGCGGGTCAGAGCGAGCGCCGTTTCAAATTCCACCATACAACCGCAAGAAGTTCTTCTCGATGCGCGCCGCCAGCGTTTCGACGGACTCGCGGAGGAACTCCGCGGCAAACGCATATCCCGCCACGAGGTTTGCGGGGTGATTCAAAGCCTTGCCGGTGGCGATGTCAGTCAGCGGAAAACGATTGCGCGCGACAGGCAAACTTTGGTCTGGCGCATCTGTCTCAATCAACAAGCGCTCGGGCGGAACGTGCTTGAAGGTTTCGCGCTGGCGCACCTTGCGTTCGTGCGCGAAGTAGCCGGGCAGCGAGAAATACGCGCCCAGGTCGGCGAGCGGTTTCACCATTTCCTTCGGCCCGCCGTAGCTGTGGAGCAGAAAGCCGCGCGCCGGTCGCGGCTCGGTTTTCAAAATCTCCAGCAGCCGCCCCCAGGCTTGCAGGCAATGGATGCTGGCTGGCAAGTTCCGCTCAGACGCAAGTCGCAGTTGCGCAATAAAAACTTCCTCCTGCCCTGCGTAAGCCAAACCCGGTTTCCAGCGGTCGAGTCCAATCTCGCCCACGGCGGAGGGCGTTTGATCGAGAAAGTGGTTGAGAATCCTCAGCCAGTCCGCAGTGCGGTCGTGGAGGTACCACGGATGATAGCCAAAGCTGGGAATTACTTCTGGAGCTTGTTTGGAAAGCGCGAGCACCGCTGGCCAGTCAGCCTCGCACGAACCGTTCACGACCATGCCGGTCACGCCGGCACTGCGGCACGCCGCGAGCGATTCTTCTTGCCGCCCGCGGAAGCGTTCGTCTTGGAAGTGATTGTGGGCGTCGTAAAAACGTGAACTCACGGCGCTGGGAGTGTTGTCCGAGGGACACGGCAGGACAAGTCAGACGTATCAGACAGGTGGGACGTATGGGATCCCGCAGCGGATCCCCAAACCAGGGTCCGCCAGTTTGAACACAAAGATGCCCCAACCTGTCTGCCGGAACACGCGGGCATCTGGCCCGCGACCAATTATGCAAACGACCATGGCCCTGCGATTCAACCGACTGATCGAGCTGAATTATCAGCCGTTGTTTCGCTTTGCCGCCTTGCTCTGCGGCAGCCCCGAGACGGCCCTGACCTTGACCCATCGCACCTTTCGCCGCGCCCACGCCCGCACCGCCCAACCCGCTGCCCCAGCTGATGCGAAGCGGTGGTTGCTCCCGCTGCTGCTCCTTGAGCTTCTGGAACACCGCCCCCGCCACCACCCTCGCAAGACCGCCCAACCAGTTCGACGATGAACCGGCGGGAACGGCGGCCGCCTAACTTGCGCGCCCGTCTCAAAATTGGCTGGTCCCGCCCAATTCTGCCTAAAATGCGCTTTTTGAAAAATCTTTTTGAATAAGTCAGCCCGTTTCTCTATCGTATCTCCACGAAATGCTATTTATGAAAAATAACCTTGTGAAACCTCTGCTCGCCGCCGTTGTTGCGGTCGTCGTTCTGGCCGCCCCGGCTCGCGCCCAAGACGCGAAATCAACCGAACCGCTGGCGTTGCAATTGCCCGCTCCCACCCTCAAAGGCACGCCCGAAGATTTGCCCGTCGGCGCGAACATCGAGCCTTACTCCGATAAAGCGCCGACGCCACTGCAAGTCCCCAAGGGCGTCAAGAACGTTGCTGCCGACAAAACCGTGACCAGCAGCGTGAAGCCCTTCACCGGCGAGTTGAACCAGGTGACCGACGGAAAAAAAGAGGCCTTCGACTACGATTCCGTGGAAATGAAGAAGGGCGCGCAGTGGGTGCAAGTGGATCTGGGCGCGACCGTCGCGATCTACGCCGTCGCGCTGTGGCATGACCACCGTTACATTCAGGTCATGCACGACGTGATCGTGCAGGTTTCCGATGATCCCGAATTCAAGACCGGCGTCACGACCGTGTTCAACAATGACGTAGATAACTCCTCCGGCCTCGGCGTGGGAACGGACCGTGAGTATTTTGAAACCAAGTTCGGCCGGGCGATTGACGCCAAAGGGGCAAAGGCTCGCTACGTGCGCGGTTACACCAAAGGCGGCACGCTGAGCGCCCTCAATTGCTGGCAGGAAATCGAAGTTTACGCGCTGCCGGCGAAATAGATTCCTGGCTCGGGTTCTAGTCATCCTGTGGCTATCATGAACCTGACGAGAAGCTTTCGCCCGCCAGCCGGATTCTTCCTGCCCATCGCACTCGTCCTGTCCTGTTGCGGTGAATCTGCCCTCGGCGTGAACGCCGAGGGCACCGAGCCGCTAGTGTTAAAGCTGCCGGCCCCCGCCCTGAAAGGCACGCCCGAAGACCTGCCGGTCGGCCCGAACATTGAGCCCTACTCCGACAATCGCCCGCCTCCGTTCCCGGTGCCCAAAGGCGTGAAGAACCTCGCGGCCGGCCAACTCGTGACCTGCAGTGATCTGCCCACTTCGGGCAAGTTGAGCCAGATAACTGACGGTAAAAAGGAGGCGTTCGATTACGACCGGGTGGAAATGAAAAAGGGCCTGCAATGGGTGCAAGTGGACCTCGGCGAGCCAAAGCTAGTTTACGCCATTGTCATGTGGCACGACCACCGTTTCACCCAGACCATGCATGACGTCATCGTGCAGGTCTCCAATGATCCTGATTTTCGGAAAGGCGCAACAACGTTGTTTAACAACGATAAGGACGATTCCTCCGGCCTCGGTGTTGGCGGCGATCGAGAATACTTCGAGACAAAATTCGGCCGCATCGTGGACGGCAAGGGCATCAAAGCTCGTTACGTTCGCGGCTACTCCAATGGCAATAACTTGAGCCTGTTCAATTGCTGGCAGGAAATCGAGGTTTACGGACTGCCGGCGAGTCCTGAGAGCGGAGTTGCAACTCTTTCATCCACCAATTCCGTGGCAAAGGGCACAGAACCGCTCTTACTACAACTGCCTTCACCCGCCCTGAGATGAATCGCTGGATCGCACTGGCGGTGCTGCTGGCCATCACCGGCGCGCTCGCCTTGCGCCTTCCGAAGCTCGACCTCCGCCCGCTGCACAACGACGAAGCCGTCAACGCCGTCAAAGTCAGCGAGCTTTGGCAACATGGTCGCTACCGCTACGACCCCGACGAATATCACGGACCCTCACTCCATTACGCCACGCTCCCCTTCCTGTGGCTGAGCACTGCGCGAAATTCCGATCAACTCGATGACGCCACGCTCCGACTCGCGCCGGTGGCGTTTGGCGTCGGACTGATTCTCCTGTTGCTGCTGTTCGTTGATGGCTTGAGCCGTCAAGCCGTCCTGTGGGCAGCGATCTTCACCGCAGTTTCGCCCGTGATGGTTTTCTACAGCCGGTATTTCATCCACGAAATGTTGCTGGTCTTCTTCACTACGCTGACACTCGGGGCGGGTTGGCGTTATGCGCAAACGCGCCAGGCCCGCTGGGCGGTGGTGGCCGGCTTGGGCATCGGGCTGATGTTCGCGACGAAAGAAACGTTCGTCCTTGCGCTTGCCGCGATGGCAGTGGCCTTGGTAGTGGTGCAAGCCTCTAGCTTGCGCCAGTGTCTGCAAGCTTTCAGGTTGCAGGCAGGCACGGCGGGCGGAACGCCCGCCGACACTGCCGCAAGCAAGGACGCTTGCGCCACTACGCCGTGGCTGCGTCACGCCACTTTCGCGGCGCTGGCCGCCTTGCTCGTCTGGTTCGTCTTGTTCAGTTCGGTCTTCACAAACTTTGCCGGGCTCGCGGATTCGATTCGCACCTATCTGCCCTGGCTCAAGCGGGCGGGCGGGCAATCGCCGCACATTCATCCGTGGAATTTTTACCTCGAACGGCTCGCGTGGTTTCATCCGGCGAGAGGACCGGTCTGGAGCGAAGGCGCGATTTTGGTTCTGGCCGCGCTCGGCGTCGGCGTGGCGCTTTTCGGCAAGCGCTCTCCCCTGCCCCGCTTCCTCGCCATTTACACCATCGCACTCACCGCCGCTTACGCCGTGATTTCCTACAAGACGCCGTGGTGTCTGCTCGGCTTCTGGCACGGGATGATTTTGCTCGCGGGCATCGGCGCGGCGGGGTTGGTGGAATTTGCCCGCGTTCGGAAACTGAAGTTCCTCGTGATCGCCGTGCTCGTCGTCCAAACCGCGCTGCTCGCGGGGCAAGCCTGGCGGGCGAACTTCGTTTTCGCCTCGGACCGGCGCAATCCTTACGTCTATGCGCAGACCGTGCCGGACCTATTGAACCTGGTGAAAAAAGTGGAAGGGCTGGCGCAAGTCGCCCCCGCCGGCTACGACACGGTGGTGAAGGTCATTGCTCCGGGCAGCGACTACTGGCCGTTGCCGTGGTATCTGCGGCGCTTCCACCACATCGGCTGGTTCGACAAATTACCCGCCGATCCGTTCGCACCCGTCGTCATTGTGGCGGCCAAACTCGACACCGGTTCCCCGATGTTCTCGCAGGGCGACTTCCTAGACCTGCCGGCTCTTGCCAAGAAGTTGAAACAGCCGACTAACCAGATTGACACTTGGCTTGCGGGGCAATTGTCCCCAACGACAAAGAGGGCTCTGTCCAACTACCAAGGCCAAGGGGCGGAATCCGTAGCGTTGCGCGCCAGCCTCGTGCAGGAGCTTAACCACCTCATTACTGGTCCGTCGATCTACCAAGCTCAACGATTTGCTGGGGTCGAGTTGCGCACGCAGGCGCAGGGGCTGCTTTCGGAGAATCCCCAAGGAGACGAACTTCTGAAGCTGAATCGTTCACTGCTGGAGGACGCGTACACGATGGAATTGGCTAGGAGTCTCGACGCCAGGCTCGATGAAAGGTCGGGGAAGAAATGGGTGATGGTCGGCCTATTTGAACTGCGACCGGGGAATTTCCTCGAACTCTACGTCGAACTGGAGTTGTGGAAAAAACACGTCGCGACCTTGCCGCGTGAAGAAGAACTCTCCCCCTGAGCCTCCCGGAGTGCGCCCGGGGACGGGCGCACTCCGGCTCCTGGCCCCGTTGCGCATCCACGGTTGGAGATCGAAGCTGCCCATGAACCTCGTAGCCGCAGCCGTAAGTCCGCGCCATCTTTCCTTGCGAGAAGTCAGCACCGACTCGCGGCGGCGGCTACGGTTCTGGGGTTCAAAGCGCGAAGCTCTGGTTCGGCGAATTCTCACCCTGCCCCTCTCCCCTTCCGACGGGGCGAGGGAAGCGACCACAGAAAGGTCGGCTTACCCAAGGAGTTCGAGGTTTCGTCTCACTGAACTCTCACGCGATAAAATCGGGAGGCATTTGTCGCGGCGCTGTCGGTGAGATCCAAAGGACTGCCGGTACCGGGTATCAACGGAAGGATCGGCGTCCAAGCTACGTCGGTGAGATTGGTTTTGTATTCGAGCGTGTAGCTCGAACCGTTCGAGGAAGCGCAGGAGAGGGTCACCGTGCTGCCGGATTTATGGGTGGCGGAAATCGTGGTCGCCGAGGGCGCGGGACCGCCACACGTATTGTTGTAAGTGCCATTGTTAATGATCGTACCGACGACCGTCCCGCAGCCAGTGACGGTGGCGAGCGGCATGATGGTCAATCCGTCCGCAAAACTGTAAGTGCCGCCCTGCAAATGGAAGGTCGCCGGGTTGACTCCATCCCCGACCGTGAACGGCAGGCCATTGGAAACCGTCAGGTTCTTCGCCCAGAGCGTGCCGCCGTTGAAGATGAATTGCCCGCCGGCGTTGGTCAGGAGAATGTTGTCCGAGATTACATCGCCGCCGCCCAGCGTGAAACTGCCTTGCACCATGTTGAAGGTCGTGGGCTGCGCGTTGTTGGTGATCGCAAGGATTCCGCCGACAACCGAGACATACCCCGTCGAGAGAACCGGAATCCCGCTCGTGGA
>CAIKLQ010000947.1 GCA_903828255.1 uncultured Verrucomicrobiota bacterium
GGATACACCGTCGTCGTGATCTCCGTGAGATTCGTCACCGCCCACGTTCCGCTGGACTTCACTGCTCCCCCCGGCGCGGTAATAACCCGGTAGGCCGCTACGGTATTGGTGACGAGCAACACACTGGTTTGCACCCGCGTCTGCGTGACGTCCACCCCCGTCGGCGCCTGGACCGTGCCCAAGGGGCCACTGTCGGCGGGGGGGCGCAATCTTGCTAGCGGCAAGTTTTCCACGGTGCCCGGAGGCTATGCCAACGAGGCGCTCAATGGCTGGGCCACCGTCGCCGGCGGAGGCGAGAATACGGCCACCGCTACCCATGCCACGGTTGGCGGCGGCTACGCCAATAGGGCTAGTGGCACCGGGGCGTTTGTGGGCGGCGGCACCACCAACCGAATCTTTGCCAGCTACGGTACCATTGGCGGGGGCGCCAACAACTGGGTCGCCACTGTCGGCGGTGGGGACTATGCCACGATCGGCGGCGGCACCGACAACGGAAGCTACGCCAGTTACGGCACCATCGGTGGGGGCGGAGGCAACCGAATTGGGAGTTCCGCCTGGTGGGGCACCATCGGCGGCGGCGGCACCAATTATATCGCGGCGAACGCGCACTACTCCACCGTAGGCGGTGGCCATGCCAACACGATCGCACTCGACTCGGAGTTGGCCACTATCAGCGGTGGCGAGTCTAATCTCGCCGCCGGCACCTACGCGGTGGTAGGTGGCGGTTGGTGGAATCAGGCCGGCGGCTACACCGCCACCGTCAGCGGCGGCGCCACCAACACAGCCAGCGACCACTGGGCGACCGTCGGCGGCGGCTGGGGCAACACGGCCGCCGGACGCGCCGCGACCGTGCCGGGCGGCTATAACAACCTGGCCAGTGGCTGGTACAGCTTCGTGGCCGGCCGGCGGGCCAAGGCGGACGGACAAGGTTCGTTCGTCTGGGGAGATGCGAGTGACTGCGATGTTCATGCTTGGGGAAACAACCAGTTCGTGGTTCGCGCCACGGGTGGCTACTGGCTCTTCAGCGCGGTGGATGGCACGGGTGCGCCCACCGCCGGCGTCACGCTGGCGGCTGGCAGCGGCACCTGGGGCAGTTGGTGTGAGATCGTAACGCCAAGACCAACTGCGCGCCCGTGGACGCCCGCACCGTGCTGGACAAAGTGGTTGCCTTGCCGATAGCCACTTGGAACTACAAGACCCAAGATCCAGCCATCCGGCACCTCGGGCCGATGGCGCAAGACTTCCACGCCGCCTTCGGGGTGGGTGACAGCGATAAAACCATCACCACCGTGGATGCCGACGGTGTGGCGCTGGCCGCGATTCAAGGGTTGAACCAGAAGGTGGAAACAGCGGTGAAGGACAAGGACGCCCGCATCGCCGAACTGGAACGACGGCTGGCCGCGCTGGAACGAGTCCTCAAAGCGTCAACCCAGTAGCCCCACGGAGGCGTTATGAGGAATCTGAAATTCCTTCCTGCTTTGCCGAATCGGCAAGCTGAAGGCCACCGCCTCACCGTCTCGCTCTCTCGTTCCATCGCCCTTACGCCCTTACGCCCTTACGCCGCTTCATCCGGCCCTGGCTTGCGGCTCCTCGCTGGTGCCCTGATCCGCCGACACCACCACCGGCACGTCGAACCGCACAAATTTGCCATCCTCCCCGGAATCATCCACCTGATACGGCATCGCCTGCCACAGGTTCTGTTGCAGCTTCCAGTTTTCCAGGTTGAAGGTTTCCGGGTGCAACAATCGCAATCCCTCCAGGTTCACCCCATACCCTTGCACCACTGCATATCCATTGCCCGGCATCTGCCGCCCGTCCGGAATGGCCGTCATCTTTCCCGTCACCGGATCATGCGTCAAATCCGTCAGCGCCTGATCCAACAGGTCCATCACCAGCGTCCCCAGCTTCCGGCCCGACTCGCAATCCACGTCATACACCGGCTGGTTCAAAGCCGCCGCCGCGCTCCCGGTGTTATACACCCGCCACCACGGCGATTCCACCGTCGCCGCCCGGAAACAGAATTCCAGAATCTCCCGCGCCGTGTAGGGCTCATTGGTGAAGGTCAGCGCCCGGGCATTGTAATTCGCCGGGAGCAAATGCCGGTAGCGCGTGAGATACCGCC
>CAIKLQ010000948.1 GCA_903828255.1 uncultured Verrucomicrobiota bacterium
CAGCAGGTGGCGCCCGAAACTTTGCTTTATGACAGTCAGGTCACCGGGAAGCCGGGGGCCACTACAAACGCCCCCCAAGCGGGCCGGCGACTGGTTTCCATCATCAAAGCCGATCGCTGGCAATTGCGCCTCACCCGGAAAGTGGAATGGTCGAATTACCTCTCCGTGGCCACGGTTCTCGGCGGCGGAACGACCATCAGCCTGCTGTTGTTCGGACTGTTCCGCTCGCGGCGGAACACCTGGTTCCGCGCGCAGCAATTGGCGGAACAGTTGACCGTGGACCTCCGGGAGAGCGAGGAAAAGCACCGCATCATTTACAACAACGAGGTCTATGCCATCTGCATCTATGAGGTGGCCTCGCTCAAACTGTTGGACGTGAATCGCGCCTTCGCCCAATTATACGGCTATCGGCCGGAAGAGTTGCTGGCCGGCATGACCTTCGGCCAGGTGACGGTGGCGGCGCAAGACGCGGCGGCGACCACGCAACCCGCCTCCGGCACGGGGGCAAGTTTCATCCCGCTCCAGTATCACCGGAAGAAAGATGGCACGGTGTTCCCGGTGGAAATCGTCGGCGGGGCCTACACTTGGAAAGGGCAAGCGGTAATCTTTGCGCTCCTCCATGACATCACCGAGCGCGTGCAGGGGGAACAAGTGCTGCGCGCCAAAACCGCCTTGCTGGAAGCGCAGACTAACGCCTCGCTGGACGGAATTTTGGTCGTGGCCACGGACCACAAACGGATCCTCGTGAACCAGCGAATCCTCGAAATCTTCGAAGTTCCCCAAGCGATTGTGGCGGACGCCGATGACGCCGCGTTGCTCCAGCACGTCGTGAGTTTGACCAAACACCCCAAGGCCTTTCTGGAGCGAGTCAGTTACCTGTATGAGCATCCTGACGTGGCCAGCCACGAAGAGATCGAATTCAAAGACGGCATGGTTCTGGACCGGTATTCCGCCCCGGTTTTGGGACGGGATGGGGAAAACTACGGGCGCATCTGGACCTTCCGCGACATCACCGAGCGCAAGCGGGCGGAGGTCAAACTGCGGGAGAGCGAAGCGCTGTTCCGAACCATGGCCGACAATGCCCCGGTCCTGATCTGGATGGCGGGCACGGACAAGGGTTGTTTCTATTTCAACCAAGTCTGGCTCAGCTTTACGGGGCGCACGCTGGCCCAGGAACAGGGCGATGGCTGGACCGCAGGCATCCACCCGGAGGAACTCGCCCGGTGCCTGAAGACTTACGAGGAGAGCTTCGACGCCCAGCAGGAATTCAAAATGGAATACCGGTTGCGCCGTCACGATGGCGAATACCGCTGGCTGCTGGACCACGGCGTGCCCCGCTATCATACCGATGGCGCCTTCGCCGGCTACATTGGCTCGTGCGTTGACATTACGGAGGACATGCACGCGGCGACGGCGCTGCGCGAGAACGCCGTCCGCCTGGCGCTGGCCGTGCGAGCCGGGGGCGTCGGCATCTGGGGTTACGACGTAGTCAACAACCAGTTGACCTGGGATGACCAAATGTTCCGCCTCTACGGGATCACCCGGGATCAGTTCGGCGGCGCTTACGCGGCCTGGCAGGCGGGGTTGCATCCAGAAGACCGGCAGCGCGGCGATGCGGAAATCCAGTCGGCGTTGCAGGGCGAAAAGGAATTCAACACCGAATTTCGCGTGCTTTGGCCGGACGGAAGCATCCACAACATCCGGGCCCTCGCGGTGGTGGAGCGGCATGCATCTGGCCGCCCCTTGCGCATGTTCGGCACGAATTGGGACATCACCGCGCAGAAACAACTCGAAGCCAAACTCAAATCCGGGGAGGAAAACTTCCGCAACTTCTTTGAGACCATCGGGGACATGATCCTGGTGACCACGCCGCCGGGTCAGGTGTTATTCGCCAACCACGCGCTCAAACGGGAGTTGGGCTACACCGACGAGGAAGTTGTCGCCCGGCACGTTCTGGATTTCAACCCCGCAGACCAGCGCCCGGAAGCCGAGCAAATCTTCGCCGCCATGTTACGCGGCGAACGGAAATCCTGTCCCTTGCCGCTGGTCACCAAGCAGGGCGAGTCCATCCCGGCAGAGACGCGCGTCTGGCTCGGCCAGTGGAACGGCAAGGATTGTCTCTTCGGCGTGAGCAAGGATTTGCGGCTGGAAATGGAGGCCCAGAACCGGTTCGAGCGGTTGTTCCGCTCCAACCCCACTTTGATGGCGCTTTCCACCATTCCCGAGCGCCAGTTCTCCGATGTCAACGATGCCTTCCTCACGGTGTTGGGCTATTCCGCAGCGGAAGTCATCGGCAAGACCGCGGCCGAAATTGGTTTGTTTGTGCAGCCGGAACAGCAGACCGCCGCGGCGGATAAGCTGCTCCGGGAGGGACGCATCGTCGGCTTTGAAATGAAGGTCCGGCGCAAGGATGGGATAATCCTCGACGGCCTGTTCTCCGGCGAAATCATCACCACGCAGGGCCAGCCGGTTTTGTTGACCGTGATGATTGACATCACCGCGCTCAAGCAGGCCAGCGCGCGGCTCAGCAAGCTCTCGCAAGCGGTCGAGTTCTGCCCCTCGATGATTCTCATCACCGACCGGTCGGGGCACCTCGAATATGTCAACCCGGCGTGGGTGCGGGCCACGGGCTACAGCCTGGAGGAGGCCATCGGCCAGACGCCGCGCTTGGTCAAATCGGGGATCCATCCCCCCGGGTTTTACGCGGAGATGTGGACCGAGATCCTCGCGGGCCGCATCTGGCGCGGCGAAATTTGCAACCGCACCAAGAGTGGTCGCATCTTCTGGGAATCCGCCGCCATTGCGCCCGTCCACAATGAAGCCGGAGTCATCACCCATCTGGTCGGCGTTAAAGAAGACATCACCGCCCGCAAACAGGTGGCGGAGGAATTGCGCCTGGCCAAGGGCGCCGCGGAAGCCGCGAACCGTGCCAAGAGCGCCTTCCTCGCAAACATGTCCCATGAAATCCGCACGCCCATGAATGCCATCATGGGCTTCTCCCAACTCCTGCTCCGCGATGAAGTGTTGTCCGCCCGCCAGCAGCAGCACTTGACCACCATCACCCGCAGCGGTCAGCACCTGTTGGAAATCATCAACGCCGTGCTCGAGATGGCCCGCATTGAAACCGGCCGCATCAGCCTCAAGCCCAGCGCCTTCGATCTGCACCTGCTGCTCGAAGACTTGGAGCGCCTGTTCCGGTTGCGCGCCGACACGGAGCTGTTGCAGTTCCGCTTTGAACGCCAGGGCGATCTGCCGCGTTACGTCCAGACCGATCAAACCAAGTTGCGCCAAGTCTTCATCAACCTGCTCGGCAACGCGCTGAAGTTCACGCCCCGCGGCGGCGAGATCACGGTGCGCCTGCGGGCCACGGACCTGCCGGATCAAAAGCTGCGCCTGCACGCGGAAATCCAGGACACCGGCACCGGCATCGCGTCCGCGGACCTGCCACACCTTTTCCAGCCGTTCTTCCAAACCCTCAGCGGCAAACAGGTCAGCGGCGGCACCGGTTTGGGACTGGCCCTCAGCCGCGAATTCGTGCAGGCCCTGGGCGGAGAACTCACCGTCACCAGTCAACTTGGCAGCGGCAGCACTTTCCAATTCGATGTCCTGATGGACCACGCCGCCGCCGCCGCGGCGCTGGGGGACGCCCCGCCCGCCCGGGTGCGGCACCTCCGGCCCGGCCAGCCCGCCTGCCGCGTGCTGCTGGTGGATGATCAGCGCGAAAACTCCACGCTCCTGGAGCACCTGCTCGCCCCGCTCGGTTTTGAAACCCGCATTGTGGAGAACGGTGCGGACGCCGTGGTTCAGAGCCAGACCTGGCTCCCAAACGTGGTGTTGATGGACCTCCTCATGCCGGTGATGGACGGCTTCGAGGCGATTCGGCAAATCCGGGCCGCGCAAGGGACGGCGATCAAAATCATCATCCTCAGTGCCAGCGTCTTCCCCGAATCCCAGGAGCGCGGCTTGGAATCCGGGGCGGATGCGTTCATGGGCAAACCGTTTCATGAGATGGCGCTGTTGGCGCGCATCCAGCAACTGACCGGCGTGAATTATGTCTATGCCGGGGAGGAATCCGACGCGCCACCTGCGGCGGTAGCGGCGCCGGAAATACCCACGCCCGCGACGATCCGCCGCCTGCCGGTGGCGTTAGTGGCCGCGCTGCGCGAAGCCACCTGCCGCGCGGAATATGACCAGATGCTGGTCTTGGCGGATCAAGCCGCCACCTACGATGAGCAGCTCGGCCGTAGTCTCCGCCTTTTGATCGAAAGGTTTGACTATGCCACCTTGCAACGAATCCTGACCGTGTGAAGAATCCGCCGGGTCGCCCCCACACCTCAGCCCAAGCTTCCGCTCGCGCCGCCGCGCCAACCCGGCGGCCCGAAACGACGCTCGTTTCACCCGGTCGAGCCACTTGCCCGTCCGAAACGACGCTCGTTCCACCCGGTCGAGC
>CAIKLQ010000949.1 GCA_903828255.1 uncultured Verrucomicrobiota bacterium
ACGGTTTCGGCTGCCCACCAGGCAACGAATTCCGCGCGGCTTGCAGTGCGGACACCGCCGCCGGATTTGAAGTCACCCCGAGGAGTTGATCAATGACCGCCCGGCGTTGGGCGATTTGATCCGCAGACACATTCGCTCCCAACGGCGTGGTGTAGAAATTCTGGTTCCCAAATTCGATGTGATAGGTGCTCACGCCGGACCCGCTCGCCGGGGGCAGGGTGTTGTCAATCACCTGGCTGCCAAACTGAAACTGGTTGCCGCCCAGCGCCTGCCCGATCTGCCGCCAAAGCTGATTGGGAATTTGATTCAACCGCGCCTGTTCGATCAGCGCGGTGCTGGCATCGGGATATTGCGCCGCCATTTGAGCCAACAGTTGCAGCGCAAAATTGTTCGCCGTGGTGCCGACGGCTTTGGGATCCTGCACTTGATTGATGAGCAGGGGCAACCCCTGGCCTTCCGGAAGTCCGGCCAACGCCAGCGTCTCGTAATAGCTCCACTTGGGCAGGGTGTGTTGGAGCGCCGCCACATAACTGGCATCCCCGTAGGTTTGAAACAATTGAAACAGCGGCGCCACGTCCCGACCGTTTAAGTTGCTCTGGGCGGCTTGTTCCAAAGTCATGCGGGCTGCATTAAGGACTTCCAACCGATACTGACCCGGCGCTTGCTGTTCGAGGCTGCGCGCCAGCAACGCGATCTCCACGGGATCGGCGGTGGTGCGCAACACCTCCCGCGAAACCGCCACCGCTTCCGGCCCGCCGATTTGCAGCAAGGCATCGAACAAACTGGCGCGCAGTGAAGAATAACCGTTCACATTTCCGCCGGTCACGCCGTCGAATCGCAAATCCAGATTTTTTTCCAAAAACTCCCGGATCGCCGGCACCGCAGTCGCGCCTTGGGCCACGAGTTGTTGCAAGTCCTGTTTCCATTGGGCGGCTTGCGCCGGCGACACCGCGCCGCCGCGCAGGTCCAGTTGGGTCAGACCCGCCACCAATTGGCGCGTGAACGGCGTCGGCTCCGGTCGTGGCAATTCCGGCTCCGCCGCCATCCGCGCCGGGGCGGGAATGGAAATGACCCCGCTGCTGCCGGGTGCTGGCGCGGCTAGTCCCGAGCTGGCTTCACCCGGTCGGGACGCTTCCTCTCCGGGTTGGGGCGAAACGGGAGTTGGTCGGGTGGAAGACTTGGTCTGGGGAGAACTGCGGCGCGTGGGAACTGCGGTGATCTCGACGGCCGGATCCGACTTCCGCAATTTTTTCCCGGCCCACAAGACCCCGCCCAGGACGATGACGACCACGATGATGGTGGTGAAGCGCACTGATTTGCCTCCGGCTTCAATCGGCTGCGCGCCCCCGGCGCTGGGACCTGACTTTGGGCGGTCTTGATTCATGCGTTCTTTGCCCTCGGAACATAACAACGATTGCGGGACGGTCAAGGTTCACCAAGAACCGGGGGAGGAGAAGCTTTGATATTAGGCTTTCGCGCATCCATGAACCGGTAGTGGCACGGGCGTCCCGCCAAGGTGCTTCGGCTCGCATAGTCGAGACGCCCGTGCCACTACGGAAGCGCTCGATTACCCAGGGATTCTGGCTCCTAGTCCCGCGACGCGGCCCAACTGCGGTCAGTTTAACTGCATCATGGACGCCTCTCTACTCTACTGGTTTCGCTGCTCTGGCTGCCCACCTGGCGCGGGCGTTAAACCCGGGGCCGCCCGTAACAGTCAGGGGAATAATGGTCAGGGGAATCCGAACTGTCGCCTGCATTCCCCTACCAAACATTCCCCAGCGCTCCCCGCGTGCGTCCGCTCTTGGCGCGGGGCCGCCGCCAAACTCACTCCAAGTCGGCGCTCCGTATAATTCGTAAAAAATCTTCGCCGGGCCCTTGATAAGCCATTCCCAACCTGTGCGGATAGCACCGCTCGCTCGGGGAAAAACGATTATGAAACTTCGACAACCGAAAATCCCACGCCTTTCGTTTGCCCTAGTCAGCTCGCCGTCTGTGGCTCGCCGGCCCCGGCTCGCTGGTAATCCGGCAGCTTCCGCAGCCAGTCTTTGCCCGTTTTTTCAATCCTTTTTCCCGACGGCCAGACGTTTCTTCCGCGCGGCCACTCCGGGTTGCCCGGCGGCAACTGCAATCCGCCTCGCCGCCCCTTCATTCCCGCCGGGCGACCGGGTTATTCCCGCCTCGCGCTGAAACCGCGTCCCCGCGCCGCCCGACCGCGTCCCCGCGCGGCGACCTCGTTCCGCCGTGGGTCAGGAGCATTTTTGCCGCGCGGCAAAAGCCTTTCGCCGCAAGGAAACTCCGGGTTGCCGCGCGGCGCATTCATCCTGCCGCGGCGTTTTTCCGTCCCAAACCACGAAAACCGCCCCAAACCGTGGGTTTTCACCCCGCGCGGCCCGCAGCGAACGGCGGGCGCAACTGGGCCCGGCCACCGGAGCGCCGGGCTGCAACCGGCTTAAGCTCCACGGACGGATGCGGGCCGCCGTTTCTGTGGTTGGGGTCCCGCCGCGCCTCCATTACGCCCAAAGCCGGCTGCCAGCCGGCGCCCCGTCAAATAAGAATTGCCTGGTTCCAACCCGTTCCCCAAACCCCAAACTCTCTATGCTGGCGACTGCGCGGCACTGGGCCGCGGCGTTGACTCACAAGCGCAACGGGCGTCAGCGCTCCGCTGCCAAAGCCTCCAGGACCGTGGCGAACGCCGGTTTGGGCTGGCTTGCGCGATCGAAGAGCAACGGGTAGTTCACGCGCGGCCATGGAAAATAGTTCAGCCAGCTTTCCCCGTCGTGCAAATTCCAGAACGAGACGCGGGCAAGGGCG
>CAIKLQ010000950.1 GCA_903828255.1 uncultured Verrucomicrobiota bacterium
GAATCTGCGCACCCCCACGGTTCACGACTACGACGACCGCGCTGACCGCGACGTGGTGAATGTACCGGCCACCGAAGCCGCGCGCGACAAGCAGGAGAAAATCAAAGAGCGCTTCAAGGCGTGGATTTGGAACCACGACGAACGCCGCGAACGGCTTGCCCGAAAGTACAACGACGAGTTCAATAACGTGCGGCTGCGCACCTTCAATGGCGACCACCTGACCCTGCCCGGCGCCAGTCCGGCCATCAAATTGCACCCGCATCAGCGCGCCGCTGTTTGGCGTATTTTGCAAACTCCCAACTGCCTGCTCGCCCACGTTGTCGGAGCCGGGAAAACGTACACCCTTGTGGCCGCCGCGATGGAATTGAAGCGCCTCGGTTTCGCCCGCAAGCCCCTGATCGTCGTCCCCAACCACATGCTCGGTCAGTTCTCGTCCGAGTTGCTCACGCTGTATCCCGGCGCGAACATCCTCGTCGCTGCCAAGGAGGATTTTGAAAAGGAGAAACGCCAGACCTTGATGAGCCGCATCGCGACCGGGAATTGGGACGCGGTGATCGTGACGCACTCGGGGTTCGAGAAGATTCCGGTGTCGCGAGCGACGCAGGAGGAATTCATCAACGGGGAACTCCGGGAACTCAGCCTGGCGGTCGAGCAGCAACGCCAGAGCGGCGATTCCCGCATCGTTAAACAACTAGAGCGCGCGAAGAAAAGGCTCGAAGCGAAGCTCAAGGAGCTCGCAGCGAACGAAAAGAAGGACGCCACCCTGACGTTTGAGGAGCTGGGGGTTGACAGACTGTTTGTTGATGAGGCGCATTATTTCAAAAACCTGTTCTATGTGTCCAAGATGACCCGCATCGCGGGCTTGCCGGCGACCGCCTCCCAGCGCGCGTTCGACATGTTTCTGAAAGTGCTGCACGTCCAGCGCATGAACGGCGGCGCGGGCGTGGTCTTTGCGACCGGCACGCCGATCGCGAACAGCGTCGCGGAAATGTTCACGATGCAGCGCTACTTGCAATTGAGCGCCCTGAAAGCGCTCCAAGTTGGCCACTTCGATTCTTGGGCGGCGACTTTCGGCGAGCCCGTCTCCGCGATGGAACTCGCTCCCGATGGCTCCGGCTATCGCCTGAATACAAGATTTGCGCGCTTCATCAACGTACCGGAGTTGATGCAGCAGTTTCGGCAAGTCGCTGACATCCAGACACAGAAGATGCTCAAATTGCCCGTGCCGGAGCTGCGAACCGGCAAGCCCATCGTCATCAGTGCGCCCTGCTCCCCGGAGTTGAAGGAAATTGTCCAATCGCTGGTGGCGCGGGCGGAGGCATTGCGGACGGGTCGGATCGATCCGCGCGAAGACAACATGCTGCTGGTGACTACGGATGGCCGCAAGGCGGCCCTCGATTTACGGTTGCACCATCCCGAATTGCCGGACCATCCGAAGAGCAAAGTGAATCTGGCTGTGGCCGGGGTGGAACGTGTCTGGCGCGAAACGTCGGACAAACGACTGGCCCAACTTGTCTTCTGTGACATGTCTGTGCCAACCAACGGCCACGGGTTCTCGGTCTATGAGGACATGCGGGACAAGTTGCTCGCGCGCGGGGTGCCCGCTGAACAAATGGCCTTCATCCAGGACCACGATAGCGATGCCGCAAAGTTGATGCTGTTTCGCGACGTGCGCGCCGGCCGGGTGCGAATTCTTTTTGGCAGCACGCAAAAGATGGGCACGGGCGCGAACGTGCAACAAAGGCTGGTTGCGCTCCATCATCTCGATGCTCCGTGGCGGCCCGCCGACGTCGAGCAACGTGAGGGCCGCATCCTCCGCCAGGGCAACGAAAATCCGGAAGTTCAGATTTACCGCTACGTTACCGAAGAATCGTTCGACGCGTACATGTGGCAGACGCTCGAAACGAAGGCGCGGTTCATCTCTCAAGTCATGACGGGTGAAAGTGATTTGCGTCGCATCGAAGATATTGATGGCACCGCGCTGACCTACGCCGAGGTCAAAGCCATAGCGTCGGGCAACCCGATGGTGATTGAGAAAGCGAGCATTGACGCCGAGGTCGCACGCCTCACCCGCCTCCGCACGCAACATATTGAAACGCAGTATCGGCTCCGCACCCAGGTTCGGCATCTCCATGAAGAAGTGCCGCGGCTCGAAAAGCGATTGGAGGAAATCCGCCGGGACATCGCCACGCGACAAGACACCCACGGCGATGCCTTTGTGATGCACCTGGACGGCCAAGATGTTCGCGACCGGGGAATCGCCGGTGAATTGTTGCTGCGGCAGGCGGAACGTGTCCGCTTGACCCGCACCGACCGGCAGGTCGGCCGGTTCGCTGGTTTCGACGTGTTCGTCGCCCACAACTTCATCAGCGGGGCGGACATCGTGGTGCGAGGCGCGGGCACGCACCTGGCGAAGGTCGGCACGACCGCCTTGGGAACCATTCGCTCGGTGGAATATGCCGTGCAGAATTTGGAAGAGGTTGCGGCCACGGTGACGCAACGGATTGCCGACACGCGCAAGCGGGTTGCGGATTTGCAGGTGCAGACCGAACAACCGTTCGAGTATCAAGAGCGCCTCGCGTCACTTTCGCAGCGGCAGGATCAACTCGAAGGTGCGCTCGACCTCACCAAGAGTCAGGCGGATGCCCATTTGGAGGCAGATGCACTCGAAACTGACGGGGCCGCGGACCAACCTGAGCCGGACAGACCAAGCGAGGCATTCCCGCAAGGTGAGCCAATGGGAACGACCTGAACAGTGGCTCGCCGAAAATCAAGCGCCTCATTCCGCATGGGGAAAAGCAACTTCAGTGTGAACGACCGTGCCAATTCTAGCCTTTCCGCAAACCGGTGTTTAGTCCCGCTCGAAACTCTGGCTCTTGAACTTCAGCGTTCGGCAATTCTCTGACACGGTGCGGACCACATTGTCCGGAACTCCGGTTGGAACGTGCGCTTGGATTTCCACCGTCACCGAAATTTCGCTGTTTGGCAGACTGGCAAGATGTTGGATGATCTCATTGGCAATCGTTCCTACATCCCGACTGATGCGCGCGGCATCCACCTTCACGCTGCCAAAGAAATGAATCGGCGGTGCGGCGGTCGGCGTCGGGCCGCCTCCCGGCGTGGGTGTCACTTGCGTTGATCCACCAGTTGTCTGAGTGCCGCCCGGTGTTTCCGCCCCCGCGCCAGCGACCTTTGGCGAAGTTTTCGGGCGCTCGGCTTCCAGTTGTGCCTCAGCCGGCGCACTCTTGACCAGCAAACCGACGGCATCCGAGCCAAAGCCCAAAATCTGTCCGCCACGCAAGCCAAGATAGCGGCCCTTGGCCTCATCAAAGCCCTCGGCAAAGGCGAACGTGTCGGTGCGCCAGGTGACGGACGACACGCCTTCGCGCATCGCTCCCAGCAAAACATCTCCGTCGCGCAACCGTTGCAAATAGGGATACCGTGCGAAATCTTCCACCAATTGTTTCACCGCCACATGGTTGCCACGCCAGAGGGGAATCGTATCCAGTGCTTGTCGCAAGAATGTCGCGGTGAACTGGGCAACCATCTGCCCGTCGTTGCGCAACTTCTTGGAAGCCCGCGCTGCCAGCGCATCGGAACCGCCCAATCGCGTCTGCTGCCATTCCAGCGCTGCTTGCGGGCTGGGCTGCGTCGGTACGAGCAACCATTGATACGTCTCGCCAATCCGGCTCGTGGTGGTCCGATCCCAAGTCGCTTTCTGCGTCGCTGCTTGCCGCGACTGTGATTTGTCGAGATTCAACTCCGTCTCCTGCTCCATGATGGATTGCCAGGCCAGATAGTAACGGGCGGCTTGTTCCAATTCATCCAGCCGGCTGCGATCAGCCGCAAGGAAGACCAGCGTGTTCTGGTAAATCCGTGGACTGTTGCCCCGCTGGACAAGAAATTCCTTCGCGGTTTCGAGCGCCAGATTTGTTCCCTCTCGCGCATACGGCTTCTCCACGTCCAGCACCACGAGCCTGACTTCCATGTCGTCCGGCACATCGCCGGAACTCGCGGGGAACGGATGAATCTTCGGGAACTCTCCACGCGAACGCAGGTCTTCACGCACACGACGGCGAATTTCTTCGCCCACCCGGTCCGGCTCGCGCCGTAATTGTTCCGCGCGATCATCCGCCAGCTTGGTGACCGTCGGCTGCGTCGCATACCAATAGCGGGCGTTGTCCTGGTAGAGATACGTCGCCGCCTGCGCCAGATGCCGGAGGGCATCACCAAAAACCGCCGGTGCTTCACCGGGCAATACGCAGCCCAGCTTAATGCGCCGATCCTCCTCGCCGCGGTTGGCCGCGCCGGGAATGGGCGCAGAGCCGAGGAACAAAGTGCGCGCCACGCGGCGGCACGCGGAGAACCGACCCAAGTTCGGCTTCTCGCCGTCGAGCTTGCGCGGCAGCGCGTCCGCGCCATCTACGTCCTTCTCGATGACCGTTTCCCAACCGCCGGGCAGATAGCCTGTGAGTTGCGATACGATGCCCGGATCATCGAGCGGAATGCTCGCCGGCAGAATCAGCGGACTCCGGTCATCGCTTTCCCACAGCCGATGAATCACCGCCGCCATGAGTCGCAACACACCGCGCGTGCGCTGGAATTTCACCAGCCCTGACCAGTCCTGGTAGAGCCGCGCGAAAATCTCCGGGTGAATCGGATACGCCGCCTTGAGTTTCCGCTCGTAATCGGCCTCGCGACACTCGGACGGAAACTCCTGATGGTTGCTCCGGTAGAGGTCGCAGAAAGCCTTCGCCGTGTTGTCGCGCGAAACGTAATTCGGTTCGGGCAACGGCTGGAACAACCGCCGTCGCACAATCTCAAAACTCTCCTCCGCGTTGGCTGGCCGCCACGCCGCTGCCACGCGGCTTACCACGTTGCGCAAAGCCGCCAGCGCCATCCGCCCGCGCACGCCGCCAACCTCTTCGTCGTTCGCATTGCTGGTCGGGGAGACTCCGCCACAGCCGTCGGCGGACGCCGGCAAGCTGACCACCAGCATCGCCCCCGGCGCGCCTTTAACCTCCTCCGTCAACGTCTGCGCGAAGGTGAACTGCGTCTCAAAATCGCCGCCCGGCAAATCCTTCGTATCATGCAGGCCGCGCGCGTAGGCGACCCATTCATCAATCAGGATCAGGCACGGCGAATACTTGCGGAGCAACTTGCCCAGCGCATCACCGGGATTCGTCGCGGTCTCATCCGACTGTTTCACGATTGCGAAACCTTCCTTGCCGCCGAGTTGCCAGGCGAGTTCGCCCCACAACGTCCGCACCACGGTCCCGTCGTCCTTCTTGGACGGCTGTCCCGGCGAAATCTTGTTCCCCACCAGCACCACCCGTTTGACATTCTTGGGCAGCGCCACCTTCGCGTCGGCAATCACGGCTTCCAGCCCAGGCATCTCTGCTGCCGGACGTCCGGAAAAGAGATGCCACAGCGCCAGCATCGAGTGCGTCTTGCCGCCGCCGAAGTTGGTCTGCAATTCAACCACCGGATCGCTGCCGTCGCTCGCCAGCCGGCGCACGGCGCGCACCAGCAAGTCTTTCAAACCCACTGTCAAAAACGTGCGCCGGAAGAATTCCTGCGCGTCGGCGTATTCGTCGGAAACCGTCTTGCGAATCTCCGGCGAGAAACTGGCGCGATACACCTGCCACAAATCCGCCGCGAACTCCGCCTGCTGATACCGGCCCGACGCCACATCCGGATGCGGCGTTACGACTTCCCGCCACGGCTTCAACCCTGCCGCCGTTCCCGCCTCCAGCCCCAGCGTCGCTTGGGTCTTGCGCCGCTCATGTCGGGCTTGCTCGTCGAACTTCACCCGCATCAATTCCGACTTTTGCGATTCGAGTTCGTCCGCTTCCTTGCCTGCGCCCACCGCGTTCAAGAGGCGGTGCATGGAGTCCAGGGCGCGATACGCGTCATCCGTGCTGAACGGTTTCTGATGCGCCCACTTGTTCCGACTCTCCATCAATTCGCTGACTACGCTTCGCTCCGCGCGCCCCAGCGTTTTCCCGAACACGTCGTTCCAGCATTCCCACATTAACCGCAACAAACCGGCGGCGTCCCAATCCGGCGACTTCTCCGTGCCGCCGATCTGGATGGCCGGGCCGATGACTTGTTTGGCGGTGGCGAGCCATTTCGTTCCGTGGGCGCTCTTGAGTTCGCGCTCCACGAACGCGGGCAGTCCCGCCTTCAAAACCTCCAGCGCTTTCCCGACCCGCTCGTGATTGCTTAGTGCCATAGATTATTCCTGGTTGAACTCGCGTTTCCGTTGCTTCAGCCGCCCGATGACATTGTCGAACTCCGACGGCTCCCCGCCACCACTGCATCCACGCTTGTGGCCGCGTCGTTTGCTCGAATAAATCCACCCCGCTGTCTCTCCGCCCTGAGTCCCTTCTGCTACGGCCACTTCTGGAGCGGCTTCTTCGTCGGGCCGAGAATGTGAACATGGTCGGGACGTTGCACACA
>CAIKLQ010000951.1 GCA_903828255.1 uncultured Verrucomicrobiota bacterium
GTGGTGGTATCAAACTCCATGGGCACCAGCACCAGCCGCGAGGCGCGGCTGACGATCATTGAGCCGCCGACCATCGTGACGCAGCCGGTGTCGCTGCTGGCCGAGCCGAACACGGAGGCGCGGTTCAGCGTCGTGTGCGGCTGCACGCGGCCGCTGTTATACCAGTGGTATTTGAACGGCGCGGCGGTGGCGGGCGGGACGAGCACGAACCTGGTGATCGCCTCGGTGACAGCGGGCAAGCAAGGTATCTACGAGGTTGAAGTGAGCAACCCGGCGGGCCGGTTGATGAGCCAGGCGGCGACGCTGGCGGCCAATGTGGCGCCGCTGACCTTGGGAATTTCCACGGGGCGAACCAATGTGGCGCCGGGCAGTTCCTTTGAACTGACGGCGCGGGTGGCGGGCGCGGGGCCGGTCGCGTTTCAATGGCAGTTGGACGGCGTGGCCCTGGCCGGCCAGACCAATCTCACGCCGGTCATTTCCAATACCGCGCCGGAAGCGGCCGGGTGGTACACGTTCAGCGTCAGCAACGCCTTTGGCGGCACGACGCTGGAGAGCGCGCCGGCACGGAAGTGCGCGTGGTGAACCTGCCGTACATCGAGTCTGGTCCGGATGACGTGCTGGCGCTGCTGGGTCGTCCGGCCACTTTCTCGGTCGTGGTGCGGGGGACGAATCGGCTCAGTTACCAGTGGATGAAGGAAGGGCAGCCGATCAGTGGCGCGACGGCGGCGGACTACACCGTCGCTGATCCCAAGGCGCCAGACGCGGGCCAATACAGCGTGGCGGTGGCCAATGCCGAGGGGACGACGTGGTCTAGCCCGGCCGGCCTGACCTTCGCGCGGCTGCCAAAGATCACACGTCAACCCGCCAACGCGGTGGCGATGCCCGGCGGCATCACCTCGTTCACCGTCGGGGTGGAGAGCCAGTTTGCGGTGTCCTACCAATGGCGGCAGGATGGCGCGGATTTGCCGGGCCAGACCAATGCGGCGCTGGAGGTTACCCTGCCGCTGCGCGTGGTGGGGTGGGACCATAGTTACTCGGTGATCGTTGGCAGCGCGGTGGGCCGGGTGGCGAGCCTGAGCGCGGTGCTGACTTTGCAGCGCACGCCGGAAATCATGCTCAAGCATAGCCGGCTGGTGACGCAGACTCTACGGTTACACCCGGGCTGGAATTCGATCTTTCTGACCGTGCAGCCGGTCAGCAACAAAGTGGCGGAGGTATTCGGCGACGCGCCCGGGACCAGTGTGTGGATGTGGCGCGATCGCGAGAACTCGGTGCAGTTCATCCAGGAGATGACCGAGGCGGCCTGGAACGGACCGGACTGGCTGGTGAATTTCCAGACGAACCGGACCGAGTCCTTCCAGAACAACCTCTTCCGGCTGTTTGTGAACCAGGCGTATCTGGTTCACCTCGATGCCACTAATGAGGTCTATGTCGAGGTCCAGGGGGAGCCAGCCTTGGACGTGAAGCAATGGCGGCCCGACAGTTACAACCTTACCGGACTGCCCCTGGAGGCCGGGCGCGATCCCAAGGCGGGCGATTACTTCCGCCCCGCGCCGGCCCATTACGATTCCACTACGGGACAAATCAAACCGATCTACCGGCTGGACGCGGACGGGCATTGGCAACTGCTGACCAACGACGATGTGCTCACGGCCGGGGTGGGCTATTGGTTCTATGTCCGCGGCGGCTCGGCTTACCTCGGGCCGGTGGAAGTGAGCCTGTCCTACGGTCGCGGCCTGCTCTTTACCAAAGACGTGGAGACCTTGCGCCTGACCCTGCTCAACCGCACCGACTCCGCGCGGCGGCTGTGGTTCTCAGCGCATCCACTGTACGCTGGGGGTTTCCCGCTGATGGTGCGGGAAGTGTCCGATCAGGGCACCGGCTTCGTGGAGATGCCGGTGGCCTACGCGGTGGACGTGCCGGCCAATGGGCGGACGGAATTCGTCCTGGGCGCGGACCGGTTGCGGACGGCGGTGGCGGGCTTCGAGAGCGTGATGATCGTGAGCGACGACCACGGGCTGGGCCTGCAACTGCCGGTGCTGGTGGAGCATGTCGGGGCGGTGGCGGAAAGCGGCGGCCAGATCCGGCCGGCGGTGACGGGGCTCTGGGTGGGGCAGGCGACCTTTGACGGCATCAGCGAAGTCAACAGTGTGACGGCGCTGACCAACCGTATCCGCTTCACGAACGACCTGGGCCAGATAACCAACATCGTGATGCTATCGTACACCAACATCCCCAGCGCCGCGCCGACACCGGTGCCGGCGGGCCTGAGCCAGCGCATCCTTTTCCATGTGGACACGAACAACGTGACGCGCCTCCTGAGCGAGGTGTTCCAGCTCTACCGCGAGAGTGTGCAGACGAACGACGTGGACGGCTACGTGATCACGGCGCGGCAGGGTCAGAACGTGCTGGTGACGCAGCGGAGCCGGATGGGCGACTTCAAGGGGGCGCGCATGCGCGACGGCGCGATGGTGGGCCGGCGCATCAGCAGTCCGTCCTTTGCGTTCGAGGGCGCGGCGGGCACGAATAACTACGTGGCTTGCGCGGGCGAGTTCGGCCCGGGCCAGACGCTCACGGCCACCTTCGGCCTCTCGGCCAACCACCCGCTCAACCCCTTCAAGCATAAGTATCATCCCGACCACGACAACCTGGGGCCGGACTTTCGCACCTACCAGGAGGAGGCCTACGGCGTCATCCGGGAGCTTACCTTGGTCTTTGATTCCCAGTCCGGCGGCGTCTCCCCGGCGGCGGGCTATGACGAGCTGAAAGGCGCGTATCAGGAGAAGATTCGCGGCCTGCACCGCAATCCCATCTACGCCTCCGGCCGCTTCGTGCTCCGGCGTTTCAGCCCCATTGGCGAACTCAACCCTGCGAACTGACCGGAAACCCGAAATCTAAAATGCCTGTTATGAAATCGAATCCTGCACTGCAAATATCCAACCTGCGGCCCCGGCTGGCACTACCCCGAAACCCCGAAACCCCGTCCGCCCCCCGTTCCCTCCGGATTTCAGCCTTCAGCCTTTCCCAACTGGCCCTGGCCGCCGTCTGCCTGCTGCCGCTCAGCGCTCTCGCCTATCCCAAGGTCACGGCGGTGCATTTCGTATTCAAGTCCGGGGCTGGCAGCGAAGATGGCGGCTATAATCTGAAACTCAATGTCGGCGGCTTCACCGCCAACGTCACCCAGTATAACGAGGTCGCGACCGGGACCGATTTCAGTAGCATCTCCTGGAATTCAGCCGGCAGCAAACCAGACGGTAATCCCAAGCGGTTCCATGTCAGTAGCGATTTCAATGCGAATGCGGTGCGTGACACCTGGATTAAGCTCAGCACCCCGGTCAGTTTCCCGGACGCCGTGGCGGCGCTGCGAACCGGCTTCTATTTCTGCGACTCTGACAACGGCTGGAAGTGTGGCACTTACCGGGCCTATTTCTTGATGGATAACACCGGGACCCCCAGCGTGGTTGACAGCACCGCGAAGGATCCCGGCGCCCCAACCTACCGTCGCAATGACTATCTTTCTTTGGGCGCCCTGGCCGACCAGATGTCGGGCAGATACAACACGCCCTTTGAGATCTCCAAGGGTGGAGTAGTGATCGCCGACGCCGGCACCGCCACCCACACCATGACGTGGAATACCACGGCCTCGGTCAAACTCACGGCGCTGGATCCCGATGGCGCCGTCAGTGGCAGTGTGCTTTCCAGCGACAACGAGACTCTGGTCCCCCCGGGGAAGGTCAGCCTGGTCATGAACGATGCCGACGTGACCGTGAACATTACGCCGCAGGCCGATAAGTTCGGTGACGCCAAGCTGGCCCTCAAGTTCACTCAAGGCGGTTACAGCCAGACGATCAATCTGGCGGTCAAGGTCACACAGGAGCTGCTGCCGCCCGAGACGCCCGAAGATCCTCCCAAGCCCAAGGTCTTCCCCACTTTGGCCCTCGCCGGCACGAGTGACGGCCGCATCCGTGTAGGGACCAGCCGGACCTTTGCCGTCACGGTTGGGAACCCCACCCCCGGGACGTTGACTCTGAGCGCCGTCTCCGCCACCACTGCCGTGCTCTCGGCCGGCGCGGTCACCTTCACCGGCACCGACCCGAACCGCACCATGACGGTCACCGCCGCCGCGGCCACGCCGGGCACCTCGGTCGTGACGGTGACGGTCGCGAACAGCGACGGCAACACCACCAGCCAGACCTTCACCGTGGATGTGCGCGCGGATAAAGACAGCGACAGCCAGCCGCAATGGGCAAACTCGACCGCCGGCTTGAGCTTCAATGGCCGGGATGACGTGGTGGAGTTACCCAAGTCGGTCTGGGTCGGCGGCGACCTGACGATGGAAGGCTGGGTCTATCTCCGCAAACACCAGCCGTGGGCGGCGTTGTTGGAGCTGGGCAACGGCCCGATTGGCAACCGCATCGCCCTAGTGCTTTCCTATAACGACAATAGCGGCCGCGCCGCCCTCATCGGCAACGAGGGCGGAGGCACCCTCACTTGCGTGGCGACGCGCGGGTTGGCCCTCCAGCGCTGGACGCATGTGGCGGCCACCATCGAGAAGGGCCGCGCCCGGATCTATTACGATGGCGAGCTGGTCGCGGACGGCAGTGTCGCGCTGCCCTCGCCCGTCGAGCGTTCGGTCAACACCATCGGCAAGTCGTCGCTGGATCCCGCGGGCTTCGTGGACGGCATCATAGACGAAGTCCGGTTGTGGAGCGTGGCGCGCACGGAGGATGAGCACCGCAAGTCTCGCTTCCCCGCCAGCCCGGCCACTGCCCTTACCTCCAGTTCCTATCTCGTCGGCTATTGGCCATTGAACGACGGCACCGGCAATACCGTCACCCAGGCCGCCGGCAACCACGGGCTGCGTAGCGGCACGGGCAATGGCCAGGCGCTCTATCCTAAGTGGACCGTCGGCGTGCCCAACGCGTTCGACTACCGGATTCAAGAGGATTCCTCCGGTCAGAGTGTCCCGCTCGGCCTGGCTAATGGCAGTGGCTCCTGGTCGCTCCAGGACGCGCCGCGTTTCGCCACGCTCTCGAGCACCAACGGCAGCCTCCCTGGGGCCATGACCTACACACCGTGGCCGGACTTCAACAGCGGCACCGCCGATGTGCTGCCGGATGGCTTCACCGTGCTGGGTCAGGTCAGCGGCACCAATCTCGCCCCCCAGCGCGTCAACATCGTCGTGCTCCCCGTCAACGACCTGCCGACGGCGGACACGCGGGCCTGTTTGACGCTCAATGGCGGCTTGGTGACTATCGCCGGCAGCGGGGCGGCTTTGTCCCGACCGCAGAATCAAGAGTTCACGATCGAGGCCTGGATCCGGCCTACCACCGCCGGCGGCCCGATTGTGAGCAAGCGTGGCGAGTATTACTTTGGGCTGGGCACCAATAACTGCCTGCGCTTCTACCGCGCGGATCGCAGCGACCGCGCGCTGATGACGGACACCAATGTGGTTCTGTCCGCCTGGTCGCATGTGGCGGCCACGTTTGATGGCTCCATGCGCCGCCTCTTCATCAATGGCGCGCTGGTGGCCGAGGAGAGCGGCTCGGGCGAGGAGACGGTCCTGGTCACGCAGCGGTCCTACGATGTGAAGCTCGGCGCAACCGACCTGGCGGCCGAGAGTATCAAGCAATTCCGCGGCGGCCTGGATGAAGTTCGCCTCCCGAACCGGGCCGTGGCGCCGGACCAGATTCTGGCCCTCATGAGCCGGACGCTGCGCGGGGATAACCGGGACAACGAGATCGGCCTGCTGGCCTATTACCGCTTTGACGAAGGGCAGGGGGTGATCCCTTACGACGCGGTCAAGCCCGTCACCAGCGGGCCGCCGCCTTTGGATGCCTGGATCAGCGGCACCACCAGTTGGCAGACGCGCGCGGGCACCCTCACCACCTTGGTGGACGAAGACACCCTGACCGAGCTGGCGCTGGCGGCTTCGGACGTGGACCGCCATCCCGGCCGCGCCACCGGCGCGCGCGATGTGCTGGAATTCGTCATCACCACGGTGCCGACGCATGGCACCCTTGCCTTGAAGGATCCCTCGGCCGGCATCGTCACTTATCTGCCCTGCCGCGACTACACCGGCCCGGATGCCTTCACTTATGCCGTCCGCGATCCGAGTGGCAGCCAAAGTGCGCCCTGCACGGTTACGCTGGAGGTGCTGAACATCAATGACGCGCCGGTAATCGAGCCGCTGGCCAACCTCGTGCTGCCGGAAGGGGAGACGATGGTGACGGTGCCGATCCTCTTGTCCGACGTGGACGGGCCGGACATTCCGAGTGTGAGTGCCATCCGCCTCGACCCCCGCAATATTTTGCAGGCCACCAACGTCGTCCTGATCACGAATAGCGAGGGAGGGCTCGAGTTGCAGATCACGCCGCCTTCCGCGGTTTACGGCACCGTGCGGATTTCCGTAAGTGCCACCGACGGTGAAGCCACCACCCTGGCCACCTTCACCGTGTCGCTTATTCCCAGCCTCGTCTATCATGTCATTGACCTGGGCGAACTGGCACAAGAATCAGTGACGGAACCCGTGACGGTGGACGAATCGGGCCGGGCGGGCGGCTGGAGCGGCACGGGCACGGGTGAGAAAGGGCTGCTCTTCGGCAACCTGCTGACGGGCGGTTCCTTGCTGGACACCGGCCTCAGTACCATGATCCATCGCATTAAGGGTCTGGCGGTGGGCACGGGCGGGGCGCCGCCTACGAGGTGGGTTACTACCGCGCCGCCGGCAAAAGCCACGCCTATCGGCGCGTGGATGGAGTGGTGACGAACTTCAACTGGAGCTACGGTTCGGAAGCGACCGCGGTGAACCGGTTCGGCACGGTGGTGGGCGTGGCCACCAATTACAACGGGCTGCCCTATCCCTTTTATCTGCCCAGTTCGGTGAGCAAGCTGGCGACCACCCCGTGGCTCATCACCGCCTTTCCCCGTGGCACCCCCGTCGCCCTGGACTCCCAGGAGAACATCGTCGGTTACTTCCGCACCAACAGCGCCGACTTGGGTTGGATCTATCGCACTTACGACAGCAACACCGTCTTCCTGCCCCCGCCGGTCGGCTATAGCGCCTCGCGTCCCTCGGGCATGGCCGAAGATGGTTCCGCCATCTCTGGCGATCTCATCCGCCAATCCGATGCCCGGCCCCAAGCGGCCCTCTATCTCCGCAGCAGCGCGACCTGGAAGCTGCTGAACACCAACTGGGTCTCCAGCCAGGCCGGTGGGGTGAACAATGGCCGGCAACTGGTCGGCGAGGCTACCCGCACCACCGGTCTCACCAATGCCTTCCTCGCTTTTAACAACAAGATCTATGATTTGAATGATCTGCTCGCGCCGGACACCGAATGGACCTTGGAGCGCGCGACCGCCATCAACAACCAGGGCCAGATCGCGGGAGTGGGCGTGCGGCGGTTCCCCGGCGGGGGCTGGGAACGACGGGCCTTTCTGGCCGTGCCGGGCAATGTCATCGGCCTGCCCATCCCCCGGCCGCTAGGGGCGGTGGCGGTGCCCCCGTCCATTGACCTGCTGGTAAGCAAGTCCACCGACACGCCCCAGCAGTCCTTCATCTGGGGCGAGAAGGAGAAGACGCTCTACGCCGTGCGGCCGGTCACGGCCCGGATCAATTGGCGGACGACCACGGACATGTCTTCGACAAATGCGCGCATGATCACGGTCTTTGCGGCCAACCTGTGGCCCAAGCAGCCGCAAGTTCACGCGGCGGGCGCACCGGTCATCGTGGCGCCGGAGAAGCAGCCGTGGCCTTTCACCTTCTTTCAACAAGCTTATAGCGACGTGCCCGGCGGGGAGCTGGATCAGCACGCCAAGAAGTTCAATACGCCGGTCGGTTCGACGGGCTATACCGTGTGGCACTATTTGCGCACCAATGGCTTGCCGGCCGACCCGAATGCCCAGACGAACTATTTCACGGTGGTGCGCACCTACACCGTGCCGCAACTGCTGTCGAATAAGACGGATGTGCCGTGGCCGATCGGCGCGGCCATTTTTGACCTGGACCACAAGGAGTTCTCGGGTCGCAACGGCTTCGTCCTCTACGAGAAGTCCGCCTACGACGCCGTGGGCTCGGACGCGGCCTACAACCGCGCGGACCGGCGCGGGGCGATCTTGCCGGTGAACAAGCTGAACCGGCGGCTCTCCATTGTGAATGGCCAGAATTGGAATGACCAGGACTTGGTGGTGGTGTGGTATGCCTTGAACAAC
>CAIKLQ010000952.1 GCA_903828255.1 uncultured Verrucomicrobiota bacterium
CCCTCACCCTGACCCTCTCCCCTTCCGAAGGGGAGAGGGGAAATCCCGATCGCGTGATCACTTACATGAAGGCCACGCTGGAGGCGTTGACTGAGGAGTTTGCCCGGAATCCGAAAATCTTCGTGCTCGGCGAAGGCATCGGTCAGCGCGGCGGCAACTTCGCCACCACGACTGGCCTGTTTGAAAAATACGGGGCCGAGCGATTGTGCGACACGCCCATCTGCGAGCGCGGCTTTGTCGGGTTGGCTTGCGGTGCGGCCATGAGCGGCACGCGGCCCGTGGTGGATTTCATGTTTGCCGATTTCGTTCTCGATGCGGCGGGGGAGATCATCAACCAGATCGCCAAGATGCAATACATGAGCAGTGGCCGACTCAGGATGCCGGTGCTCCTGCGCGGTTGCATCGGCATCGGACACTCGGCGGCGACGCACCATTCCGGCAGCTATTATTCGATGTATGCCCAGTTTCCCGGGTTGCGGGTCGTCGTGCCTTCCACGCCGTACGATGCGAAGGGCCTGCTCAAGACGGCCCTGACATGTGATGATCCGGTGCTCTTCCTTGAGCATCGCGAATTGATGGGAACGAAAGGCCCGGTGCCGAGCGAAGAGTATTTCATCGAGTTCGGAAAGGCCGCCGTGGTGCGCGAAGGAACCAGGGTGACGGTTGTCGCGTTGGCCCTGATGGTTCACAAGACGCTCAAAGCCTGTGAGGCTTTGGCGAAGGAGGGAATCTCCGTGGAGTTGATTGATCCGCGCACGGTTTCGCCGTTGGACACCGAGACGATTCTCAAGTCGGTCGCGAAGACCGGTCGCTTGTTGATTGTGGATGAGTCGTTCGGCCCTTGCGGGATCGGCGCGGAAATTGCCGCGCAACTGGCGGACCGCGGCTTTGATGAACTGGATGCGCCCATCCGCCGGCTCAACGGCGTGCATACTCCCACGCCCTACAGCCCGGCTTTGGAAAGCCTAGTGGTGACTGACGAAGCCGCGATTGCGCAGGCGATTCGCGATCTGGTCAGCGAGTAATTTTTCAGGAGAGTTATGCCTATCGAAATCACGATCCCGCGTCTGGGCTGGTCCATGGACGAAGGCAACTTTACCGCCTGGATCAAAAAGGATGGCGAACTGGTCAAGGCGGGCGAACCGCTCTTCACGATGGAAAGCGAGAAGGCGGCCCAAGACATTGAAGCCGCCGACAGCGGCATTCTGAAGTTCCTCCCGGACGGGCCCCAAGCGGACGACGTTATCAAGGTGGGACAGGTCATCGGGCATTTGCTCGGCGCGGACGAATCGGCCACCGGTTCGGCCGCATCGCAGACGGCGGCTCTGGCGAGCGTGGCCGTGGCGGAAGAAGCGCCGGCCCCCAGCGTTGCATCTGTCCCCACACGCGCACAGTCGGCGATTCAAGCGCCGGCAGCGGTGGCTCCGGTCACTCCACGGGCCCGCCGTCGGGCGGGGGAGTTGGGAGTGGACACCAGTCGAATCCAGGGCAGCGGCAAGGGCGGTAGAATCATCGAGGCGGACGTTCTCAAAGGCGCGGCCACCGCGTCATCCGGGCTTTCTGTCATGCGTCGGGCGATTGCCAGACAAACGGCTGAGAGTTTCTCGTCGGCGCCGCATTACTACCTGCGTTGCGAAGTGGACGCCACCGCGCTGATCCGCTTGCGCGAGGATCTGTTGCCGGAAATCGAGAGCGGCGAA
>CAIKLQ010000953.1 GCA_903828255.1 uncultured Verrucomicrobiota bacterium
CTCCCCGCTCTTGGTGAACGCCACGACCGACGGCGTGGTGCGCTTGCCCTCGGAGTTTTCCAGCACGAGCGGCTCGCCCCCTTCCATGACGGCCATGCACGAGTTCGTCGTTCCCAAATCAATACCTAAAACTTTTGCCATAAAATTGAAATTCGTTTTGTCGCCGCGACACGCGGCAGCCAGACTTCCTCAAGCCATGCCCGTGCCACAGCACCGGAAACGCCTGAAATCAACCGGTTTGCAGAGTAAAGTGGTCAAAACACCGCCAGCCGCCCAGCCCCAAAACTGCGCCAATGGCGACACGATGGCACAGTAGAGCGCGGGCATCTTTGGCGTGGGTGGCACAGGGAGAACTCTGGAGTGCGGCGAATTACCGGACCGACCTGACCCCAGCGAGACGGCTAAGCCGTAACTATTCAGTCGGAATTCAACGCAAAGGCGCAAAGACGCGAAGACGCAAAGTTGCCAGAGTAAGATTCGAATGGGTTTGGCGGCCCGCTTGCGCTCACCAAATGGTGAGGCCCACGAATGAGATCAGAACCTTGCCAAACCGTTGCCTCTTTGCGCCTTTGCGGCTTGGCGTTAAAAGTCTTCTGCATAGTCACGGCCAAGCCACACAGGTTGACGGCGACAAGTCGCCTGCCAAAAGCGGCGAGAACTCGCCGCACTCCAAAGCCAGTTATTTGCTTCCTGGCTTCACCGCCGGAGTCTTCGCAAGGTCAGGCGGGAGTTGGGCGGGATCAAACGTCTCCACCTGAAGCGCGATGAGGCTGAGCGTCGGCACGCCAAGCTGCGTCGCGCCGTTCGAGCGATCCACCACCATCGCCACGCCGGCAACGATCCCGCCGTTGGCGCGGACGATGTCCATCGTCTCCCGCACCCGGCCGCCCATCGTCACCACGTCTTCGACGATGAGAATCTTTTCGCCCGGCGCCAGCTTGAAGCCGCGCCGCAGGACGAGCTTGCCCTCCTCTTTCTCGACGAAGATGAAGCGCAAACCGAGTTGCCGCGCAACTTCCTGACCCATGACGAGGCCGCCCATCGCCGGTGAAATCACGGTTGCCGCGCCGAGGTCACGCACTTTTGCCGCCAGCGCCGCGCCGAGGCGTTCGACGATCGGCATCTGCTGGAGGGCGAGCGCGCATTGGAAGAACTGGCGGCTGTGCCGTCCGCTGCGAAGGATGAAATGGCCTTCGAGCAGCGCGCCGGTATCGCGGAAAACTTGCAGCACTTGGTCTTGTGTCATGGGGACATTGTAGGTTTCGTGTTCCGAGTTCCAAGTTCCGAGTTTGCGGCGGAGCGCTGGTCTCTAACGCGGCGCGTTGCAGGTTGGAGTTCAAGCTTCAGCTTGTCCCGAAGCACGCTAAAGCGTGAACTCCAACGCACCAAATCGAAGCGGGGCGCTCCAATTCCGCTCGCGGCCCGCGCGTTTTTCCAAAACAATCCGCCCGTGCCCAAATGGGTCAAAATGATCATTGCGATTCTCTTGCTGCCGATTTGCGTCGGTGCGGGCAAAACGCTTTGGATGGTCTTGAGCCGGTGTGGCAGCGCGGAC
>CAIKLQ010000954.1 GCA_903828255.1 uncultured Verrucomicrobiota bacterium
CCAGGAGGTGCGTGTATGAGCACGACCAACCTGCCGCCCCTGCTCCAGCAGTTCTTCACCGAACGGCTCAGTGCCCAGATGGAAGCGAGTCCCAACACGATTGCCGGCTATCGCGACACCTTTCGCTTGTTGCTGCGCTTCTCCGCTGCCCCATCCACATCCTGAATCCGTTCGACCACCGAGGTGTTGCGTGGGACATCGCCGCCGACACCAATTCTCTTCTGGCGACACGGCAACTCGCGGCCATCAAAACTACCCCCGGCAAATGGACTTTGCGTGATGTGTTGCTGGCGGTGCGAAAGGGGTGTCTGTTGCGCTGGGTTTGCGGAGGCTTCAGGATATTCGGCAGCTTTACGGCGTCGAGACCGCCGACGGTCTCAGTGGAAATTGCAGTCACAACACGGCCTTGCAAACCGACGACTTGGACACGGCCTCCTGGGCGGAGCAACATTTCGGTCCACCGCTGCGGGTTGCTGATCTGATGTCCCTCCCGTTGGTCGGCCCAAAGCACGGCTTTGCGGGGTTCCACCGCACACCAAAGACTGGCACATATTGCGCTTGCAAACCGTGGGACTGGGTCGTTGCCAACCTCCAACCGCCAAAAGACGCCACCCCATAGGGATACCTATGTCCCGAAAGCGAACATCACCTGCTGGACTGGACCGATGAAGATTCCCACTGCCTCGGCTTCGGTAGTCCGCCGCCCATTGCGAACGCTAGGCGGAACAGAGCCACCGCCACAATCGACTGCTTGATTCCACGCGGGAAGCGCAACTTGGTCTACCACGAAACCGGGCGGCGATGAACTGAATTGTGGCTTTCCACAATTTTGGACCGGAAATCTTCTTTGGCATGGTGTGTTCATGAACACTGCCTTGCCACCAAGCCACATTTCCCTAAACTCGTCTTCTGAAATCGGGCATGATGAACCAGATAATTCCTGAAACTTCCGATACCGAATACGTGCGCCGCGCTCAAGCGGGCGACTTGGAAGCGTTCGAAGTCCTTACCACCCGGTACGAATCGAGAGTTTAATCCCTGGCAATGCGGATATTGCATCAGGAGCAGGATGCCGAGGATGTTACGCAACAGACATTCTTGAGCGTGGTGGAACACCTTAAACGCTTTCGCGGCGAAGCAAATTTCTCCACTTGGCTACTGCGAATCGCTACACACGCGGCGCTAAAGATCATCCGCAAACGCAAAGGCCTGGACATGGTCTCCTTGGAAGAAGCGCCCGAACCCGCGGATGATTCCGATGCCATCCCCCATCCCGAGTTTATCGCCGACTGGCGGCAATCGCCGGAGCAGTTGGTGGAGAGGCGCGAGATTCAGCGCCTGCTGGACGAGGCGTTGACACGGTTGGAGGAGAAGCACCGAATGGTTTTCATACTCCGGGATTTCGAGGGGCTTTCCACCAAGGAAACGGCTGAAACTCTTGGGCTGAGCGAGTCGAACACCAAAACTCGTCTGCTCCGGGCCAGGCTGCAACTGCGCGAGCATTTGACCCAAACTCTGGGCGACCCCACTACGCAAGTGGTGCGTTCACCTGGTCACCGGCATTGAACTACCCACCCAGAAGTTTCCTGTAACTTTTGCCCGCCGCGCGGCTCAGTGTCACCAGCGCGATATGAAATGCGAAGAAATGCTGGCGATGTTGAACGAATACGTGGACGGCACGGTGGACCCGGCTCTCTGCGCGGAGTTTGAGAAACACATGGGGGGCTGCAGTCCCTGTCAGGTGGTCGTGGACAACACCCGCCAGACCATCACGCTCTACAAAAACGGCCAGCAGTACGATTTGCCGGTTGCGTTTCGCACCAAGCTTCACTCCGCCCTGCGCGAACGGTGGGAGGAAAAACATTCGACCAAATGAAAACCCTGTTCCCGTCACTCGCGTTGCTGCTCCTCCTGCTCGCGGGCTGTTCAAAAACTCCGGAAGCGCCGCCGCCGGCCGCACCGCTCGCGCCCCCGTCCGCGGAAATCCGCAGTGCCGCCGCTCAACGCGGCAAAGCCATCGTGACCGAGGCGTTCAGTCTGCTCAGTTCCAATCTCCAGACCGCCATCCAACATGGCGGCGTTAGCAACGCGCTGCCGTTTTGTTCGCTCGCCGCCTCGCCGCTGACTGCCAGCATGGCCAGCAAACACGGTGTCGCCCTTCGTCGCGTTACGCAGAAGGCTCGCAATCCCGCCGACAAGGTGAACGCAGACGAGTTGTCCATTCTGAGGCAGTTTGAAGCCGCAATCCCCGCCTCCACGAACCCGCCACCACCTATCGTGACAAATTTTGTTGCCAGCACAGCCACCTTCTTCGCGCCGATCATCCTGAGCAAGGAGCTTTGCCTTCAGTGCCACGGCGTATCGGGCAAGGACATCGCCCCGGAGAACTTGGCCGTGATTCAACGCCTCTACCCACAGGACGAAGCGACAGGTTTCAAATTGGGCGATTTGCGCGGCGCGTGGCGGGTTGATTTCCCCCTGGCGACGCTATCTGCCGGGCGTTGAATGCTTGGAATGAAGCGCGGCGCCAGCAGCGGCGACGCTTGGGACGAGGGTGTTGTGAAATTACTGATCGTTGAAGACGAGAAGAAGATTGCCGCCTTTGTCCGCAAAGGCCTGGAGGCCCAGGGCTTTGTGGTCGAGGTCGCGAATCACGGCGACGAGGGCTTCCTGTTGGCAACCACGCGGCCTTACGACGTGGCGATCCTCGACATCATGCTGCCGGGCAAAGACGGTTTGAGCATCTTGCGAAACTTGCGAGATCGAAAAAGCCCGCTCCCCGTCATCCTGCTGACGGCGCGCAGCGAACTTAACGAGCGGCTGGAAGGTTTGAACCTCGGCGCGGACGATTACCTGACCAAGCCCTTCCATATCGAGGAACTGACCGCCCGCATCCACGCCGTTACGCGGCGCGCGGCGGGGACCAGTCAAAGCATCCTTGCGGTCGCCGATCTGAAGATGAATTTGCTCACGCGCAAAGTGACGCGCGGCGGGCCGGCCATCGAGTTGACGGCACGCGAGTTTTCGCTGCTTGAACACTTGATGCGCTCGCCGGGCCGGGTGCTGACGCGCGTCGAAATTTGCGAGCGGGTCTGGGACTACAACTTCGATCCGGGGACGAACCTTGTGGAGGTTTACATCCAGCGCCTCCGCAAGAAAGTGGACGGCGATTTTCCCAAGAAGCTCATCGAAACCATTCGCGGCGTGGGTTATTGCATCAAGGCCGACGCATGAAAGGTCTCGCCCCAAGGATGCATGTTCGCCCCCGGCGGTTCGTCAGATAACAAAACTGTAATTCGCGCCCACGACTGCGGTTCACTTTTCTGGGGTCTGTTGTTTGTGTAACGGATGCAATGTTTGCGTCCGGCAGAAAACAAAACAAAACATCGAAAGAAAAGTCATGAAAACAACAACCTTCACCAAAGCAATCGTGGTCGCCGTGTTGATGAGCGGCTGGGGCTCGGCTGCCTTCGCGCTGACGCCGACCGAAGCTTCCAGCATCCTGTTCATGAAGCAGGAGGAGAAATTGGCGCGCGACGTTTATCAAGTGCTCGCCGCTAAATGGAGTCACGTCACGTTCGGCAACATCGCCGGGTCCGAACAGCGCCACATGGACGCGCTGGACAACCTCATCGCGCGGTATCGTTTGTCGGACTCCACGCCGGCGGCGCCGGGGAAGTTCACGTATCCAGAGTTGCAGGCTCTTTATGACGAACTCATCGCGCTGGGGAGCAAATCGTTGAAAGACGCGCTGGCGGTCGGCGTGTTGATTGAACAAACCGACATCGCCGATTTGAAGGAAGCGCTCCAGCTCGCAAAAGAGAAACCGGTCCGCAATGTGTTCAGCAACCTGATGGCCGGCTCGGATAATCACCTCGCCGCCTTCACCGCAGACTTGAAATGACTTCACACGGGACCAAAACCAACCGAATTAACGCGAACGGCAACGGGCTGGAACCGTTGCCGTTCATCGTGGAGAAATGAAATGAACAGACACCTTGTAGCAGAATATCCGGCGGCGCGCCTTTGGAGTCTATTGAGGCGGGAACGGGGCGCGCGTTTTCATACTTGCCTCCTCGCTGCAGCCGGAATCGTGCTCTCGTTGTCCCTGCCGGCTGCCCATTTGGCCGATGTTACCACGCCGTTGTTCAGCGGCGCGGGCACCTGCGCCTTCTGTCACGATCCGTGGAATGCGGAACGCGCCGGCGAGCCGGGCGAAACCGCCGTGCTGACTTCGGATTGGCGGGCGACGATGATGGCGCACGCCTTCAAAGACCCGCTTTGGCGCGCGGTCATGGAGGCCGAAGTGAAGGAGCGGCCCGAACTGAAGTCCTTCGTGGAGGACAAATGCCAGACCTGTCATGCCCCACTGGCGGCAACTCAGGCGCACGCGAGCGGCACCAACGAATTATCCTTCGCGGCAGCGGTGGCTACCCCGCTGGCGGGGGAAGGCGTGGGTTGCACGTTGTGCCACCAAATTCAACCCGACCGTCTCGGCACGCCGGTGAGTTTCAGCGGCCATTTCGCGATCGCGACCAACCGGGAAATCTTCGGCCCCTATCAGGACGTGTTGACCATGCCCATGCAACACCACGTGGATTACACCCCCAAGTTCGGGGCGCACGTTCAAGATTCGGCTCTGTGCGCGACCTGCCACACGCTCTTTACGCCGATCCTCGACGCTTCCGGCAAGAGCGTCGGCGCGTTTCCGGAACAGACGCCTTATCTGGAGTGGCAAAACAGCGACTACGCGCGGGACGGCCAGCATTGCCAGGATTGCCACATGACGCGTACCGAGGAAGCGGTTAAAGTCAGCAGCCGCCCGCCGTGGCTGGAGCCGCGCGCGCCGTTTTGGAAACATCAGTTTGTGGGCGGCAACGCTTTCATGCTGAAGCTGCTCGCCAACAATGAGGGGCGGTTGAAAGCCAACGCCAGCGCGGATCAGTTCGCGCCCCTGATCGAAAAAGCTCGCGCCCAGCTCCGCCGGGCGGCGCGGTTGGACGTCAACGGCCACCGCGAGGGCGGCGCCGTGGTTCTGCGGGTCGAAGTCGAGAACCTTGCCGGCCACAAGTTTCCCACCGGGCATCCCTACCGCCGCGCCTGGCTACACGTTCGCGTGACGGATGCGCGAAAACGGACTTTGTTTGAGTCGGGCGCGGTGGATAAGTCCGGGGCCATTCACGGCGTTTCCGACGGTTACGCGCCGCACCGGGATCTCATTACGCGCCCGGAAGAGGTGCAAATTTATCAGTCGGTCATAGCGGACGCGCAGGGCCAGGTCACCTGGTCGTTGTTGCGTGGCGCATCGTATCTCAAAGATAACCGCCTCCCGCCCCGTGGCTTCAAGGCTTCGGGAACGGACGCCGCCGTGGTTGCCGTGTGCGGCGGCGCGGAGTCGGACGCGAATTTCAATGCCCAGTCAAACGGCCGCGACGAGGTCACCTACCGCATCGCGCTGCCCGAGGCGAAGGGAACGTTGGGCGTCGAGGTCGAACTGCTTTATCAATCGGTGCCGCCCGAAGCCGTCGCGCGGTTGTTGAACTCCAAAGAACCGGCGGCGGAGACTTTTGCGAAACTGTATCGCCGTCAAAACCAGCAACCCGAGTTGGTTCAACGCCAACGTTTGGAATTGTGAGCCGCCTGATACCCACCGCCGGGAAAGGAAGTAGATGCCTGTCAGTTCGGGCGCCCGCGGCAAACTCATGAAACGCAACTTCACTCCCAACGGAAGCCGCGCATGAAACCTTTACCGTCACGGCTCAAGATTGCCCTGCTTTCGGCGGGCATATCGGGCGTGGTGCTGATTGCCTTCGGCGCGGCCCTGTGGGTGCTGATTTACGACCTGCGCATCGAAGCGGTGGATCGGGAAATCCGCACGCTCGGCTCGCGCCACCCCGGCTTGTTTGCGGGCCGCGGCAACTACGAACGGCTGGCGAGTTCGCTCGAATTCACCTTCGGCCAGGATTTCACGAATCATGTCATCCTCCTGCTCAAAGACGCCACGGGCCGCACCACTTACACTTGGCCGCACTGGCCGGCGGCTCTCGATCCGGGCAAATTCGATCTGCGCTCGAATGACAATTCCGTAAGTCCACCTGCAACGCCCCCGCCAACGAATTCCGCCAGCAGCCTGCCGAGAACCGAGCACGGCGGCGGATGGGGTGGCATGGGGCGCGGCTTCGGCATGGGCCGGGGCGGGCCGCCGCAAGACGTCGTGTTCACCAGAACGCCCAGATTCTTTACAGCGAAAACGGAAGATTCCGTCTGGCGTCTGGGCGTGTTGGGCAATGACGAGGTGACTTTGGCCCTCGGCCTCAACCAGCAGGAAGTTGAACAAGAACTCAACCGGGTGCGGACGGCGTTTCTGCTGACGTTGCCGGTGGCGTTGTTTCTCGTCGGTTTGGGTGGCTGGGTGGTCGCCGGTCGTGCCTTGCGCCCGCTCACGACCATTGCCGAAACGGCGGAGCACCTCACCGCGCGCGGTTTGGACCAAAGAATTCCGGAATCCGGAGACAGTCCGGAAGCGAGTCGCGTCATCCAAGTCTTGAATCGGATGATAGACCGGCTGGAGGCCAGCTTCCGCCAGGCGACGCGTTTCAGCGCCGACGCTTCCCACGAATTGAAAACCCCGCTCACCGTGATGCAGGGCGAACTCGAAAACGCGCTGCAATCGGCCGCGCCCGGCTCGCCGGAGCAGCAGTTGTTCAGCAATCTGCTCGAATAATGTTGAGTGACCAAAAATGTTGAGTTGAGCAGGGTTTTGCAGCGCCAGCGGCTTCCGCGTGCAGTTTCAACTCAACATTATTGATCGCCGGATCTTTCCTTTCAGAGCGATTCCAGCCAGGTGATCAGGTTTGGATTC
>CAIKLQ010000955.1 GCA_903828255.1 uncultured Verrucomicrobiota bacterium
CTGCTGTCGCCTCCGGCGCATCATCGGATCATCGCTTCAAGATGAACGTCACTACCCCAGTTCGTCGCAGAACGCAGCCAACCCTTCCGTGAGCTTTTGGTTGAGCAACTTTTCTGGGAGCCAGAATGGCTTGTCGGTTACTGTGAGCGCAACCTGACCGTGCGCGAAATAGAATTCACCCGTCACTCCATGACCGGTGAATTTGCCCCGCAGGCCAGCTTCGCCGAAGTCGTAATCTCCCTCAATGCCGCGACCGGAGAAGTGTCCAGTGCGCTCGTTCCCGGTGACGAGAATGTTTTTCTTTTCAGCCAGCTTCCCGAGCGCAGAATAGCTCGGTGGCGGCGCGAGGGTTCTGGTTATCGTGAACGACATCTGCGGGGCGGCGTTTCCGAACTCCCATACCTGACGGCAGAGGTGCTAAAGCTATCCGTGGGCTACGGTTTGGTTTGGAGTTGCCGCAGCGCCCGGCGTTTCATCCGACTACCTCTTCGCCGCCTTCCTCTTGCCCCAATACGCCTTCAGTTTCGCCGAAAGTAACGCCTTCGCAGCCGGACTCATCTTACTCTTGCCTTTGGGTTGTTGCACAGCCATCACCGGTTGCTTCGTTGCCCAGCGTTGTTGTTGGGCCGCAGCCATCTTGGCCCGGGTCGCCGCACTCACTAGGCGCTTCTTCGGCGCCGTAGATGTGACTGCGGGTGCCGAAGCAACGGCAGTTGCAGGAGCCGCAGCGATTGCCGGAGCGGTTGCAGCGAGCGTGGTTGTTCCCAAGACGCTGGTCAGGTCACCCTGCAGTTTCTCGATTTGTGCTTTGATATTCGCAGCTTGTCTCAATTGACTAGCGGATAGGTTAGTTGTTTTCATAAAGGCATCCTGGCAGGTGGGAGAATCAAAGTCAAAGGGGAAACGTCGCCATTTCGTCGGTAACTGTGCCCGCCGAGACCAATCGAAACCACATTGCGACCTGGCAGGGAGTTTGAACTGCGAGGCTTTTTCAACGCTCCGTAGTCGCCGACGATAGTCGGCGCAAGTTTGCGGAAATTGGGCGTGGACTCACGCCCGTGGCTACAGTTTTGAAAAAAAGCTCCGGCGTTTGGAATTGTAGAATAGGCCTATGCAGTTGACGCCTGTAAACATGGGCGCTGGTGGCTCGTCAGCACCAAAAAGCCCTATTTGTAGTGGGCGGGGCCGGCAACAAGCATGAAGTGCAGAGCCCTATTTCAGAAATAGTGGCCGGAGCCGCTAACGGAATCAGGGTGAATGACTGGTGGAATTCTGAATGGTTCCAGACTTGGCTGGAACTCGCCAACCAACCCCAGGCCCGCGAACGTGCCTGAACGGCAGCGTGGCCGAACCCAATGTTGCCGTTCGGGGCGAATGAGGGGGGAGAGGTTTTCCGGGAGTTGGCCAGCGACATAGTCATGCTCGTAGTTATACTATGCTCGGTTTAGATTACTGCTTAGTATTGTTAAGTTTGTTTTCGGGAACAGTTGGAAATTCCAAGTGAGCAACGCGGCCAGCGATGCCGCGTGCTCGTGATGGGCGGAGGCAGGGGGGCTTGAGGATGGCAGCTTTCATCGGCGCGACGTCCGCATGATACTTATTGATAGGCATTGGCTCTTTGGGCGCTTCGCGGTTTAGCCACGGTGCGGAGCGATCGTTGTCTGCCGAGAGCTCGAAGTCGTAAACGTGGCTTCGTGGCCGCACCAACTCGGCGTGGGCATCTCCGAATCAAGCCAGAACGGCCTTGACCGGATTGGATTCTTCGACGCCGGTCAAGCGTTGATCCAGCCCCTGGAACTTGA
>CAIKLQ010000956.1 GCA_903828255.1 uncultured Verrucomicrobiota bacterium
CCTTCCACCATGCTCCCGCCCTGAGCTTGAACGATCGCTTCTCCACGCTCACCGCCGTTCACGTCGCCAACGCCCTGGTGCATGAGGCCGACAAGTCACCCAGCACGCGGGCCAGTGCCCCACTGGATGAGGAGTATTTGACCAATCTAGGTTTAGCCGACCGCGTCAACTCTTGGCGCGAGGCCTTGCAGCAACTCAAAGCACCCCACCACCAACCATAAATTTCCAACCACCAACTATGAATCCCCAAGCGCCAGCCTTGAGCCTCCGAATCCTTTGCGTGGACGATGAAGCCAATGTACTCGCCGCCTACCAGCGCAACCTGCACAAGCAATTCTCCCTCGACACCGCCACCAGCGGGGCCGGGGCCCTGCGCCTCATCCAGAGCCAAGGGCCCTATGCCGTCATCGTGGCGGACATGCGCATGCCGGAGATGGACGGCGTGCAGTTGCTCACCGAGGTCGAACGCCTCGCGCCTGAGACCATCCGTATCATGCTTACCGGCGACGCCGACCAACACACGGCTATGGAGGCGGTCAACCGGGGCCACATCTTCCGCTTCCTCACCAAACCCTGCGCGCCGGAAACCCTGGTCGCCGCCTTGCGCGCGGGACAGCAGCAATACCGACTCGTCACAGCCGAGAAGGAGTTGCTGGAGAAGACCCTGAACGGCAGCGTCCAGTTGCTGATCGAGGTTCTATCCCTGGCCGATCCGGCAGGCTTTGGCCGCTGCCAGATTCTCCGGGACAACATCTTGACCTTTGCTCGGCACTTCCATCTCCCGCAGACCTGGGACCTGGAGATGGGCGCCATGCTCGCACAGATCGGCTGTGTGACGTTACCCCCTGCGGTCCTCGCCAGGTGGCGGAGCGGGGCGCTCCTCAATGCCGCCGAGAAGGACCTCATCGCACATGTGCCCGAGGTCGGGGCCCAACTGCTGGGCAACATTCCGCGCTTGGAGGAGGTCGCCCGCATGGTGCGTTACCAGCACAAAAATTTTGATGGCACTGGGTGGCCACAAGACAGCGTCACGGGCTTGGACATTCCCATTGGCGCCCGCCTGCTCAAAGTGCTGGCCGACCTGGCCAGTCTGGAAGCCGCCAACAAACCCAAGGACCTGGCCCTGCAAGCAATGCAGCGGCGGCTGGGTTGCTACGATCTCGCCGTGATCCAAGCGGTGTCGGTCAGCCTCGACATCTATTTGCCAACGGCGGCGGATATGGCTGTGGCGGTGAAAGACCTGCAACCCGGCTACTTGATCCTGTCGGATGTCAAGAACGTGGACGGCATTCTCCTCGTCAAATCAGGGGCCACGATTTCTCCCCTGCTGCTGGCACGATTACGCGCCTTCGCAAGCTTGGGCATGTTGCAGGAGACAATCACGGTGCGGATGCCAAAGGACTTCAGCGCCAAGGTGGCGATTGGGTCGGACGGCTTGTAACCCCTGCACCCTATGAAAACCTCCCGCCTCACCCGGCTACCGCCAGCGAACCCCACCCACCCCTGCTTATGAATCCCCAACCCCACCTCCCAAATCTCAGCCTGCGAATCCTGTGCGTGGACGATGAAGCCAACGTGCTCGCCGCCTACCAGCGCAACCTCCGCAAGCAATTCTCCCTCGACACTGTCCCCAGCGGCGCCGCGGCCCTGCGCCTGATCCAGAGCCAAGGGCCCTATGCCGTCATCGTGGCGGATATGCGCATGCCGGAGATGGACGGCGTGCAATTGCTCACCGCGGTCAAACGCCTCGCGCCCGAAACCATCCGCATCATGCTCACCGGCGACGCCGACCAAAGCACGGCTATGGAGGCGGTCAATCAGGGGCACATCTTCCGCTTCCTCACCAAACCCTGCGCGCCGGAAACACTGGTGGCCGCCTTGTGCGCGGGACAGGAGCAATACCGGCTCGTCACGGCCGAGAAGGAGTTGCTGGAGAAGACCCTGAACGGGAGCGTCCAGTTGCTGACCGAGGTTCTATCCCTGGCCGATCCGGTGGGCTTTGGCCGCGGCCAGATTCTCCGAGACCACATCTTGACCTTCGCCAAGCACTTCAATGTCCCGCACACTTGGGATCTGGAAATCGGGGCGATGCTCGCCCAGCTCGGCTGCGTGACGCTGCCCCCGGCGGTTCTGACCAAGTGGCGGAACGGGGCTACCCTGACGGGTGCCGAGAAAGACCTCGTCGCGCGCGTGCCGGAAGTCGGGTCCCGGCTGCTGGGTAACATTCCCCGCTTGGAGCAGGTTGCCCGGATGGTGCGCTACCAGCAAAAGAATTTTGATGGCTCCGGGTTGCCGCAGGACGAAGTCGCCGGGCAGGACATTCCCATTGGGGCGCGACTGCTCAAAGTGCTGGCCGACCTGAGCCTGCTGGAGGGTGCCAACAAACCCAAGGAGGCGGCGCTGCAAGTAATGCAGCGGCGGCTGGGTTACTATGATCCGGACGTGCTCCAAGCCGTCTCTGCCAGCCTCGACATCTATTTGCCAGCCACGGAGATCCTGGCCATTGCGGTGAAAGACCTACAGCTAGGCTACCTGATCATGTCGGATGTGAAGAGCCTGGACGACATACTCATTGTCAAAGCGGGCGCCACGGTTTCCCACCTCCTGCTGGAACGGCTGCACAACTTCGCCAACTTCGCCGGGGTGCGGGAGCCCATTACGGTGCGGGTGCCGAAGGATGTCGGCGGGACGGTGGTGGTCGGGTCAGAGGGTTCGTGAACCCGGCTTTGATTCGCTTCGCAACCTCGGAGTCACCGGCTACACCCCGCCAATCCACTTCCGATCTTCCCACACGGCCTTAAGCGAAGTGAGATTGCGCGCGGCGAAGTTGTGCTTGGCGGGACCGCGGGAATCACTAGCGGTCCATCCGCACCCGTTCAATTTCAACGACCCGCAATTCTTTGACCAAATTGTCGCGCCAGTACGTGAGGAGGAAAACTCCAAACACTTTCACATCGAGCGGACGATCGACTTCGTCGTGCTCGACGAAATCACCCTGCTGATAGGGGTTCTTCTTCAGGCTCTCGAGTGCGGCGAGGAGCTTCTTCCGCTCGGCGAACCGGGCCGCGAGCAGAACGCTCAGGACCTCCTCATCCAAAACCACTTTCCACGCTTTGCTCACAGCTTTTCGGCTGCGAGCGCGTGGTGCAAGCGCCGGGCTTGTTCGAGGGAGACTTTCTTCCCGGCATCCATGCGCCGCATCCGCGCGCCGAGGCGGGCTTTGTGCAAGGGATCGTCCACGCGGGCGAGGTGTTGCAGATAGGCACCCACAAAGGCGCGCTCGCTGGGCGTCATCGCATCCACCGCGAGCTTTAGTCTGGCCGTTGTCATGCGCGCACTATTCCCGGTTTTGATTCGCTTCGCAACCTCGGAGTCACCGGCTACACCCCGCCAATCCACTTCCGATCTTCCCACACGGCTTTGAGCGAAGTGAGGTTGCGCGAATCGAAAACGTGCTTGGCGGCCGTGAGCAACTGGCCTTTCTTCGTGGCCTGCCAGGCGTCACTGGCGTTGATCGCCACGCGCTGAAGCACACTCGGGTCGCGGTAGCAGTCAATCATGCACCGCGTGCAACCGTCGCGGATGAGCTTCGTTTCGTCCCACTCGTACACGTTGCACATCGGCGTCTCCCAGAAATGGCAGCGGTAGAGGTTCAGATTCCAGTCGAGGTAGAAATACTTGTGCCCACCGAGGCAGCCGAACTTCTCCGGCTCTTGGCGCAGGTGGCGCTGCATCTCGTTGAGCGACTCGGTCGGGTTCACCACCGGGAAGCGGTTGCGCTGCTTCATCCGCTTGATCTTCTCGAACAGCTCGATGAGTTCGGGGTTTGAGAAGTTTACTAACCCGCTGTCGCTGAAGCTGAGGTAGCTGCTCGCCAACGACGTGAGCGGATAGCTGAACGTGCAACTCGTGAAGCCCAGCGACTCCAGAAAGGCGGGCAATTTGTCGAAATCCTCGATCAGGCGGCTGGCCGTGATGCTCGCGGTGGTCTGGATGCCCGCGCCGTGGAAAAACTCGTTGGCCTTTTTGATCTTCCGACACACGTCGGGCAGACCGCGGTTTTGCTCGTGCTTGGCGATGTCATGCGCGTCAATAGACATGATGACACTAGTCAAGCCGTCGGCCACGAGGCCGCGCATATTCTGCTCGGTCCACAATCCGCCGTTCGTGCAAATCATCGGATGCACGCCGCGTTCGGCGGCGTAGCGGGTCATGGCGCGGAGGTCCTTGTGAACCATCGGCTCGCCCCCCACAAACAGCAGGTAGCCGATGTGGTTTTTGACTGCGATGTCCACCACGTCCTGCGCCTCCTTGAGCGTCACGCTCCGGCGGGCCTTGGGATCAAACTGCGAGCGCGCGAAGCCGCAGAAACCGCAGTCCGCATTGCAAACATTCGTGATGGCGAACTGGAGGTAGCCCGGCCCGCCGTGAGCGAGCACTTCGCGAAACAAATTCCAGGCGGATTTCTTCGGACGCACCACCGGTTTGGAAAAATCCGCAGGCGGGCCCGCCCGCCCGGTTTCGGCGGGGCGCGGTTCAGTGGTTGGCGGCGGAGTAGTCATGGCAAACTACTTTAGTGTGTTGACGCCCGCCGCACGGAGCAAACTTTCTTTTGCCAAACACGCAGCGGCCCCAGCTTGCAGCTTGCGTTCGTGCCCCCAAGCCCCGGGCTTGGGGGCGCGGCAAGCTCACCAACCGAAAGGGTTAGCGGCACCAACCCGACCAGAGGCTCGCGCCACCGCTGCTTCAATGCTTCAGGAGCGCTTCCGAATTCGCGCGCAGCTTCTTTTCGCGCCGCACCCAGTCCACCCAGGCGGCTTCCCAATCCGCTCCGGCAAAATTCGTCCGGGCCGCCGGCTGGAGTTTTTCCAGCGCGTCGAGTTCGCGCTGCAAGAGCTTTTTCTCGCGCCACTTGAGATAGGCTTCGGCCAAATTCAGGCGGTTTTCGGGAAACTCTGGCGCGAGTTCCGCCGCGCGTTCGAGGTGCTTGCGGGCCTTCGGGCGGCTGCCCACGCTACCGATGACCGGCGCTTCGTAGTAGAGCAACCCGAGGCACCGATCCGGTCCGGCGGAGTCGAAGTGCTCATCCAGCGTGGCGGCCGTTTTGAACGCGCGCTCCATTTCTCCCACCAGCTTAAGGGCGCCGAGCAGTTTCGTGCGCGCAAGCTGGCCCAGGTTCATGCCGAGATAGTAGTGCGCGGGGGCCGACTTCGCGTCGTGCGACAGCGCCTGGCGGCAGGCATCAATGCCCTGGATCGCCAAGGCCGCGCGCTCGGCGTTATTGGTCGAAAATTCTGCGCGCTCAAAGCCCGCTCGCGCAAACTCCCACGCGGCGACCGTATTGGTGGGTTCACTGATAAAGCGCCTTTGCGCGGCGCTGAAAATTCGCTGCGCCCGGTCGAGCCAACGCGCGCTATCCGCCGAACCCGCGTCCGCCGCGCCCCCCAGTATCACCAGGAGGCCAAGCCCGGCCCCGAGCGGGGTCAGCAAGACTGCCGCGCACCGCCCGTGCGTTCGGCGCGTCCAAGAATTAACTGTTGCGAACATGTTCAAGTGATTTATACTCCAAGCTCAGTGACAGCAATGCGGAAATCATTACGGTTCGTCGCCTGCGCCGGCTTGGTGCTTTTGGCCGCTGGGTGCAGCGGCGTCCACGCTTCGAAGAGCGTCTCGCCGCTTGATTTTCTAATCCCCGGTGGCGGCGGATTGTTGCGCGGCCTACTCTATGTCCCGCCGCCGGTGCCGCCGGTGCCCACCGCCCCGATCGTTACCATTGCTCCGGCGATGGCAGCTCCCACCCAAGTCGCGTCGGTTCGGTAAGTTTATGCGATTCCCCTTCGCGTTGTCGGCGAAAATCGCCGGCCACATCGTCAAGCACAAGCTCCGCAAGACGCCAAAGTTTGCCATGGTTTTGCAGCTGGAACCGTTGCACACCTGCAATTTGACCTGCACCGGCTGCGGGCGGATTCGCGAATACTCCACCAATCTCAAGGACATGGTGCCGCTGGAGAAATGCCTAGCCGTGGCCGCCGAGTGTGAAGCCCCGATGGTGAGTATTTGCGGCGGCGAACCGCTGATTTATCCCAAGATCGAGGAGTTGGTGGACGGCCTCTTGAAGCAGCGCCGGATTATTTACATCTGCACTAACGGCGTGTTCATGCGCAAAAAGATGCGGGACTACCTCGCCGCGATTTACGATGGGGCGAATGCGGCACATGAGTCCTATCTAACGCAACTGCGCGCCGCGAACCTGATCACGGAGAAAGAGGCTGAAGTCATCCGCAAATCTGACGCCGCAGCGCGCAAGAAGGTCGTCATCCGGCCCAGCCAATGGATGTATTGGAACGTCCATGTGGACGGGTTGGAGTTCACCCACGACCTCATTGTCGAGCGCGAAGGGGTGTTCCAGGAGTGCATCCTAGCCATCAAGATGGCGAAAATCCTCGGTTTCCAGACGGCCACGAACACGACCGTCTATAAAGAAACGGACGTGCAAGAGTTGGAGGACATGTTCGGCTTTCTCTCCTCGCTGAACGTGGATGGCCACACGATTTCACCTGGCTACGAATACGACGCCGCCAAGAAGGACATGGTTAAGCGCCTCGGCAAACAGCCGGAGGATTTCTTCCTCACCCGCAAGATGACGCGGCAGAAGTTCGCGAAGATTCAGGAGTGGGGCGAGAAGTTCACCATTTTCGGCACGCCGGTGTATCAGGAATTTCTCGCCGGCAAACGCGAGTTGACCTGCACCGCCTGGGCCATCCCCACCTACAACGTCAAGGGCTGGAAAGCCCCGTGCTACCTGATGACGGACGGCCATTACGACGGCTATCAGGAAATGCTCACGAAGGTGCAGTGGGACAAATACGGCGTCGTGGACGGGGTGGCTCGCGATCCGCGCTGCGAGAATTGCATGGTCCACTGCGGCTACGATCCCAGCGGCGCACTCGGCACGAACTATCAGCGCGGCGACAACTGGAAGAATTTCAAATACAACTTCGGCGCGAAGCCCAAGCCGTATCCGGCGACGGCGGAGTTAAACCGCCGCGCCTTCAACGGCGTGACCATCGGCAAAGGCCATCTGGCCCAAGCCAAGGCCGCCATCAACAGTCCCCGCGCCGCGATGAACGGAGCGCAAGCGGCCTTCGCGCGCAAAGCGGAACCGGAGCCCCACACCACCCACGTCGGCAGCCACTGCGGCACGGGCGACACGTCCGAGCGCGATGAGTTGCTGGCGAAGATTGCGGAAGCGAAGAAGGGCGAGTGAGTTTGGTTATGGCAGCAGAGGACGTGAACGCATTGCAGGAGCCAGCGGGATCGCGGATCGTCTGGCCGTCCGGAGCCCCTTCTAAGAAGAGATTGTCGGCAAAGGTATCGAACGATATGCCGCCCAATAAATCTTCCGACGAGAGCGAGCCGGCGGATTGGTTTTACTCGGCCGGGGATCGTCTGCGCGTCGCCGATACGGCCTGGCAACGTGCCGGGTTGACGCACTCCGGCGTTGAACTTTTGCCGGAGGCCGCCGCGCGGTATCGCAAAGGCTACCTCGTCGCTCAAGGTTGGCGACTGAACCGGACGTACGATCTCCGAAAGCTGGTTCAGGAAGCGCAACGCTATGATTCCGAATTTGGATGCTGCGACGCCCTAGCGAAGGAATTGACCGAGGGTTTCTTTGCTCAACATTACCCGGGCGGAGACTGGTCAAGTGTGGGCTCAAATTACGAAACCCTGCGCGCACAGGTCGGCTTGATGCTCGAACTTATCCAGGAAAACCTCCCGCAATATTTTCCCAAACCGCCCACGAAATAATTTATGAGCAAGACCCTTTACCTCTCCCCACCTAGTTTCGACGGCTTCGATGGCGGAGCGGGGGCGCGCTATCAAGCGCGGCGCGAAGTCACTAGCTATTGGTTTCCGACCTGGCTCGCGCAACCCGCCGCCCTCACGCCCAACTCGCGCCTCCTCGATTGCCCACCGCACGACATTAATGTCGCCAAGTGCCTCGCCATCGCAAAGGACTTTGATCACGTCATCATCAACACCAGCACGCCGTCGCTGAAGAACGATTGCAAGGTGGCCGAAGCCATCAAGGCCCAGAAGCCCGCGACGAAGATCGGGTTCGTCGGCGCGCACACGATGGTGCTGCCAACCGAGACGCTCAAGGCGTCGCCCGCCATTGATTGGGTGGGGCGCAAGGAGTTTGATTTCACCTGCAAGGAAGTCGCCGAGGGGCGCGACCTCGCGAGTGTCGCCGGGCTTTCCTACAAGGACAAGGACGGCAAGATCAAACACAACCCCGAACGCGAGATGATCGCGAACATGGACACGCTCCCGTGGGTGGCCGACGTTTACAAGCGCGACCTCCAGATCGAGAAGTATTTCATCGGCTACCTCCAACATCCCTACGTGAGCATGTACACGGGCCGCGGTTGCCCGGCGCAATGCAGCTTCTGCCTCTGGCCGCAGACCATCGGCGGACACAAGTATCGCGTCCGCTCGCCGCAAAACGTCGCCGACGAGATGGCCTACATGAAGAAAATCTTCCCGCAGGTGCGCGAGTTTTTCTTCGACGACGACACCTTCACCGCGAACCTGCCGCGCGCCCGCGAGATCGCTAAGAAGCTCGGCCCGCTCGGCGTCAATTGGAGTTGCAACAGCCGCGCGAACCTCGATTACGACACGATCAAAAGCTTCAAGGACAACGGCCTGCGCCTGTTCCTTGTCGGCTACGAAAGCGGCAACGACGAAACGCTCACCCGCATCAAGAA
>CAIKLQ010000957.1 GCA_903828255.1 uncultured Verrucomicrobiota bacterium
CGACTCCGGATCGCCCGTTAAATCGCGGACCGCCGGGTGTTTTGCGGTCAAAATATATTTTTGACCCGGACGGTATTTGTCTGACCCTCGGGGGCAAAATGGGCGCGTATGAAAATCAAAAACCTGATTCGCGTCGTCGCCGCCAGCTTGGTCCGGTGGCTTCGCTTCGGCTGCCGACCCAACGCCCCCGCACCGCCACCCGAACAATTGGACCTGGGCTTGGACCCGATTACTGAAATCGGATTGCGGTTGCACAAAGCTCTCCCGGTTCGCAGCGCTGAATACTGGCCACCTGCCGGAGTCCACGCGCCGTTTTCCACAGCGGCGAAGAAATTCCCTCGCACGAAAGCTCCTGGATCAGCCTCCAACACCAAGCATCTCAAAGAGGCTTTTGTTGCCCCCCAAGAAAGTGTGCGTTTATTCTGGTCAAAGCCGATGCCGAGGACGATGCTCGGTCGCGCAGTGACCTTGGTGGGGTCGAAATCAAGAGGAATATGTCTGACTGTCTCAAACCAAAAGCCATTCGTTTGCGGTCTGCTCCTAAGTTGCAAGGGGATTCCGTCATCGGACGTCCGCGGACGTCCCAACGCCTCACAATAATGCAGGGTTCCGGTAATCTCCTGCCCGTAAGAACGATCTAAGCGAAATGATATGACCGACTGGAAACGCAAACTCCTCGCCTTCCTCCACGACCCGCCACACAAGCCGTTCCGCATCGTGGGGCATGAAGATGCTCGTGAATCGTTCCTGCGGGAAGTGGGGCTGACCCTGGAGGACATGCGCCACCACTTCGTCCGCATCGACGACCACATGGCTGCGGCAGCAGACCGGCTTGTCTTTCCAGACTGGGAAACCAGCGGCGTGAAGTCGGATTGGAAGCAGGGCGGTTTCGCCTTCCACCATCCGCTCGCGGGCACGACTTTGCGACTCTCCGAGTTTCCGGCGTCACCTGAAGCCGCGGAAACCATTATGGCCCGTGCCCTGCAACGCGTGGGCGCCAAGGACGGACAAGACTGGGAGCGCAAATTTCCGCTGGTCTGGCGCCTCTGGCCTGAACTGTGCGCGAGAGAAAACGGCCAACTCAATTTCCTGGTCGCTGACACACGGATTCCCGACCACACGATTTGGCAACACAACGGACTGGTCAGCGCCCTGGCGAATTGCGAGCAGGGCGTTTCCTTCCTGCTTTTCCAGATCGGCCCCGTCCAGGACTTCATCAAGCAGGCTCGCAAGACACAGGACCTCTGGGCGGGAAGCTTCCTGCTCAGTTACCTCATCGCGCAGGCCATGCTGGCGGTGGCGAAGGAAATCGGCCCGGACTCCATCGTGTATCCACAAATGCGCGGGGTGCCATTGGCCGACTGGTTTTGGAAAGATGCAGGTGTTTTTCCCGAGAGCTTCCCATCTCCACACCACAACGAATTGCGCACGCCAAACCTCCCAAACCGCTTTCTGGCATTGGTTCCCAAGGGCTGGCGCAAAGCCGGCAAGAGTCTGGCTCAGATTGCGGAGGACGCCGTCCGTGCTGCATGGGGGAAGATTGCCAATGCTGTCCATGCTGACATTGCCACCAAGTTGCAACAGAACGGCAGCGCGTTCGCTGACTGGGACATGTTTTGGCATGAACAGGTCGCCCGCTTCCCTGTCGTGGATTACGTCGTGCATGACTGGCTCGATCCAGAAGAGGCAATGCAACAGGCTGAACAGTTTACCACACCGCCACTGAAAGATGAATGGCATACCCACCCGCTCCATCACACGGTTCAATGGGCGAGAGAAATGATTCTGCCCGAACACCGGGATGCCCGTTGCTACAAACGCAAGTCGTGGAAGGAGGGCACAGAGTGGAAATCGCTGTTGCTGGACGCGAACGGCAAACCCCTGCCGCCTGGCGCCCCGCCCGTCTTCGAGAATACCGGCTTGGTCTGGGCGCTGAACTACGCCCTCACGGACTGGAAGATGGCCGCCCGGAAGAATGCCCGCTCATTCGATTCATGGGACGCCACGAACCGCCAAATCGAGCGCGGAGTCCCCAAAGACCACCTTGATGGACGCAACGAAATTCTGGGCGGTCCTACCAAAGGACTGGACGAGGCGCACCCGGACAACCCGAACAACCGGTTCTGGATCGCGCTGCGACAAACTTATGGCGGCGCGGAGAGTGGTGGCTTCAAAGGCAGTCAGAAATATGCCGCGATCAATGTGATCAAGCGCCTTTACCCGCAGGTCTGGCTGGAAAATGCGCTTGGCGTTCGCCCGCCACGCTTTGATTCCGTGCAGGCCATCGCGAACGCCATCGACCGCGAGGAAACCGACGCTCCCGTTGAGAAAGAGCCTGCGTACTACGCCATCCTGTGCATGGACGGTGACGACCTTGGCCAATGGGTTTCTGGAGCCAAGACCCCGGAACTGATGAAAGTCCTCGCTGGAACTGAGACGGATGAAAAGTCGCCGAAAGGCTACTTCAAAAAGCACTGGCAACCCGGCAAGGCAGCAGGGATAAAGGCCGACGCGGTTCGACGACCGCTCACTCCCAGCTTCCACACATGCCTCTCGCAAGCCCTTGGCAACTTCAGCCTTTATTGCGCCGGGCAGGTAGTGGAAGGCAATTTCGACCCAAAGGAAAAACGGCTCAAAGGAGGGTTCGACGGTCAATTGCTATACTCTGGCGGAGACGATGTCTTGGCTATGGTGGCCGCCGAGAACGCGATGGATTGCGCCCTTGCTTTGCAGTGTGTGTTCCGCGGCGAACTCCCACTCGACGCCCCACGCCGCGTCCGCGAAGTGTTGGAAGGTCTGTTTGAGTTCTACCCGGACTCTCCAGGCTTCATCCGCTGCAAGAAAGCCATCGGCGAAGGCGAACACCTGCGACCCAACTGGCCGCTCATGGTAATGGGACCGCTCGCCACCGCGTCGGTCGGCATCGCCATCGGCCACGTCCGCGCCCCGATGCAGGATACCATCCAAGCTGCTCGCGATGCCGAACACACAGCCAAGTCCGTGACTGGCAAAGGTGCTTTCTGCCTCAGTATCCTCAAGCGCTCCGGCGAGTCGGCCTCCTTTGCCGCCCAGTTCAAACGGGGTGTGGCTGGCATGTGGGCGGAACTCAGCAGCGGCGTTCTCGACCAGACTGGCCGGTTTGCCTATCGCTATCTTCAGTTGGCGCGACCGTTGCTGGCTTCGACCGCCAAGGACAACGACGGCGGTTGGGAGAACCACTGGACCTTAGACTTGCAGAGCGCCCTGGAAGCCGAATTGCGTCATGTGTTGAAAAAACAGGCGAACCAAAACCCAGCCGACGCCACGAGCAATGCCCGCCGGTGGATAAACCATCTTACTGGAGAGAACCTTTCTGATCCCGTCCTATCCCCTCGTGACTTCATTCATTTCTGGATGGCTTGGGCTTTTGTGAACCGATTGAAGGAGCAACCTGACACCAATGAACGCTGACACCATGAACCCTGTTCTCCTCGAACCTACTGACCTGCTGTTCTTCCGTGATGGTGTGCCCATGTCCGCCGGGCAGGGCAGAGGCGCCGGTTGCCGCATGCCGTTTCCCAGTACGTTGCACGAAGCCTTCCGCGCCAGCCTTCTGACTGCCTACCACAAGAGCACCAGCGGTAAAATGGTTCCGGGCAGACCACGCGGAGCACCCCGGAAAGGTAACTGGCACAAGCTCTCCCACGAGACGGACGTGCTCATCTCCAGCAAAGCTTACCAGTCTTTATGCACCATCGGGCCATTCCCGTGGACGGAAAAGACCGGGATTCTGCTGCCAGTGCCGCTCGATGTGGCGTGGGAAAACATTCCGGGCACCCCCAACGAAGCGCCCCCGGGCGCCTTGCGCACGCTACAACTCCTGCGCGAACAACCCGCTTCAGCAGGAAGCGGCTTCCACCCGCTCTGCCTCCCGGTCGCGGTCACGCCGCCGGCCAAACTCGGCCAACTGCACGGCTGGTGGACCACGACTCAGTTCGCCGATTACCTCCAGGGCGAAACGGCCAACACCGGGCAGCGCTTCCGCCCAATTCCGCAAGCCGAGCTTTGGCAGGCCGAACACCGCGTAGGCGTGCAAATCAATCCTGGCAGCTTCGCCGCCGAATCCGGCCAACTCTACGCCGGCAGCTACTTGCGCCCTCACACCCACACGCGTTTCGCCTGTCAGATCGGCCTAAAACAGCCCATGAACGGCGAACAGAAGGAGCTGATCGAACTCGACTGGCTGCTCCTCGGCGGCGACCAACGCCTCGCCCGTGTCTGGCGTGACGGCTTTGCCGACCCATTCACTTCGCTGGGCAAGGCACCAGAGCCGCCGAACGGCGACGGCCCTTGCTTGCTGAAATGGGTGCTCGTCACGCCCGCCCTCTTTGCCCACGGCAACCTGCCGGGTTGGTGTGCTGATACGAAGAAGGACCACAGTGGCGGGCGGCCCATCGGGTGTGTCTGTCTCGACCTGCCTAGCCCGTGCCAGTTGATTTCCTGGTGCCTCGGCAAACCACTCACTGTCTCCGGCTGGGACGTCGTCGAACAGCGCGCCAAGCCCACCCGGCTGGCGGTGCCTGCCGGGTCGGTCTTTTACTTCCTCTGTCAAAACCGCAACACCGCCGCCGAACTCGCACGCAAACTACACTGGCAGCCACGCTCCGACTTCTATGGCGAGAAAGGCTGCGGTTACGGCCTCGTCAGCTTCGACGTGCAGATGCACTGCACGTCCCCGGACGTCCGAACTGTGGCCAACGAACTCTTTAACCAGTAAAACCAGACTATGACAAACAACATGAAACGACATCTCCTGACTCTCTACACGCGCACGCCGTTGCACGTAGGCTCCGGCACCTCCGTGGACGTGGTGGACCTGCCCATCATGCGTGAACGCATCACCGGCTTCCCGATCATCCCCAGCACCAGTCTCAAAGGCGTGCTGCGGCAATGGACCCGCGACGCCTACAAACCTGACGGCTCGCTTCTTATGTCAGCAGATGAAGGTCGCACCCTTTTCGGAGAAGACCGCAAGCCGGACGAAAAGGCGGGCATCGCTGCCTACGCCGGCTGTGTCCAGATCATGGAGGCTAAACTGCTGGCCTTCCCCGTCCGCTCGCTGGCAGGCTGTTTCGCTTGGCTTACTTGCCCGGCGGCGCTGGAAAGATTCCAACGGGACACGGGCCTGTTGAAGCACGCCGACGGAAAACCGCTGCCTCTTCCGCAACCGGCCAAGGACAAAGCCGTCGTCGGCGCGGAACTGATGGTCAACGGCCAAGTCGTGCTTGAAGAATACGCACTGGCACTGGAGCGCGAACTGAAGCCGAAAACCGACGACCGGAAACTGCTCGAAAAGTTGGCGAGTCTGTCCTCTGATCCGCTCTGGACCGGCAAACTCTCCACCCGCCTTGCCGTCGTCCACGACGAGAACTTCCAGCATTTCGTCACCACCTGCACCGAGGTTGTCGCCCGTATCAAGGTTGACCCGGCCAGCCGCACCGTGGACGGAGGCGCGTTGTTCAATCAGGAGAACGTGCCTTGCGAGGCACTATTCTACAGCGTGCTCACCGTTTTGCCGCCACGCCGAGACACAGGGGAGAAGGCCCCCCCCGCAGCGCTTGCAGCGGCGAACGCCAAGCTCTGCGAACTCCTCCCGGAGGGTACGGACCCCGACAAGCAACCACCCATTCTCCAGATCGGCGGCGACGAAACCACTGGCCACGGCCTCTGCGAAACCAAACGGGAGGAACTACCATGAAGACCCTCGCCCAACGACGAGCCACTGTCGCGCTACTTTGGAAGGACAAAAGCTTCGGAGGAAAGAAGGAAGGAAACGTGGTCAGCAGGTTCCCGATGCTCGTTCGCACCGATGGCCTGCTCTCATCCCTCGCCTACGCAGTCGAAAAAAAGGAAGACAGGCAGACCGGGCAGCTTGTTCCCAAGAATCCTGGGGAATTCCAAATTGCCAGCGCTTTGGTGGAGCACCTCAGCCAAGAGCGCATTCTTAAGCAATCGAAGACTCCCGATGACATGGTAAGCGAACTCGCCATCGCCGCCGACGCTTCCCAACTCCGCTACGCCACCGCTGAGGCTCTTGCGTTTCTGAACTTCCTCAAACGTTTCGTCGCCTGAGCCTATGCTTGCCGTCACGAAATCCGTGCATACCGCTTTGGGGCGCTGCGACGCGTGGCAACTGCGTCTCGACAAATTCAGCTTTAAGCGCAGCGGCGATGCAACCGCCAAAACCGAATCACTCAAGACGGAATCCCTCAAGGACGTTCTGGCCTGCTACAAAGAGCGATCCATCGGCCACCTCGGCCATGCCTGTCGGTCAAGGCACCGTTTCATCGAGGTTCTCAAGTGCCAGCACGGCACCCGCTTCGCGAGCGTCGAATTATACGCTGATAGCCGGCTGCTGCTTCACTTGGGCCGCGCCAGCGTGCTGGAAAACGTCGGCCTCTGCGCCGACCGCACTACCGGGTTGCCGCTCATCCCCGGCACAGCCTTGAAAGGCGTCCTGAGCACTTGGGCCTGCTGGGAAGCCAACCAGAAGGCGGATGGCTCGTTCAACGAAGGCGCGGCATTCGTTCAACACCGCAAACAGTTCTCGAAGGATGTCGCTCGGCGGATGTTCGGGGACGACTCGCAGGCCGGTTCCGAACACGCTGGTGACGTTGTCTTTGTTGGCGGCTTTCCCGCCACGCCTCCGAATCTTGGTTTAGATATTGTCAACCCACACCACGAGCCAGACGGGAGAGCTAAAACCAACCTGACCCCGAATGTCTTTCTCTGCGTCGAGCCAGGTAACACCAAATGGCATTTCGTGTTCTACGTCCGCCCCGGCGCGCAGGACGCCGCAAAGCTCCTTCAAGCGGCCAGTGACTGGCTCACCGAAGCCCTGACCCAACTCGGCATCGGTGCCAAGACTGCGGCTGGTTACGGCCGTTTTCGCAAGCCCAACGAGACCGACAAGGCCGCTCAGGCCAAGGAAGTCGAAAAGGCCAAAGCCAACGAAGACGCCGCTGCAGAGCAGGCCAAAGTCGCTGCCGAGAAGGCGAAGCAGCAGGCGGCTGCCCAATCTTCGCTGATCAGCGACTACCCAAACCCAGCCACCTTCCGCAACAAGGTGATTGGCAATCTCAATCCGGGACAACTCGACCGACTTCAATCGGAGATATCAGTACTCCAAAAGCCGGACAATACGCCCCAGTGTCAGGAGTTGAAACGGTTGCTGGCCAGCAAAGACTACAAGGACATCCGCAAGCGATTGAGGGACAAACCTTGGTTTCCGAAAGAATGGCTTCCGCCACAATAACTGCTATGAAACTCCAGACTCTCGGATTCCGGTTCACGCTCCTGACACCATGCTTCAGCGGAGGTGCCGATGGCAAAGCCGGGGCAAGCGAAATACGTGTCCCGCCAATTCGCGGCCATGTTCGCGGTTGGCATCGGGAGCTGTTTGGCGTCAAGGAATCCAACCTAGTCTGGGGATCTGCTTCTGACCCGGCCAGCGCGGGGAGTCGGGTCGCATTAAGGCTCCTTGAGACCGCTCCTGCGTCAGTCAGAAATGCGCCTGTCCTACCACACAAGTTCCCGGCCGGTCGGCCCGCCTTGATGCCAATGGCAAACTTCACAATCGAGATGCAGCGTCTTGTCGGCTGCTCAAACGACAACTGGCGTCATGCCGAGCGATCTATGCGAACATGGTTGCTGGCGGGTTGCTTGGGATACCGGTCAAACCGGGCAGCGGGCAGTGTGTGGCCTGCCGACGGTTCGGCACCAACCAATGGTGCAAAGCTCGTTGAGGAACTGCGGAGCCTTGGCCTGAAGTGGCCTGTTCGGGTTTCGGATCCACCCGGGGAACTTGACGCAATTGAGCTTCGCAAGACGGCTTCTGACACTATCAGCAACAGGCAATTCTTTGGCGCAGCGGGTGACGAACGAGTTCCTTCCCCGGTTCGCTTCAAAGTGGTGTCTTTCGCTGGAGGTTTTGCGCTGCTTGCCACCGCGCCTCCAAGGGAGGTCTCCGCGGAAGGAAAGAAACAGCACCTTGTGGATGCCGCATTGAATGCACTGAAGCACAAACAGGCGTGGTCCGGCCTTCAATGGAAGGCGTTCTGACCATGCCCTCTCTCCTCATCCTCACCGTCGGCACCGGCACAACGGGGCAACATTCAAACCTCGCCCAGGGTTTGGTCAACACGCTCCGCCAACTGCGCCCCCGCCTGTTCTGGCTGGTGCCCAGCACCAGCCCGGATTCGACCACCCTGGCCGAGATCGTCCGCGACGGCGCGCCCGCCGGTTGCACGTTCCAGCCGTGGACTCCGATGCAACCGTTTCCCCAGCTTGAGCAGCACGACGACTTGTTCGCCTGCCGGATCGCGCTGCGGGAAGTCATTCACGCGGCCCGCCAACAACTGCGGCACGGGGAGCGGCTCATCGTCAATCCCACCAGCGGTACCAAACAGATGAGTGCGGCGGCCACCCTGGCTGCCCTGGACGAAGAGATCGGGGAAATCGTTTTCACCGTGGGCGAGCGAGCCGACGGCGTGGTGAAGACCGGCACGGAGCGCATGGCCAGTTTCTCCACCGGGGTATTTTTCGCCGAACGGGCGTTACGCGAAGCCGGCCGCCTTTTCGAGGCTGGAGCGTTCGACGGCGCGGCGCGCCTGTTGGAGCCTTACCGTTCCTCGCCCGAAACCGTCCAAGCCCACGACGTAGCGCGCTGCTTGCATCACTGGCAGCGGCTCGATTTTAAGGAAGCCCGCCGCGTTGCCGCCGGCAGCACGGCGCCGCGCCTTGTAGCCGTCCGGTCGCGGTTGGACGCACTGGCCCGCAGCAGCGAACTGAGCCTGTCCGTGCTGGCCGAACTCCTGCACAGTGCGGCCGAGCTTCGCCGCTGGGGCGCGCACGAGGATTCACTCGCCCGCTGCTATCGCGCCCTCGAACTGGCGGCGAAGGTGCGGCTCGCTCAAGCACACGACATCCAGCCACCCTACGCGTTGGAAACCCTCGGTGCCGCGGCGCCGTCGCTGGAGAAAAAGCTCCGGGCCTTGGCCCGCGACGGCCAGTGTACGCTCGGCTTGCTCCGCAGCTTCGAAGTCCTCGACGCTTTGGGCGATGCGCTCGCCGGCGATTACTTCAACCACCGTCGGTTGCGGGACTTGCTCAGCCTGCGCAACGAAACCATTGCCGGCCACGGCACCGAGAACGTCTCCCCCGCTCAAGCTGAAGAAACGTCTCGACATCTGGATGCCTTGCTGGCTCACCATTTTTCCGACTTGTCAGCCGAGCGCCGCCTGGCGGCAACTCGCCCCAGTCGCCTGTGCCCATGAAACGCAAAAACCCCAAATCCCCGCCGCGCCCATCGGTGTCAGATGCGGTAATATCCAAACCCGTAATCGGCTATCGGCAATCCGAAATTGTTCTCTTCTCCGTCACCGGCATGTCTCCCGCCGTGCTGACCGAAACCGTTTGGGCGCTGGCGCACGCCGACCCGCCGGTCATTCCCCATCGCGTCATTGCGGTGACCACCTTGCCGGGCAAGGCGCGCATCGAGGATGAATTGTTCACGCCCTCGCCCGATTATGGCAACCGCACTGTCTGGCAGGCGTTGCGCGAAACCGTGTTCAAATCCGAAATCCAAAATCCAAAATCCGCAATCAGCGACCGGCTCATTTTCGACGAAATCCGTCTCATCTCCCGGCGCGACGAAAAACTCGGCCGCTCCTTCCCGCTCGAAGACATCCGCACCCCGGCGGACAACGAAGTGGCCGCCGACTTCCTCCTCGAAGAATTGCGCAAGCTCACCGAGAACGCCGACACCCAGGTCATCGCTTCGCTGGCGGGCGGGCGCAAGACGATGGGCGCGCTGCTCTACGCGGCGTTCTCGCTGTTGGGCCGCGGACAGGATCGGCTCACGCATGTATTGGTGAGCGAACCGTTCGACGATCCCGGCCTCTCGCCGCGCTTCTACTTCCCGCTGCAGCCGGAGACGCTGCACCAACATCCGCGCACCGGCGGCGTGCATCGCGGCGACGCGGCGCGGTTGTGGTTGGCGGACGTGCCGTTCGTCCGGCTGCGCGAATTGTTCCCCAAACAGCTGGGCCGCTACCCCGGCACGTTCAGTGCCTTGGTGCGGGCCTACGCGCAGCGCATCGAGGAAATCAGCGGTCCGCCGGAGGTGGCGCTCGACGCCGCGGACCTGAGCCTCCGCGTGAACGGGGTGCGCGTGGTGTTCGCGGCGCGGGAGTTCGCGGTGTTCGCTTTCCTTGCGGAACGCTGCCGCGACGAAACTCCGCCATACCGCCAGCAGAAGGACGCCGTGGATGATTTCAAAGCCTGGCTCGTGCCGTGGGGCCAACGCTTCGGCCCCTTCACGCGGCAGCGCGAATTGGCGGACACTTGGCGCGACCTCGATGAACAGGATTTCCGCAAGCAACTCAGCGCCGCACGCCAGAAATTCGCCGCCGCCGGCCTGGGTCGGTTCGAGCCCTATCTGCTACCGCAGCGCGGGGCTTTCGGTCTGCGCGTGCGCCTGGTGGGGTAACGCCCGGTCGGTACCTAGCGGCGAGGCCCCGCCGCCACCGTGGCAGCGCCCCTCCTACCTCCGCTCCGACTACTTCGTTGTCCCCGCGCCCTGCCTCTGTAAGCGGGCCTCCCAACCCAGCGGCGCAGACATCCGGGGACGTCCGAATTTACCCGCCGTGCCCGTGGCACACTACCCTGAACGCATGAACCTGAAAAGAGCAGTTGAAGCAACGCAGAGGTGCAAAGGTGCAGAGACGCAAAGTTTTCGCCCGGGGAGGCCGTTCACTCGCCCGGAGGAGCGCCGCGCTTTTGCTTGCTCCCCGGACCGCACCTTCCCTTGCGCCTTTGCCTCTTGGCGTCTTGGCGTTAACTGCCGTTTCAAGGTTGAAAACAACCGCCACCCCGAGCCGACATTCGCAAATCGCAAATCGTAAATCCTCTCATGCCCACCGCCTGCATCAACCAACCCGATTGCCGCGTCAGTCTCAAGAGTGAACGTCTGGAAGTCTTCGGCCGCAATGAGCAGACCCAGCGCGACGAAGTCCTCCGCGAAATCCCGCTGCGCGACTTGGACCGTTTGATCCTGGCCGAGTCCGTGCAAATCACGTCGCAGGCTCTAGCCACCCTCATGCGAGCGGACATCCCGGTAAGTGTGCTTGGCTGGAACGGCCAGTTCCTCGGCGGCTTTCTCCCCGCGCAAAACGCGCACGGATTGGCCCGCCTCCGGCAATACCAACGGACGCTGGACCCGGTCTTTGGGCTACAAATGGCCGGCCGCATCATCACCGCCAAAGTCTATAATCAACGCCGCGTGCTCCAGCGGTTGAACGCTGCGTCCAGAACTGCGAGCGACGAATCCCGCGTGGCGAGTGATGCCGAGTACCCGCACGCAGTTGCAACTCCTTCCTCTCTGCCCGCAGACCGAAGCGCCGCGGGGGGCCGGGGTGAGGTGGGCCAAATCCCAAACCCCAAATCCAAAATCGCCAATGACCTCCAGTGGCTTGAGGCCCTCCTCGCCTCGCTCAAGACCAGCCAGACGATTGACGAACTGCGCGGCTACGAAGGCGCGTCCACGGCACGCTACTTCCAAGCCTGGGCGTCGTTCCTCCCGCCGGCCTTCCCCTTCGAGCGCCGCAGCACCCGCCCGCCGCTCAACCCAGTGAACGCCTGTATTTCCTTTGGGGCCACGCTGATCTACAACGAAATGGTGGCCTTTATCCATGCCCACGGTTTAGACCCGGCACTCGGGCTGTTGCACACCACCGAGGATCGCCGCTGGTCGCTGGCGCTGGACTTGATCGAACCGTTCCGGTCCGTGCTGGTCGAGGCGCTGGCACTGGACCTATTCAGCCACCAGATTCTCAACGCCAGTCATTTCGAGCCGAAGAACGACGGCATCTATCTCAACGAAGCGGGCCGCAAGAAATTCTTCCTCCAGTACGAGCGCCGGATGGAACGGCAATTCATGTCCGAGGCCGCCGAGCACCGCACCACCTTGCGCCAGCAATTGGAGCAACAGGCCGTCCTGTTCAAGGGCGCGCTGGAACAGCCCGAGCGCTTTGAGCCCTTCTTGATGAATTGAACCAGGAATCCGAACCCCCAATCCCCAGGACCTCCTGGTGGTATGACGCCTTCCCGCTCGTGCCCTACCAAAAAGGTCCGCCCGGAGAAACCGAAATGCTCAGTCTGGTCGCCTACGACATCGCCGATCACAAACGCCTCGCCCGCGTGGCCAAAACTTGCGAGGATTTCGGCGTGCGCGTGCAATACTCCATCTTCGAATGCCGCTTGGAAGAACCGGACTTTGACGCCTTCTGGCGCCAACTCCTGGAAATCATCAACGAGCAGGAAGACCGGCTGGTGGCCTACAAAATAGATGCCCGGTGCGCAAAGGACACCCTGACAGCCGGGACGATGGTCTGCAGCGAGAAAGTCGTTTGCTACCTGGTATGAACCCACCGCCCCCTTCCGGGTCCAACCTTTAGACCAGAAACCCCCACCCATGCGCCCCCTGATATGCACCCGCCCGCCCGCCGCAGTCGAGCGGCGGCCGGACCCCAGGTCGCGAGCCGTGCGGAGGCAAAAAGAGCCAGGTCGTGACCTGAAAGAAAACTGGCCAACTGACAGGCACTTGGGCAGAATCTTCACGTCACAGGGCCATGCCCGCCGCCGTCCGCAAGGTCACGGAAAGATGGTCGTGACCTGGATGGCCACAAAGTGGTTGACCGACAACCACTTCGGAAGCCGGAGTAGCCGGGAAGCAGAAAGCCGAAAGGCAATGGAGACAAAAAATGCTCCTCCCCGTAAGCCTTGTCAGAGTATGGTAGCCGGGAAGCAGAAAGCCGAAAGGCAATGGAGACTTCAAGTATTGTCATTTATGTTTTCCTCTGCCGGATTGTTGTAGCCGGGAAGCAGAAAGCCGAAAGGCAATGGAGACGTTGGAATGACATAGCAAGCGTTGAACCGTGAGCGCAGAGTAGCCGGGAAGCAGAAAGCCGAAAGGCAATGGAGACCCTCGCCGCCGCGGCGCAACACGTCGAAGGCGTGGAGTAGCCGGGAAGCAGAAAGCCGAAAGGCAATGGAGACTTGATCCTCGTTGGCACATGAGACAACGGCTGTAAGGTAGCCGGGAAGCAGAAAGCCGAAAGGCAATGGAGACCTCAAAATCTCGCCCCACCAACAGAAAATTGCCGGTTAGTAGCCGGGAAGCAGAAAGCCGAAAGGCAATGGAGACCGGGTGGACCTGGATATTACATTTACGATTTTCATTTGTCGTAGCCGGGAAGCAGAAAGCCGAAAGGCAATGGAGACAGTCCGGGACTTTTCAAGGTCGAGGTATTTGCGGCGTAGCCGGGAAGCAGAAAGCCGAAAGGCAATGGAGACTTTATTTTTCATTTGCGTTTTCCTATGCCGGTTGGTTGTAGCCGGGAAGCAGAAAGCCGAAAGGCAATGGAGACATATTTACAACGTGTGACATGTTTCCTTTCGTTTGAAGTAGCCGGGAAGCAGAAAGCCGAAAGGCAATGGAGACGCCGGTCCAGCCGTCATCATCCGGTCGGTTCACGTCGTAGCCGGGAAGCAGAAAGCCGAAAGGCAATGGAGACCGGGAACGGAGACAACGGGAGCAGCATTTGCGGGCGTGTAGCCGGGAAGCAGAAAGCCGAAAGGCAATGGAGACCAGCGCATCAAGCAACGCCCGTCGGCTGTTCAACGCAGTAGCCGGGAAGCAGAAAGCCGAAAGGCAATGGAGACGTTAATTGGATGCGGAGTTGTTCTTTGTCGTAATCAGGTAGCCGGGAAGCAGAAAGCCGAAAGGCAATGGAGACCAAATCCGCAATAAACCGCTCCCCGTTGGTGATCCAGGTAGCCGGGAAGCAGAAAGCCGAAAGGCAATGGAGACTAGGGCGGTAAAACTCCACACCACCTTTCTTGTCCTTGGTAGCCGGGAAGCAGAAAGCCGAAAGGCAATGGAGACTCTAGGGGAACATCATTCACCACTTTACCCCTCCCCTGTAGCCGGGAAGCAGAAAGCCGAAAGGCAATGGAGACTTTGACGGGAAAAATGAATTGTCGAATAAACGCATCAAGTAGCCGGGAAGCAGAAAGCCGAAAGGCAATGGAGCCGTCTTGACGATTTCGTAGATGAAGAGCGGTTCTTTGAGTAGCCGGGAAGCAGAAAGCTGAACAGGCTACCTTTGCCACTGACAACTATTTCCCGGAACAAGTTGGCTTGGAGTTCCGGGATTTCATCGCGTTTTTCAAACGACGTAATGAGGGTGCCTCGAATTGGCGGACAGAAAATTGGGTAAACCGTGTAACATGAAATCCATCAAAGAAAACTCTGTCAAACCCCGGCGACAATTCGCGGAAACGTTCAAACGGGAAGCGGTGCAAAACTGGCTCGCCAGCGGC
>CAIKLQ010000958.1 GCA_903828255.1 uncultured Verrucomicrobiota bacterium
AAATCGTAAATCGTAAATTCCCCGTGACCTTCGCCCATCCATATTTGTTGCTGCTACTCCTGCTCCTGCCGTTGGCGGCGTGGCTGAAGGGACGGCGCGGGCAGCCGCCGGCGTTTGTGTATTCATCGGTGCAACTGCTGCGGGCCGTCACGAGCGTCACACGGGCGCGCTATGGCGGATGGCTGTCGGCGTTGCGCTGGCTCGTGCTGGCGCTGTTGATCATCGCGTTGTCACAGCCGCGGTTCACCAAGTTCGATACCACCAAAGCGACGGCTAGCGGCGTGGACATCGTGGTGGCGTTTGACTTGTCGGGCAGCATGGCGGCGGAGGATTTTGAAGTGCGGGGGGAACGGGTTAATCGTGTGAACATGGCGCGCGCCGTTTTGAAGAAGTTCATTGATAAACGCCCCAACGACCGGATCGGCTTGGTGGCGTTCGCCTCGGAGGCCTTCATCGCGTCACCGCTGACGCTGGATCACGATTTCCTGGCGAAGAATCTGGAGCGACTGGATTTGGGAACGATCAACGGCAATCAAACCGCCATCGGGTCGGCCCTCAGCACGGCGGTCAACCGACTGCGCGAAGTGAAGTCCAAGAGCAAGATCGTCATTTTGATGACGGACGGTCAGAACAACGCGGGCAAGGTTGCCCCGTTGACCGCGGCGGAGGCCGCGCAGGCGCTTAGCGTGAAGGTTTACACCATCGGCGTCGGCACTCGCGGTCAAGCCCCCATGCCTACGACGGACGTATTTGGTCGCCGCGTTTATCAGATGGTGCCGGTGGATATTGACGAGGACACGTTGACCAAAATTTCGGACGCGACGGGCGGCAAATACTACCGTGCTGACAACGCGGATAAATTCGCGGCCATCTACGCTGAGATTGACAAGCTCGAAAAGACCGAAGCCGACGTGAAGAAGTTCGCCCAACACACGGAGCTGTTCGCGTGGATTGCTTCCTTGGGGTTGGTGTTGTTGCTAGTGGAAATTACGCTGGCGCAAACTATTTTCCGACGATTGCCATGAGATTGCCGATTGGGGGATCACGTTCCCGAGGCCGTTTTGCGCGAAGCCGCCATGATGGCGGTGAGTTCGTTGGTTTCACTCAGAAGCGCGCTGAGTTTGCGTGCTGGCATGATGCCGGACTCAACGAGCAGTTCGAGCCAAAGCGCGGATTCATCAGCCTCCTCCTCAACGACTCCGATTTTCGCGATGAATTCAGCCTGACTTCCGGCGCGGCAACTGGCCCGATAGTTGGCCGCGACAGAGGTGCCACTGCGCAAGATTTGCTTGGTGATCACCCGGCCCGCGTCATCGTTCTTGGGAATCGCTCGCGTCAACTTGATGATTCGCAGGGCAAAGGTCTAGGTTCTGGCTTTCAATTCGGTTGGGTTCATGCGGCGAAGCTACAAATCCAATCGCCAATCGCCAATCGCCAATCGCCAATTTCAAAATGAACTTCGCCCACGGACAAATCCTCTGGTTGCTACTATTCCTCCCCCCGGCGCTCGTCGTGTTCTTCTGGTGGGCGTGGCGCGAACGGCAGCGGCTGATGACGCAGTTCATTCAAGCACGGCTGCTGCCCGGATTGGTTTCCGGCTTGTCGCCGACGCGGCAAAAGGTGCGGTTCGCCTTGCTGATTGCCGCGGTGGTGCTGACTATCATCGCCCTGGCGCGACCGCAGTGGGGCTTCTCCTGGGAGGAATCGAAGCAAAAAGGTTTGGACGTCGTCGTGGCGATTGACACGTCAAAGAGCATGTTGGCCGAGGACATCGCGCCGAACCGGCTGCAACGCGCCAAGCTCGCGGCCCTGGACCTGATGCAGCAGGCGAAGTCGGATCGGCTCGGGTTGGTGGCGTTCGCCGGGGGCGCGTTCCTGCAATGCCCGCTGACGATTGATGACAACGCGTTCCGCCAAAGTGTGGAGTCGCTGGATGTGAACATCATTCCGCAAGGCGGCACGGCGCTGGCTGAGGCCATCACGACCGCGCTCGCGGCGTTCAAGGAGGGCAATAATTTCAAGGTGCTGGTGCTGTTCTCCGACGGCGAAGACAACGACGAGGGCGCGCTGCCCGCCGCTGAGGCCGCGGCGAAAGAGGGCATGAAGATTTTCACCGTTGGCATTGGTACCGCCGATGGCGAGTTACTGCGGCTGAAGGATGGGAAGGGACGAACGGATTACATCCGGGATGATCAGGGCAACGTGGTGAAGTCGCGCCTCAACGAATCGCTGCTCCAACAGATCGCCGGGGCGACGGAGGGCGGCTTCTATCTGCCTCTGCGCGGCGCGAAAACGATAGATACGCTTTACGAGAAGGGCCTCGCGCCGCTGCCGAAATCCGAAGGGCAGGAGAAGTTGGTGAAGCGCTTCCACGAGCGCTATCACTGGCCATTGGCGGCGGCAGTCTTGTTCTTGTTGGTGGAAATTTTGCTGCCGGAACGAACCCGCGCGTTCCGGAGTCAGAAAGTTCGAAGTTCCGGTCTTAGCCATTCGGGGCCGGCCGAAGGCGGAACTTCAAACCCCGCCGCTGCGGCTTCAATTGTGTTGGTGACACTGTTTCTAATTCCCACCGGTGGCTTCGCCTCGCCATCCAGCGCGTTGCACGCCTACAATACCGGCAAGTTTGCGGACGCGCAGAAGGAACTTGAAAAACTGGTCGAGCAGGACAAGAAGGGCGATTCGCGGTTGCATTTCAATGCCGGCGCGGCGGCGTATCGCGCGACCAATTATGACGGGGCCATCCAGCATTTCACCTCGGTGTTGACGGCCCGGGACGTGAAGCTACAGCAGGCGGCTTATTTCAACCTCGGCAACACGCACTACCGTCAGGGCGCGGCGGCAAAAGACCTGGATGCCTTGCAGGGATTGTGGGAGACGGCGATCAAGGATTATCAGAACGCGGTCGCCCTGGACAAAAAAGACCCGGACGCAGCCTACAATCTGGACTTCGTGAAACAGAGCGTGGAGCAGATCAAAGTGCTGCGCGCCGCGGCCCTTCGCGCAAAAGCCTCGGCGGACGATGCCACGCGCCGCCGGGAATATCATCAGGCGCTGGAAATCATGGAGGGTCTGGTGCAAAAGAATCCCGCCGCCAAACAATTTCAAGAGTTCACCAAGAAACTGAAGGACATAGATGACATCGCGACTCCTCATCAGCCTTAGCCTGCTGCTGCTGCCGGTCGGACAGGCGGCGTGTGCGCAATCGGCGGACGAATACTTTCACACCGGCGCGCAATCCTATCTCACGAACAATGTTGCCCTGGCCCGGGAGGAAGTGGACAAGGGCCTGAAACTTTTTCCCGAGGACCATAAGCTGAAGAAACTCGATGAGTTGCTCAAACAGCAGCAACAGCAGCAACAGTCCAAAGACGACCAGAAGAAGCAGGAACAGGATAAGAAGGACGAGCAGCAGAAGCAGCCGCAAAAACAGGATCAAAAAGATCAGCAGCAGAAGGACAAGCAAGATCAGAAGGGGAAGAAGGATCAGCAGAAGTCTTCAGGCGAAAAGAAAGACAAGAAGGACGAAAAAGACAAAGGTGAGCCGTCGCAACCGATGCAAGCGCACGCCATGACGCCGCAGGAGGCGAAGCAATTGCTCGACGCGCAGAAAGGCGACGAGCAGGTGCTGCAATTCAAGCCGCAGGAGAAGCCGGAGCAGCGGGGGAAACTTTTGAAGGATTGGTGATTTCGGAAGGTGCCAAGTCGCCGCCTGGAAGCCCTGCAGCCAGCGGTTCGTCACGCACCCGCATCGCACGAAACCGGCCCCGGCGAATCGCCTGCGGAAAGCGCCGACGGGTGGCGCGATCCAACGAAAAAGCCACGGCTTGCGCCGTGGCTTGGAAAATTTGGCTTGGTCTCTGCGTTTATTCTGTCTTCGACTTGGCAGGCTTCGCCGTCTTTTCGACTTTGGCGGCGCGAGGTTTCTCGGCGCTGGCAGCCGGTTCAGGGCGCCGGCCCCGCTTCTCGGTTCGGACGTCGGACTTGGCATCGACAGGAGCAGCTTCGGCGCCGGGGGCGGCAGACGCGGTCATGCTTTCGACGCGAACCTTGAGCGTGCTTTTGACTTCGGCGTGGAGGTGGAGTTCGATCTCGTACTCGCCCAGCAACTTGATCGGATGTTCGAGCTGGATTTTCTTCTTTTCGAGCGACACGTCGAACTGGTGCTTCAATTCGTCGGCGATCATGCCGACGGTGACCGCGCCGAACATCTTGCCGTCTTCGCCCGCTTTGACCTTGAGCACACACACGAGCTTCGACAGCCCCTTGGCAAGTTCGGTCATGGTGTTGAACTCATGGGCTTCGCGCTCGGCACGGCGTTGACGCAGGGCTTCGAGGCGGCGCTTGTTCCCTTGCGTGACGGGAATGGCAAGGCGCTGCGGAAACAGGTAGTTGCGCGCGTAGCCGGCGGCGACCTTGACTTGATCGGATTCACCGCCGAGGCCGACGATGTTTTGGGTGAGGATGACTTCGGTCTTCATAAATCGTGATGAGTAATGCGTGATACGGGAAAATCAAAATGGGACGTCGTCACCTTCGTGGGGGGCGTCGCCTTCGAGAGATTCAGTTGCCTGTGCCGCAGAGGGAGCGGAGGGTGCTGAGCTGGGACGCGTCGGAGCAGGCGGAGTTCCGGAACCGGCATCGCCGCTCTTGGTATCAATGAACGAAAAGCTCTCGAGCACGACCTTGAGTTTGCTGACTTTCTGTTTCGTGTTCTTGTCTTCCCAAGTGTCGAGCTTGAGGCGGCCCTCGACCAGCAACGGGCGGCCTTTCTTCATGTATTGAGCCAGCACTTCGCCTTGCCGCCCCCAAGCTTCAATGTCAATAAAGCTGACTTCCTCTTTCTTCTCGCCAGCTTCATTCGTCCAGTTGCGGCTGACCGCGAGACCGATTTTCGCCACCGCCGTTCCTTTTGGCGTGTAGCGCAATTCGGGATCGCGGGTCAGGTTGCCGGCGAGAATGACTTTGTTGAAACTGGCCATGGGCCTGCGGAGTTCCGAGTTTACTTGGCGAGCTTGGGCACGGGCGAATTGGTGAAAATGACGCGAAACACTTCTTCGTTCAGCCCGAACTTGGTTCGCAATGCCACGATGGCCGCTGGCGCGATGGCAAAAATGATATTCGCGTAAAAGCCCGCCGTGTGTTTCTGGTCGGCGACGCGTGCATAAGCCTTCCGCTCCATCTTCTGGACGGTTTCGATCTTGCCGCCGGCAGCTTTGATTTCAGCCTCGATTTTGTCGAGGAGTTCTTTGATGCCTTCTTCTTTGGCCGCCGTGTTCAAAATGAACAAACCTTCGTATCGTTTCACTGCTGGTTACTTTCGTTTGTGGCGTCATTAACGACGCCGTTGAATTGACTCATCGCTTTTTGCAGGCCGTGCGCCAGCCAACATTCGAGTTGGTCGGCCGCCCGCCCCAAAACCTTTCCCATCACCGTCAGTTCGCCTGCGCTCAGGCGACCGAGCACATGACCCGTGATTTCCCGGGCACCGCTTTGTCGCCCGATCCCGACCCGCAACCGCGCAAACTCGCGCGTGCCCAAATGTTGCTCGATGGACTCCAGTCCGTGATGTCCCCCGCTGCTGCCGCCCGGGCGCAACCGGATTTCGCCCAGCGGCAAATCCGCGTCATCCATCGCCACGACCAAATTCTTCAGCGGCAACTGGTAAAACTTCATCACTGCACTGACCGACTCACCGCTGGCGTTCATGAACGTTTGCGGCTCGCACAAAATCACCCCGCGACCGCCTCGTTCCGCTTTCGCCACGCGCGCCTGAAACTTTTTTGCCGCGCTCCATCCGACTCGCCAATGTTCCGCCAGCAAATCGGCCAGCATGAAGCCAGCGTTGTGCCGCGTCTTCGCATATTCCCCGCCGGGATTTCCCAAGCCCACGATGAGATGCAAATCTTCCATGCGCGGGGGCGGCGCGGCGCGGCCCGCCTAGCGGGATTGCCGCCGAAACTACTTCTTCTTCTCGGCTGGAGCGGCGGCTTTCTTGTCGCCCGCTGCGGCAGTCGGAGCTTTTTCGCCCGGTTTGCCGGCGGCTTTGTCCGCACCTTTCGCTGCGCCTTTTTCTCCAGGCTTGGCCGGAGTGGCGGCGTCCGTGCCGTCTTCCTTCTTCTCTTTGAGCATCTCCACATCCCCAGCAACCGGGACCGCGCCTTCGGCGGTTTCCGCCGCTTCTTCCTCTTCGGTCTTGGGGAGCGCCACGGAAATGACAGACACTTTTTTGTCGCCCAAAATCTCGACCCCTTCGGGCGCTTTGATTTCGCCGATGTG
>CAIKLQ010000959.1 GCA_903828255.1 uncultured Verrucomicrobiota bacterium
CCGTCAACGTCAGCGTCGTCGGGGCCAATCAACAGGCCGTTGGCGCGCGGTTTGTGAAATCCGAAACAGTTGCCTTGCCATGAGTCAGCGCGTCATTCTCATCACCGGAGCCAACGGCTCGCTCGGTCAGGCCATTGCCCGTGCGTTCCTCGACGAGGCGCCCGCAAACTTCGTCTGGCTGGGCGTGCATCGGCAGCGCGAAGACGCCGATCAACTTGCGAGCGCCACCGCACCGCGCTGCCAAGTCGCACCCTTGGATGTGACCGATCCCGCCTCCTGGCAAGAGGCGGTGAAACAGATCCTCGCCACGCACCAACGGCTCGACGTCCTCATTAACAACGCCGGCACCCACGACGACGCCTTGCTCGCCACCATGAAGCCACAAACCTGGCGCGACATCCTGGCGGTGAATCTGGATGGCGTGTTCCACGGTTGCCAAGCGGTGCTGCCCACGATGATCGGCCAGCGGAGCGGACGCATCGTCAACGTCTCATCCTTGAGCGCCCTGCTCGCGCCAGCGGGCCAGACGAATTACGCGGCAGCGAAGGCCGGTGTTCTGGCCCTCACCCAATCGCTCGCGAAAGAAGTGGCGCGCATCGGGATTACGGTAAACGCGGTTTGCCCCGGCTACGTGGACACCGACGCGCTGAGCAAGTTGAGCGAGGAGGAACGCAAGCGGGCGCTGGCGCAAATTCCCATGCGCCGCTTCGGCCGGCCGGAGGAAATAGCGGCGGCGGTGCGGTTTCTGGCTTGCTCCGAAGCGGGCTACATCACAGGCTCTGCTCTCAAAATTGACGGTGGAATTTTTTAATGAGCACGTCGGAAGAACTCAAAGCGGAGATCAAGCGCCTGATCGTGGAGAACCTGATGCTCCAGTTCGGCGTCGAAAAAATAACGAACAACCAGCCCCTCTTCGGCCCGGACAGCTTGGGCTTGGATTCGGTGGACGCACTGCAACTGGTGGTGGCGCTGGATAAAAACTACGGCCTCAAGATTCCCGATCCCGAAGCTGCCCGGACGATTCTGCAAAGCGTGGACACCATCGCCGCCGCCGTGACCGCACACGCGGGCAAACAAGTGGCAGTCTGAAAAAAGGTCGGCTGGCTAGCCCTCCTCACCTCCGGCTCCACGCCAGGGCGCTCCAAAGGCTTCGGGAAATTATAGAAGCAACCGCCCAAGCTCTGGGGTTTCATTCTGCCGATGAAAGTCGGCAATCATCTTACCAACGAAACTTGCGGCAGGTCGAACGCGAGCGAGCCTGCATCCTGGGCCTGGGATGTTCTCAGCTTGGTGGTGGATGTTCTTTCCGGCTTGCTTGATGTCTTGTTTGCGCTTTTACTGTGACCGGAGCAACCGAACAAAACTCTATGACTATGCTCATTTACATTCTTTGTCTCGGGGTCGGGCTTGTGTTCACTCTCATCAGCGCGTTCTTCGGCCATGTCTTCGGCGGCGGAAATGACGGGCATGTGGGCGGCAGCGGCGGTCACGCCGAAGCCGGCGTGGACAGCAGTGACATGCCCGGCGTCTCCGTGTTAAGCCCGACCATCATCGCCTCGTTCGTCACAGCCTTCGGCGGCTTCGGCATTATTCTTTCGCAATTTCCGGCGACCAAAGCCCCGATTATCAGCGCGCCGCTGGCGGTGCTCGGCGGGTTTATCATCGCCGGCTGCGTCCTCATGCTGTTGCGGTCGTTGTTTAGCCACACTCAAAGCTCCAGCGAATCCAAAGTGGCCAGCCTGGCCGGTATGACGGCCACCGTCATTTCGCCGATTCCGTCCAATGGCGTGGGCGAAATCGCCTACGTGCAGGGCGGCTCACGCTACACCGCTCCGGCGCGACTCGAAGGCGGCGTCACCTCAGCCGGCAACGGCAAACTTGTCCGCATCACCCGCGTGGTCGGCACGCAATTCTACGTCGCCCCGACGGACTAATTTCAACCAGTTCAACCCAACCAAAACTCAAACTCTATGAATCCAGTCCCCATGCTCGCCGAAATGAGTTCCCTCCTTTCGGGCCCAATAATTCTCATCGCCATCGTCGTCATCGCGCTGGTGGTGTTCATCGGCATCGCCGTCATCCTGAGCCGCTACACCAAGGTCGGCCCGAACGAGGTGCTCGTTGTTTCCGGGCGCAAACACCGCTACGCCGATCCGGACGGCACGGAACGGATGCGGGGCTTCCGCATTGTCAAAGGCGGCGGCACGTTCGTTTATCCAGTCGTCGAGAAGGTGGACATCCTGTCGCTCGAACTGCTCACGATTGATGTACAGACGCCGGAAGTTTACACGAGTAAAGGTGTGCCGGTGAAAGTGGACGGCGTCGCGCAAATCAAGGTCAAGGGCGACGACATCTCCATCGCCACGGCCGCCGAGCAGTTCCTCAGCAAGGACACCGCCGCCATCATGAACATCGCCACGCAGACGCTCGAAGGCCATCTGCGCGCGATTCTCGGCACGATGACCGTCGAAGAGATTTACCAGAACCGGGACGCCTTCGCCTCCAAGGTCCAGGAAGTGGCCGCCGGAGACATGGCGAACATGGGCCTCGGCATCGTCAGCTTCACCATCCGCGACATCCGCGACGCCCAAGGTTACCTCGAAGCCCTCGGCAAACCGCGCATCGCCCAGGTCAAACGCGACGCGCAGATCGCCCAGGCCGAAGCCGACCGCGACGCGATGATCAAATCCTCGCAAGCCACGCAAGCCGGACAGGAAGCCAAGTTCGCCGCCGACTCGAAGATCGCCGAAGCCCAGCGCGATTATCAGTCCAACGTCGCGGGTTATCAGGCCACGGTGAACCAGAAAAAAGCCGAAGCCGACCTCGCCTACGACTTGCAGAAATACAAGACCGGCCAACTTGTAAAGGCCGAAGAAGTGCAGGTGCAGATCATCGAGAAGCAGAAGCAAATCGAGTTGCAGGAACAGGAAATCAAACGCAAGCAACGCCAGCTCGAAGCCGACGTGCAGAAGCCCGCCGACGCCGAGCGCTACCGGGTCGAGACGCTGGCCAACGCCACCAAGTTCCAACTCGAAACCGAGGCCGCTGGTGCCGCCTCCGCCGCCAAGGCCAAGGGTTTTGCCAGCGCCGACGTGGCGAAAGCGACCGGTATCGCGGAAGCCGAAGCGAACAAAGCGCGCGGTCTGGCCGAGGCCGCCGTCATCGAAGCCCAGGGCAAAGCAACCGCCTCCGCGATGCAGGCCAAGGCGGAATCGTTCAAGCAATACAACGAAGCCGCCGTCATCGAAATGATCGTGCGCGTCCTGCCCGAAGTGGCGGGCCGGATCAGCGAACCGCTGTCCAAGATGGAGAAGATGGTCATCATCAATTCCGGCAGCGGCCCCGGCGGCGGTGCGAGCAAACTGACCGGCGACGTGACGCAGATCATCGCGCAACTCCCGCCGGTGCTCGAAAGCTTAACCGGCGTGAAGTTCGAGAAGTTGCTGGAGCAAGTCCCCGCGCTCAGGAACGCGATGGGGAAGAGTGACGAAGGGAAAGGCTGACCGACGGAGATCGAACCGGCGCGACGCGAATGCATGAGAACTTGTCGTTCAAGCTCGAACAGTGTGGTTGCGGGCGACCAGCGTGTGCTCGCATTTCTTGAGGGCCGGGCGTAGCGTGGCAACGAATTGAAATCATGAAAGCCTACGAAGACGTCATTCAGTTTATCGCCGGGGGGCCGAGCGTCCGCCGGGTGGCCGATTTTGAAGCATCGCCGACGGCCAAAGCACGCGTCGAGTTGCTGATCCGCAAGGAGAAGAATGACGGATTAACGCCCGGCGAGAAGTCGGAATTGGACGCATTTATGACGCTGGAACATATCATGCGGCTGGCCAAGGCGCGGGCCCGTGGCCACCTGTCGCATGGCTAGTCGGATCAGCGCACCCTTGCGGCGGTTGGTCGAAAGCCGGGCGGAAAGGGTTTGCGAGTATTGCCTGATCCACGCCGACGATGCTTATGTCGGTTGTCAGTTGGACCATGTGATCAGCGAGAAGCACGGCGGCCCCACGGTGTTAGAGAATTTGGCGTTCGCTTGTGCCTACTGCAACCGGCAGAAAGGCAGTGACGTGGGTTCAACGGCCAAGGCGACCGGTGAGTTTGTCCGACTATTTAATCCGCGAACGGATTTCTGGTCCGCCCATTTCCGGCTGGTGGGAGTCCGCTTCGCGTGGCGGACGGCCGTCGGTGAAGCAACGATCCGCCTGCTGAAGTTGAACGATCCGTTGCGGATTGAGGAACGCCAGACGTTGAAGCGAAATGGAAAACATCCAAGTGCGGCTGCGATGAAGCGAATCAAGCGAACCTAGCTCTTATCATGCGCCTTTTTGAAGCCATCCTCGAAGCCAACCACCGCGCGGTGGCCGGCGATCGCGACGCCGGATTACATCCGGCGCAGTTCGCCGACGCGTTGCCCATCGCGGCGCTCACTTGCATTGACGTGCGGCTCAATCCGCTGATCCCGTCAGTGCTGGGCGTTCCGGCGGACCAGTTCATCTGGCTGCGCAACGCCGGCAACATCATCACCGGCCCGCTCTCCAGCACGATGCGGTCGCTGGCCCTGGCCTGCGCGGTCAAAGGCGGCGCGGAGATCGCCATCATCGGCCACACCGATTGCCAGGTGTGCAAGACCAGCACGATCCAGTTGCTGGAACGGCTCAAGAATCTCGGCGTGGAGCGGCGTGTCCTGCCGGACAACGTGAACGAGTTTTTCGGCATGTTCGGCAGCGAACGGCAAAACGTGATCAAGGCGTGCGAAATTGTTCGTTCCAGCCCGCTCATCGGACCGAAGATTCCCGTACATGGACTGCTCGTGGATATTGAAACGGGTAAACTGGAATGGCTGGTCAACGGCTACCAAGCCTGGGCCACGATGAGCGACAAGTGGAATGACGTCGTGCGGTCCGCCGGCGAAACGGTGGACAAGCTCAAGACCCTCACGGATTTCAACATCGGCGAAATGAAGTTTCCCGAGACGAAGATTGGCGAAACCGTGACGAAGGCGGAGGACTGGCTGGCAAGTAAGATCGGGGCATTCCAAGCGCCGCCGCAACAACCTGCCCCGCCGCAATCCGCCCCGCCACCGGGACCCAGTGTCGCGGGAGGGATTGTTGATTTTGCCGCCAAGCATTGGCCCAAGCCGCCGGCGGGTGGCCAACCGCGCTCGCCACACCCGCCGCCGAAGATTCCTTCGCCCCCGCCCATTCGCGTGCGGGTCGGTCCGCCCAGAGGGAAGAAGTAAACCGCGCCACCCTTAAACCCCGCCACTCTTAGCAGAAATATGTCTGACGACTCCACCACACAGCCGGCCCGCAAGGGTCGCGGTTGTATGTTTTACGGCTGCCTGACCGGCCTCCTGCTCCTGCTGCTCGCCGGCGTGATGGCTTTCTTCGCGGTGCGGTTCGTGCGAAATCGGATCGCCGATTACACCGACGCCGCCCCGATGAAGTTGCCAAAGGTGGAAATGGCGGAAGCAGAATTCAAGGAACTGGAGGAACGGGTAAAGTCTTTTGGCAACGCGGTGCAACAGGGCAAAGCGACCGAGCCCTTGACCCTCACGGAACGCGACCTCAACGCGCTCCTCGCCAAACAGCCCGAAGCCAAGGAACTGGCGGACAAAGTTTATGTATCCCTGGACGGGGACCAGGTTAAAGGGCGTGTGAGCATTCCCCTGCCACACCTGGGCTGGCTGGCCTCCGGCCGCTATCTGAACGGCGATGCTACTTTCAACGTGTCGCTGGAGAACGGCGTCTTGATCGTCACGGCGCGCGCGGTCCAAGTGAAAGGCCTGCCGCTCCCGGATTCCGTCATGAGCCAGTTGCGCGTGCAAAACCTCGCGAAGGATTTTTACAAAGACCCCAAGAGCGCCGAAGCCATCAGCAAATTAGAAAGCCTCCAGGTGCGTGATGGGCTGGTGACCATCAAAGCGCGGCCGCCGAAACCGTGACCCGGCAGTTGCGCCGGTGACGTGGCGACCCGCTTCCGGCATCGCCAGAGGCGCGGTCTTCCCGTGGGATGTCCCCCCGCCCACCAAGCGGAACAGGTTGCGCGGGTGTAGGCCGGGGAGCGCCCACC
>CAIKLQ010000960.1 GCA_903828255.1 uncultured Verrucomicrobiota bacterium
GGAAGTTGAACGGAAGCCTACCGGTAAGTCAATGTTCTTGACGGAATTTTACGCGAAACATTTTTCCGGGCAGGTGGCGTGTCCCGCCGCTTCGGGATTCGGGTTGGTAGTTGGGGCTTGGCGGGCCGCCGGGGCTTACCCTCACGGCTGGTAGAGGTCCTGGATGAACAGCGGGTGCTCGGGCAGGGCCGGGTTGAGCACTATGACGGGGTCGGTAACTAGCGCGCTGGCGAGGGCGGCGGCGGCGGGATCGCCAGCCAGTTGCGGGCGCCAAAACGAACTTCCAAACCGACGGCGTGCTTAGCCGGCACCTCCAGATGAAGCCATTACACCGGCGAGTAAGTCCCCTCGACGCAAATGTGAAAACACCGGTTTAGGACGGCGACTCCCTTGGCGCCAGCGGCGCGTTTGGCGCAATGCTTGAGATGGGTGCTCATCCGCGCTTTTTCGTGGAGTTCGCCGCAAAGGCGGCATTTTCCGGGTGAAAGGATCTTAGGCATGGTCTCTTCCTGGTGAGGGGGGTTATCTGGTTTGCTTTAACCGTTCCCATTCCTCCGGCGGCACGGGAACTTTCTGTCGAACCGTGAATCCGAGGCGCTCCAGTTCGCGAGCTTCGCTCTCGACTGACACGGTGAGGAAATCAAAGCTGCCGTCCCCGCAACGGGCGCGGAGTTGAGTTAGAACCCGCAGACAAGTGCGGAAGGAATCGGATTTGCCCTGGATGTAGATCGGTTTGCCGTTCCTGCCAAAAGTGAAGCTGGTCGTGGAATCTGCGGCGGACGTGCCGCCAAAGACACGACAGGCCTGCTTGTAATCCGAATGCGGCCCGAAGCCAAGGTGTTCCGCGTACGCCACCGCCCCTTCCACCAACTTGCGGGCTGACGGCGGATCGAGGGGCTTTCGATTGTCGGGTTTCAGAAGCCGGTCCAAAGTCGTGCGCCGATATTCGTACTCACTGGCGCGGGTGAAGAACGCATCCTTCACCCCAAGACAATACACATCCACCATGAACACGCCCACCTCGGCGTCCCCCGCTCGGAACCGGGTGAACACCACGCATCCGAGGCCGAGATCGAACAGGTTCGCGCTGACGTATGCTTCTGTAGATCGAGCCATTGCGGGATGCATCCTTAATCACTAGACACGGTGTGTCACGCGCAAATCGCCCCAAATTCGCGCGGACATGGCGTGCCCCCAACGCGGTCCCATCAGGTGGAGTTGCCCGGCGTGCTCATCGTCACTCGGCGAAAAACAATGCGTGAAGTTTTAGGTGGCACCGGATAGCCTTAGCCCATGAGACGCCGCTGTTCCTGGTTCCTTTTACTTAAGCGCGCCACTCGCGGGGCCGCCCGCCTGCGGCGGGGGCACGGCTTGACGACTGCGGAGAAATCAGCGTTTGAGCCGAGTCTTGTTGCTGCGTCGAACGGTCGCCGGCAACTCGTTGAGCTTTTGATTCAGTCGTTTGCTTGCTGGAAGCCTTTGCATCCGAAAACCTCAGTTTCATGATTGCCTTGCTCGATTACGGTTCGGGGAACCTCCGCAGCGTCCACAAGGCGTTGCTCAAGGTGGGCGCGGACGTTCGCGTCGTCCAGCGACCCGATGGGATGCGCGACGCCCGCGCGGTCGTGCTGCCCGGCGTCGGGGCGTTTGATGATTGCATCCACGCGTTGCGGAAACAGGAACTGCTCGAAGCTTCGCGGAATTTCATCCAAACCGGAAAGCCCTTTCTCGGCATCTGCGTGGGCTACCAGGCGCTGTTCGAGAAGAGCGAGGAGTTCAACAGTTGCGCCACCGGGATGAACATCTTTGGCGGCAAGGTGGTGCGGTTCACGGAGCAGCCAGGGTTGAAGATTCCCCAGATCGGATGGAACCAAATCGAGATCGTGCAGCCGGAGTGTCCGCTGTATCGCGGCGTGACCACTGGCAGCTACGTGTATTTCGTCCACAGCTTTTTTCCGCAGCCGACAGACCCAAGCATCGTGGCGACGCAGACGACATACGGCGAATCCTTCGCGTCCTCCGTCTGGCGGGACAACGTCTTCGCCACGCAATTTCACCCGGAGAAAAGCCAGAAGGTGGGCTTGCAGTTGCTCAACAATTTCACGGACTTGTGCCGGTGAAGTTCAAGCTGCTTGCACAAAGCCGGTTCGTTGACTATGGTGTCCGCGTCACAACAGCCGGAAAATGCAATAATGCTATTGCCCTGAGCTGAACATTGAACACTGAATACTGAAAATTATGGCACACGAACTCCCCGCACTCCCCTACCCCAAAGAAGCTCTCGAACCGCACATTGACGCGGCCACGATGGAAATCCATCACGGCCGGCATCACAAGGCCTACGTGGACAACCTCAACAAAGCCCTCGCCGGCAATGCCGCGCTCGAAGCTAAATCGCTCGAAGCCTTGATCGCCGACCTCGCTTCCGTGCCCGACAATATCCGGGGCCCGGTGCGCAACAACGGTGGCGGCCACTGGAATCATTCCTTTTTCTGGAAGCTCATGGCCCCGAACGCTGGCGGCACGCCGACCGGCCCACTCGCCGACGCGATCAACGCGACGTTCGGCTCCTTCGCCGATTTCCAGGCGAAGTTCGAAAACGCCGGCCTGACGCGCTTCGGCAGCGGCTGGGCGTGGCTGGTTTCCAACGGCGGCAAACTCGAAATCGTTTCGACGCCGAATCAAGACAATCCGCTCATGGGCAAAGCGCTCGCGGGCTGCGAAGGCAAGCCGCTCTTGGGCGTGGATGTTTGGGAGCACGCTTACTACCTCAAGTACCAGAATAAACGCGCGGATTATCTCAAGGCGTTCTGGAACGTGGTGAACTGGACGGAAGTCGCGAAGAACCTCTGAGCATCCCGTCAATTTGAACTTCAGGCGCGCCGATGAAAGTCGGCGCGCCTGCTTCTTTTCAGAACGTGTATTTGATGCCGAGGGAAAGCAGGTTTCGCGTGAACTCACGGCCCGCCGTGTTCGGCACGAGGCTGTCCACCCAATCGTAGGAGTAGGCCAGGTCCGCGCTCCAATGGGGGTTGTATTTGTAGGCGAGCGCGACGCTGGGCGTAAAAATCCAGTCCTTGCGCCTGACCGGCGGCTCCCATTCGCCGCCGTACGCGCGAAAGCCGGCGGTGGCGGCCAGTTTGCTGTTGAAAACGTGTCGCCAGGTCACATCGTAAGTGATGTCCGCGTAGGCGGACGGAGTCCCAAAGGCCGGTTGTTCAAATTGCTTCACGGTCACGATCAGGGTGTCGTTTTTGGTGAGCGTGATCACCATCGAGGCGTCCACGAAGAGCAGCACCGGGTCGGGATCAAAGCCCGGTGGGGTGAGATGGTTGAAATTCCGCCAGTCGGGGCCAATGAACAAGTTGAACTTGAGCCAAGAGGTGACCTTGCCCTCGAAGCCGACGAGGAACCGCTGGTAGTCATTCGAGTAGTCATAAACAGTTCCTGGGGGCAGATTGTTTTCATGCTGCCAGCCACAGCGGTAGGCGAGGAAGAGGTAGCCGTCTTGAAACACTTGGTAGCCGGCGTCGAGGCCAAGGTTGAAATCGTTCCGGTCCACGTAATTCTGGTAAAACGGATCCACCTTCGGATCCCGTTGCTCGGTCTTGAAGTCGTGGATGTAGGATGACACGGCGGGCCGGAAGAACCAGTCTCCGTGTTTGTGAAACGCGCCGAAGCTGTTCCGGTAAATCAGCGCCGCGCGCCGGTCGCGAATGGGAATGCCGCCGATGGCCGGCGCGCCGCCCGGTCCGCCGAAGGTCAGTCCCTCTTCGCTGCCATCAATCCACGTCAAGCTGTTCTGAATTTGCCAGTTGACGACGCCCACGATGCCGTTGAACAGCAGTCCGGCGCGATGCGCGACGTGGCTTTCGCTAGGTTCGTCATGGAAGGTCACAACCTCTGGCGCGTAGTTGGCCGACATGTTGAATCCGGAACAGGGCCGGAATGCGAAACCCACCTGCGGCGTCACCGACGTGACCCAAGATTCCTGGAAAGGGCGCGCGGCATTGGTCACCGCCGGGTCGGGTTCCGCGTCCTGCAAATACACGTTGCTGTCGAAGGTTTCCTTGAGCGCCAAACTGGCGGTGAGCGTGAAGTTGGAATGGAGTTGCCAGCCTTGCGCCGCCGCTAGGTCGCCCCACGCGACGATGCCGGCAACAAGAATGCCCCGCGCGATCTGCGCCCCACGATTCCCATGTCCGTTGCTATTGCCCATAACCCAGTTCCCTCGACACCCGTTTTCCCCGATGACCGTCTTCAGCTTTTCCAAAACCCTTCTGCCACCCGCCAGTTCAATTCTGCGCCACGGCTTTCGGCGGCGGCGGCTTGATCGCCAACGTCAGCAACGCGCCGACCATGAGTAGCGCTCCCGCCGTGATGAAGGACGACGTGTAACTCCCACCGCTGTTTGCCGTGAGCATCTGTTGCAGGCGCGGCAGCACCAGTCCGCCCACGCCCCATGCGGTGAACAGAATGCCGTAGTTCATCCCGAACGTCTTCAAGCCCCACAAGTCTTTCGCGAACGACGGGAACAGCGACAAATTCGCGCCGTAGTTGAAACCGATCAAGGTGGCCAGCAGCACGATGACCACGGCGGCGGTCGTCTTCGAACTGACCAGCGGAATGGCGGTGAACATCAGCACTGCTTGGAACAACAGCACGATCATCAGCGTCCAGCGGCGACCGATCTTGTCGGAAAGCACGCCGGACACGATGCGTCCCGCCGCGTTGCCGATGGCCATCACCGCTACGGCGATGAATGCCGCGTCACCCATGCTTTTCTTCGCCATGCCGCTGACGCTGCCGATGACCATCAGTCCTGCGCCCGAGCCGATGAAGTAAATCACCCAGAGCAGATAAAAGCCCGGCGTGCGTAGGATTTCGCCCGGGGTGCTGTTGACGCCAGCGGGTTTCGCGGCGACCCCGGGTGCGGCCGGTTTTGCGCCCGCGACGTAGCCTGCCGGCGGGTTGCGCAGCAGTTGCGCCAAGCCGCACACGATCACCGTGAACGCGATGCCGAGAATCAGCATCGTGCTTTTGACCTGATAATGGCCCAGCAGGTATTGCGATGTTGGCGCGAGATAGACCGGCGCGAGCCCGAAGCCCGCGACGACGAGGCCGGCGATCAGGCCGGTCTTCGAGGGCGGAAACCATTTCAGCGCCGGTGGCGTGGCCGAGGAATAGCCGAACCCGATGCCAATGCCCGCCAGCACGCCGAAGCCCAGCAGCCAGACGCCGTAGCTATTCGTCGTCGAGCAGAGCAGGAATCCCGCGCCGACAAGCAATCCGCCGATGGTCGCGGTGAGGCGCGGGCCGAATTTATCCTGGCAGCGGCCCGCCAGAATCATCGCGAACGCGAAGACAAGGCAGCACAGCGCGTAAGGATCGTTGAGCTGTTCGGCCTTCCAACCGAACTCCTTTTCGATGGCGCCCTTGGTGAGGCTCCAGGCGTAGAGAATGCCTAGCGCGAGGTTGATGCCCGTGCCGGAGAACGTGACGAGCCAGCCGCGATTCGAGCCGCTGGCCTCGGCGCTGACCAGTTTTTCAGCACCACCGCCACCGGTTCGCTTGTCCACAGTTCCCGTTTCCATAATCGTCGTCTTTCCGCCGCGCTTGTGCGCGGCCTGTTCTATATTCGCCGCCCGCGCGGTTCTTATCTTCCAACAATCTCGCCAAACTTGTCGTCCACATTGTAGATAACCTCGCAATCACAGTAGCCGCCATACTCGCGAAGCCACGGGACAATGCGCCCAACTTCCAGTCCGCGCTTCTGGAGAAACTCAATCGTCTCGCGAAGCGTGTGGTCACACTGTGGTGCGCTCTCGCGGTCGAGGTGGCTAAACAAGTCACGCAAATCCTGGTGAGACATCGGAATCGATGCGATGAGCTTTTGCCGTTCCTGCTCCTTCCACGCCTTCTTGAACTCCTCTTTGCGTGGTTCTTTGCTCATGGCGCTCGAATTGGTCTAACTTCAAGGCTTAAACTTCGTTGGCTACTGCTTGCCGCTCACCAGCGCCTCCACGACGTGCGGATCCGCCAGCGTCGTCGTGTCGCCGATTTGATCCACCGCGTTCTCGGCGATCTTGCGCAGGATGCGGCGCATGATTTTGCCGGAACGGGTCTTGGGTAAGCCGGGCGCGAACTGGATTTTGTCTGGCACGGCAATCGGCCCGATTTCCTTGCGGACGTGGTTTGCCAGTTCCTTGCGCAGTTCATCGCTTTCCTGAACGCCGTCCTTGAGCGTGACGAACGCGTAGAGACCCTGGCCTTTGATGTCGTGCGGCATCGGGGCGACCGCGGCTTCGGCAACTTTCGGATGGCTGACGAGCGCGCTCTCGACTTCGGCGGTGCCGATGCGGTGGCCGGAAACATTCACCACGTCGTCAATGCGGCCCATCAGCCAGTAGTCACCGTCCTCGTCCAGGCGGCAGCCGTCGCCGGTGAAATAGATGTTCGGATACATCGTGAAGTAGGTGTCAATGAAGCGGTCGTGATCACCCCACGTCGTGCGCATCATGCCGGGCCACGGCTTCTTGATGCAGAGTTTGCCGCCTTCGTTCGGGCCGACTTCCTTGCCGTCGTCGCGCAGGACGCACGGCTCGACGCCGAAGAACGGACGGTTGGCGCTGCCGGGTTTGAGCGTGTGCGCGCCGGGCAAAGGATTGATGAGGATGCCGCCGGTCTCAGTCTGCCACCAGGTGTCCACGATGGGGCAGCGGCCTTTGCCGATGACCCGGTGATACCAAAGCCACGCTTCGGGATTGATCGGTTCGCCCACGGAGCCCAGGACGCGCAGCGAACTCATGTCGTGTTTGTTCGGCCATTCCTCGCCGAGTCGGATGAGCGAGCGAATCGCGGTCGGTGCGGTATAGAAGATGGTGGCTTTGAACTTGTTGACGACCTGCCAGAAACGGCCGGCGTCAGGGAAGGTCGGCACGCCTTCAAACATGATGCTCGTGGCGCCGTTGCAGAGCGGCCCATAAACAATGTAGCTGTGGCCGGTGACCCAGCCGATGTCCGCCGTACACCAGTAGATGTCGTCCTCATGCACGTCGAAGATGTATTTGTGCGTGAGGCTCGCGTGCAGCAGGTAGCCGGCGGTCGTGTGGACGACGCCCTTGGGTTTGCCGGTTGAGCCGGAGGTGTAGAGCATGAACAGCACATCTTCGGCGTTCATGACGGCGGGCGGACAATCCGCGGAAGCCGTCGCCATCAGGTCGTGATACCAGAGGTCGCGGCCGGCCACGATGTTGCAGGCCGTGTCGTCGCGCTTGACGACGACCACCTTCTCGATGCTGGGACAATGCTGGAGCGCCTCATCGGCGATCGCTTTGAGCGGAATGTGTTTGCCGGCGCGCAAGGAGGTGTTGGACGTGATCAGGAGCTTGCAGGTGGAGTCGGTGATGCGACCCGAAAGCGCTTCGGCGCTGAAGCCACCAAAGACGATGGAATGAATCGCCCCGATGCGCGTGCAGGCCAGCATCACGATGGCGAGTTCGGGAATCATCGGCAAATAGATGGCAACGCGGTCGCCCTTTTGGATGCCGAGCGATTTCAGGACGTTGGCGAATTTGCAAACTTCCTGGTGCAACTGCGCGTAGGTGAGCGTGACCACGTCGTTTTCCGGTTCGCCCTGCCAGATGATGGCCGGCTTGTTGGGCCGTGTCTTCAGGTGCCGATCGAGGCAGTTGGCGCTCACGTTGAGCTGCCCGTCCTCGAACCAAGTGTGGTGAATCTGGCGTGCGGCGGTATCCCAGGTGTATTTGCCGGCGACCGTGGGTTTCTTGAACCAGTCCAGCGTGCCTGCCTGTTCGAGCCAGAACGCGGCGGATTCTTTGATGGAGCGATCGTACATCGCCTGGTACTTTTCGGCGTTGATATGAGCGCGCTTGACGACTTCGTCCGCCGGCGGAAACGTGCGGCCTTCCTGCATCAATGAACTGGTGGAAACGGTTTTGATTAGTTCGGTCATAGTGTTGTTTTTGTTTTGGAGGTTAATGAATTCAAAGTAACTAGTCGAGGCAACAGCCCACGGCCGCCGCGCCGCAGGCGGTTGGCAACGGTGCGAAACGGTGATACGGGAAAATATTCGCAATCACGCGCTCAATGCTCGTGTGAAGTTCGGTGTCCACGGCGGCGCGCTGCTGCGCAGGGATGGCCAAATGCCGGTCGCGCAATCCGCCCACCCATTCGGAACTTCCGAGCATCACGCCGCCCAAGCCCATACTCATCGCGTCCTCGTCGTCCTCTCCCAAGCACGTCCGCCACGCCAACGTCCATGCGCGAACCGTGTGTTCGAGGTGGTATCCGCCGCCGCCCGCCACGAGCAGCGGGAGGCGGAAGTCCATCAACCGGTGCAGCACTTCCACCACGATGTTGTTCGTCATCTGCAAATGCGTGAGCGGGTCGCCGGCCAGCGTGTCCATGCCGAGTTCAAGCACGATTACGTCCGGACGGTACGCGCCGATGAGCGGCAACACGACGCGCGCGAACGCCGCCAAAAACGCCTCATCACCAGCTTGCGCTGGCAGGGGAATGTTGACGTTGCAGCCCAACCCCGGACCACGCCCGATTTCGTTTTCAAATCCGCCCCACGGGAACAACGTCTTGCCGCTCTCGTGCATCGAGATGGTAAACACGTCGCTCCGCTCATAGAAAATCTCCTGCATGCCGTCGCCGTGATGAGCGTCCACATCTAGGTAAACCACGCGCTTGCCGGCACGGGTTAGGGCGTCGCACGCTAAGGCGACGTCGTTGAGATAGCAAAAGCCGCTCGCCTGCGCCAGCTTCGCGTGATGAAAGCCGCCGAGGAGATTAAACGCGATGTCCGCCTTCCCAGATGCCAGCAGGTCCGCCGCCACGAGTCCCGCGCCACACGCCCACGCGCCGTAATCGAACATGGCTTTGAACACCGGGGTGTCCGGACCGCCCAAGCCCATTTGAAATCCCGCTGCCGTAAGATCTCCGGTCGCGGCATGTTCCAACTCTTCGAGGTAAGCAGCGGAATGGATGCGTCGCAGCTCGGCATGCGTGGCGCGGCGGGCGGCGACCTCGCGGGAATTCGACGCGTCCAGCAACCCAAACGAGGCGATCTTCGCGCGCGTGCGGGGGGTGCGCTGGGTCTTGAACGGGCAGTCCGGCGGGTAAATCAAGCCTTCAATCTCCGGCGAATAAACGAAAGCGCACTGGCGGGTTTGGGGAGCAGTCGCGAGGGGCGTCGGAGCGGAAGAAGGTTGTACCTCTGACGTGGCCGTGATATTTCGCGGCGTGCCCTCGAGGACTGCAGATTGACCATTCGGTGTCATCTTTTCCCACCCGACCCTCCGCGATTGCGTTGGCCGGCGACCCGACGGTGAAGCCCCTGCCTGCGACGTGCTTTCCCAGTTGCGTCACCGTCACCGAACGAAGCGGGGCGAAAAACCCCAGCCGACCTCGCACCGTTCGAGGCAACACATTAGTCAGTCAACCCTGGCGCGGCTGCTTCTTTCTTGGCGAACAGTTGCTCTTTTTTGAGTCGGAGGGGGCGGCGAGGTTGGCGGGCAGTGACCGATAGGCATCGGGGGTTACTCAAACGCCATTTCGAAGCTGACCACGCCGGTGCCGACTTTGCTGCTGACTTTGGTGTTCGACTTGTTGATGACGGCTTGCATGGGTTTGTTTTCCACCAGCACTTCCGCCGTGAAGCCGCGGATGCCGTTGCGCCGCGCGGTACGCATCAGGTGCTTAAGCAGGAACGTGCCGATGCCGTGGTTCTGCCAGTGGTCGGACACCACAAACGCCACTTCGGCCAAGTTCGTTTTCGAGTCGAGATAATAACTGCCCATCGCAATGATCTCCTCGCCGTGGGACTCGGGCAGCGTGCCGACGACGGTCACGTCGTTGCGATGGTCAATATAGACGAAGTCCTGGATCTGGTGCCGCGAGACGCGCTTCTGGTGGCTCATGAAGCGGTAGTAGATCGTGGCTGCGGACAGTTTGTAGAACAGGTCCCTCATGCGCGGTTCGTCCGTCGGATGAATCGCACGGAAGTTGAGTTGTGTGCCATCGTTGAGCAGATAGGTCGTCTTGAGTTCCTTCGGGCCGACGAGAATTTTGCCTTCCTTGTCCGCGAGTTCGGCGGAAAGGTATTTTGCCTCGATCGCTTCCTTGAGCAACTCGGCGCGGAATTTCGGATGCGCGACGCTGATCAATGCCAGCGCGCGTTCCTGCACGCTCTTGCCGTGGAGGTAGGCCACGCCGTATTCCGTCACCACGTAATGCACACCCGCCCGCGTCGTCACCACCCCCGCACCAGGGCTGAGGTGAGTCATAATGCGCGACACCGTGCCGTCCTTGGCCGTCGAGGGAAGAGCGATGATGGCTTTGCCGCCGCGCGACTTGGCCGCGCCCCGATTGAAATCCACCTGACCGCCGACGCCGGAGAAAAACTTCGAGCCAATCGAGTCCGCGCACACCTGGCCAGTAAGGTCCACTTCGAGCGCGGTGTTCACCGCGACCATCTTGTGTTGCTGGCGGATGACAGTGGGGTCGTTGACATATTCGGTCGGGTGAAAGGAGAACAGCGGATTGTTGTCAATATAGTCGTACAGCCGCTTGGTCCCGAGCGCGAAACTGGCGACGACCTTGCCGCGATCCACGGTCTTGCGGGCGCCCGTAACGGCCCCAGACTCGATCAGATCAATGATGCCGTCGGAAACCATTTCGGTGTGGACGCCGAGGTCCTTCTTGTGCTTGAGGAAACCCAGCAGCGATTGCGGGATGCGGCCGATACCGAATTCAATCGTCGAGCCGTCCTCGATCAGGGCGGCGATATACTCGGCAATCTGCCGCGTCACCTCGGTCGCTTCCGGCGGGGGAACTTCAAGAATCACCGCTTCGGAAGGGACCAACACATCAATGTCGTGAACGTGAATAAAACAGTCTCCCAGCGTGCGCGGCATGTTGGGATTCACCTGAGCGATGACGAGGGAGGCATTTTCCGCCGCGCTGTGGATCACATCCACGGACACGCCAAAGCTGCACATGCCGTATTCGTCCGGCGGCGTCACCTGGATCAAAGCCACGTCCAGGGGCATTTGTCCACTGTTGAACAACTGCGGAATATCCGAAAGGTAAATCGGCGTGTAGTCGCCCAAGCCCTCCTGGATGATGTCGCGCACATTTTCCGCGATGAAGAAGCTGTTCACCCGGAAGTAATGAGCGAGTTCGCGATTGGCATAAGGCGCGTCGCCGAAGGTGATCAGGTGGACGATTTCCGTGTCGGGCAATTCCGTGGCGCGTTTGCTCAACGCAGTGACGAGTTCGAGCGGTTCACCACAGCCAGTGCCGATGAAAATGCGCTGGCCGGGCCGAATGCGTTTGACCGCCGCTTCCGCTGTCAGGATTTGGGATTGGTATTTTTCCCGCCAGGCGGGATCAAAACTGGTTTTGGCTTTACTCATGTTTGTCATTCTCGGCGCCGCCGTTTGCCAACGTCATTCGCGCGTCGGCCACGTAGGCTTCGGTGCCGACTGGGCCCACGATAAACGGGTTTATGTCGAGCTCGGTGATTTCAGGATAATCCGTCGCAAGCTGGCTGATGCGCTGGAGCGCGCCGGCGATGGCGTCGAGGTCCACCGGCGACTGGCCACGCGCGCCTTGGAGCAACGCGTAGGAACGGGTGCCTTTCAGCATTTGCATCGCTTCCTCGGCGGTGATTGGAGCGAGGTGGAACGTCACGTCCTTCATCACTTCGACGAAAATGCCGCCGAGACCAAACATCAGCATCGGGCCAAATTGCGGATCGCGCGTCATACCGAGGATCACTTCCCGGCCGCGCGTGCCCATCTTCTCCACGAAACCGCCGCGGATGTGGGCGTTGGGCGCGCGGCGCTGGATGCGCAGCATCATCAAGTCAAACGCGTCGCGCACCTGCTCGGCGTTGGCTAGGTTGATGCGCACGCCGCCGAAATCGGATTTGTGAATGATGTCCGGCGAGGAAATTTTCAACACGACCGGATAGCCGATCCGCTCGGAGATTTCCACCGCGTCGTCGGCGGTGCGGGCAAGGTGGCCGGCGAGAATGTTGAACTCGTAAGCCCGGAGAATTTCCTTCGCCTCGACTTCGGCAATCTGCGTCTGGCCGCCGCGGGTATGTACCTGCAACACGCGATCCACGCGCCGGCGGTTCACCGGGAAGCGCGTGACGATGCGCGCGGGCCGCCGGCGCCACGCCGCGTAATCGCACATGGCGCGCAACGAGTGCATCGCGCGGTCGGGCGAGGGATAATTCGGAATGCCCGCCGCCATCAGCGTGGCCTTGGCACCTTCAACCGCTTCGCCACCCATGAACGCCGTGAGCAGGGGCTTCTTGCCGTTGTGCGTCGCGGCCAGTTGTTTGGCCAACCCGAGCGGGTCGGTCATGTTCTGCGGCGTCACCACCACCACGATGGCGTCAATGTCGGCTTCCTCCTGCAAAACTTTCAAGGATTCGATGTAGAGATTGGGCGGGGCATCGCCAATGACATCCACCGGATTGCCGACGGAAGCGGCGGCGGGAAGAAACTTGCGCATCTTCGCCTGTGCTTCGGCCCGGGGCGTGATCATTTTCAGCCCGAGCGATTCCGCGGCGTCGGCAGCCATGATGCCGGGCCCGCCGGCATTGGTGATGACCGCCACGCGATTGCCCTTGGGCAAAGGCTGCGAGGCGAAGGCCAGCGCGTAATCGAACAGCGACTCGACATTTTCCGCGCGAATGACGCCGGAACGCCGGAATGCCGCGCCGTAAGCAATGTCCGCCCCGGCCAGACTCCCGGTGTGCGACGACGCAGCTTTGGCGCCGGCTTGCGTGATGCCGACTTTGAGAATGAGCACCGGCTTGATCGCCGCCGCTTCCTCGGCGATGCGCAGAAATTTGTTTCCGTCCTTGATGCTTTCGAGATAGCTGGCGATGACCGTGGTTTCCTTGTCCTCAGCGAGCGCCTGAAGGAAATCAGCTTCGTTCAAATCTGCCTTGTTGCCGATGCTGATGACTTTGCCCATGCCGAGCTTTTCCTTCGCGGCCCAGTCCAGGATCGCGACGCACAGCGCGCCGGATTGCGAAATGACAGAAATTTTTCCCGGCGGCGGCACGGACGGCGCGAACGTGGCGTTCATCCGGTGGTGCATGTTCAGAATGCCGAGGCAGTTTGGGCCTTGCAGTCGCACGCCGTTTCTCTGACAAAGTTCGACCAAGTCCTGTTCCGCCGCCGCACCGGCGGCGCTGACTTCCTTGAAGCCGGCCGTGATGACCGTGACCACCTTGGCCCCGGCATCAATCGAATCCTGCACCGCCTGCTTCACGAACTTGGGTGGCACGACCACGATGCCGAGATCAATCTTGCCGTTGTATTGGCTCAGTTCGCGGTAGCACGGCACGCCCAGCACGTCCTTGGCCTCCGGATTGACGGGTATAATCTTGCCCTGATAACCGCTGGCAAGAAGGTTGGCGACAAAGGCGTGACCGACCTTTGCGGGATTTCGGGACGCGCCGAAAATGGCGATGGCTTCAGGATTGATCAATTGCTCAAGCATAAACTTGTTGGCCTAAGACTCGCACCTGACCGACTTCGCGTCTCACCAGCCGTTGGCGAGCGCTTGATGTTTCTTGGCGGGGAAACTAAGGCTCGTGTTGCGTGTTACGGCATGCAGCGAAGGCTCGCCTGCAATCCATTTTGGAACTGCCCAGATGTTTGGGGCCCACGCTTTAGCGTGTTTGGCGGAGGCTTCCTGCCCCGGCGGCAGACAGCTCGGAAAGCTGGCCAAAAAAACTCCTCGCATCCGCCAAAATGAGAACTGCGGAGAGCCAGCCCTGGCTACTTGACGCGACACGCAACGCGGCCCCCAAGCTGAATCCAGCCGTGAGTTTAACCGCCCCCATCACTTCATCGGCGAATAATCCGTGGCGGCCATGAAGACTACATCGGCCTTTTCCACGATTTTACCGTTCGCTTCCGACTCGGATTGCGCTTTCTTCCAGGCGGGATCGCTGACGAACGCAGCCCAGGATTTCTTCGCTTCATCGCGGCTCTTATGGGCGAGGATGTAAACCAGCGTCTTATCCGCGCCCTTCTCCTTGTCGGTCGGAATCCAGAAGCCGACAAGTTCCATACCGTGCTTCTTGAACAGGGCGCAGGTGTGATCGCGAAAACGGGTGTGCATCGCTTCAAACTTACCCGGCAGGGCGTAATAGGTGCGCATTTCAAAGCAGCGGGAATCCTTGGCGACGGAGGGACTGACGGCCGTGCCGTCGGCCTCGGCAGCCGGGCTGGCAAGGAGGGTGGCGGCGAAGACAAGTGCGGTGAGGTATGTTTTCATGGTATATCTACGTTTGTTTGGTTGGTTTGTTTATTTTTGTGTTTAACTGGGGGAAAAGGATCCCGTCGCGAGGCTTCCTAGGCCGAGGATCACGGGCAAGTTGAAAATGGACTTGCCCGCATCGCGACGCGTGGTGGCGTGTCCGGCAAGCAGGGTCGCGCCTCTATGGGCGTGGGCCACCCAGGCTTGCGACGGAGCAAGCCTGTTCTGAAACGAGTCATTGCCCTTGCCGCGCAAGACGGCGAGCCTGGCCTTCCGTTGTTCGATGCTTGAATTTGTGTCGTTCATGCACATTGCCCCCAAATGAAACACGAATTAGGCGTGCAAGTCCAAGAATTTGCCTTGGCTAGCAGAATTTGTGGGCAAGTTCATCAGGTTCGGGGAGTCGTCCTAGCGTATGATACAGGGCTATTTCCATAGCTTTGAAGGTGCGGTAGCCGTACGCTCTTCTGGTCACCACTCGGATCTTATTGTTCAGCCC
>CAIKLQ010000961.1 GCA_903828255.1 uncultured Verrucomicrobiota bacterium
CACCAGTGGCAATTTCCGAACGTGCATGCAGACCGTAACGGTGAACGATACGGAATTGCCAACGCTCACCTGTCCGACGAACCGCGTGGTGAACACGGACATGGGCCAATGTTTTGCGACGGGCGTCAACTTGGGGGTGCCGTCGGCAACCAATGATAACTGTGGAATCCTGACGGTGACCAACAACGCCCCGACGCAGTATCCCCGGGGCGTGGCCACGGTGAATTGGACGGCAGTGGACGCGAGCGGGAACTTCCAAACGTGCGTGCAGACGGTGACGGTGACGGACAATCAAACTCCGCTGCTCACCTGTCCGGCAGCAATCACCACTAACGTTCCATCCGGATGGAGCGGAATAACCAACCTCGCGCTTGGCACCCCAGTCATTTCGGACAATTGCGGGGGCGCCAGCACGTCCAACAACGCCCCGGCCATTCTTCCGGTCGGCACGAATGTGGTGCGCTGGACCGTGACCGATGCGAGCGGCAACGCGAGTTTCTGCCAGCAAACGGTCGTGGTGTTGGGCTGTGCGGGCCTTTTGAACGCGCCGTCGTTGGTTGGCCAAAGTGTCTGCCAGGGTCAATCAGTGGTGTTCCAGACCATCGCGAATTCGCCCGACCCGATCACTTATGTCTGGAGATTCAACGGCCAGTTACTGGCGGGTCAGACCAACAACTCGCTGGCCTTGCCGAATGTTGGCCTCGCTGCTGGCGGAACTTATTCGGTGGAAGTCCGCACCCCCTGCGCCGCGGTGACCAACAGCGCCCCGCTGAACGTGCTGCCCACTCCCAGTGGCAGCCTGATTTCCTATACCAATTCGGATGGCATCACCATCCCGATGATCGGCCAAGCGTCTCCCTACGGCTCGGGGATCGCCCTGCAATGCGTGCCGGGGATGGCGAAGAATGTCACCGTGAGCATTTTCGGATTCACCCATGCCTTCCCTTACGATGTGATCGTGGTGTTGGTCAGCCCTGATGGCCGCCAGGTCAAGCTGATGGCGGCTACCGGTGGCGCCTGGGCTTTGTTCGATCCCGTAAACCTCACGTTCTCGGAGGCCGCCAGTAGTAGCCTGCCCCAATTCGATCCTTTGACTTCCGGTACCTACCTGCCGACCGATAATCATCCTGATTTTGAAGCGGATATGCCCTTCCCCGCTAACGGGCCATATTTCAGCGGGCTTTCCGCATTTAACGGGGCCGATCCGAACGGGCTTTGGAAGTTGTATGTTTATGACGGTGGCACCTCAGATGCCGGAAGCATCGCTAGTTGGAGTCTCAACCTCGAATACCAGTCGAAAACGCTCCTGCTGCAGAAGCCCACGAAACTGGCCAATGGCGGGTTCCAGATCGAGGTGGTAGGCCGAACCAACCTTCCCACCATCATGCAACGCTCGTCGAATCTCACGACCTGGTTGCCCTTGGTCACAAACGTCTTTTCCACGAACCCGGGAGTCTTCGTGGACCCGGCGCCGCTTTATCCGTATCGCTTTTACCGGGCGGTGCAGCCTTGAGTCAGGAACGGACTTTCCGCCGCCGTCAGCGCGGATGTGGATTGCGAAACGAATTCAACCCGAACTCCGAAGTGGAACTGGCGCAGCGGCCGCGAAGTTGTCGCGCGAGCGGGTCACGGGTCCGTAGCATGTTGCGGCACCGGAGCCTGCGGGGGAAATTTTTATCCGCCTCTGCCGACGACGCGCTGCGGGTCACAGACCCGCGATTTGCCAGCAATGCCAGCGTCCCGGCCCGCGGCGCAATCCTTGCCGCTTCAGCGCGCGATCTAAATCACCATCCCGTGCGGAATGGTGCCGTTCTTCGGGATGACGACGACGCCGTCGCGGATGAAGTAGAGCGGGTGGTCGAGATTCTCCGGCTTGCCGGCGGGCGAGATGATGACGCTGTTGCCCACGCGGGCGTTCTTGTCAATGATCGCGTTCTCGATGCGGCAACCCGAACCGATGCCCACCCGCGGTTTACCAGCCAGTTCGTGCTCGGCAATGGATTCGAGGGATTCGTAGTAATCGCAACCCAGGCTCACCACGCGATTTAGGGTCGTCCCCGAACCGACGCTGGTGCGCAGGCCGATGATGCTGTTAGAAATCTTCGCCTGGTTGATAATGCAACCGTCCGAAACCAACGCATGATCAATTTGCGCTCCGTTGATTTTTGAACCGGGCAGAAAGCGCGGGCGGCTGAAAATGGGCGCGCTCATGTCGAAGAAATTAAAGCGCGGCAGTTCGGAAACGAGGTCCAGGTTGGCCTCAAAAAACGAGCGGATCGTGCCGATGTCCTCCCAGTAGCCTTGAAACACGTAGGAGCAGACCTTGTGCGTCTGAATGGCGCGCGGGATGATGTGCTTGCCGAAATCCGTCAGCGTGTTGTCCAGCAACGAGCGGATGACGTCGCGATTGAAAACGTAGATGCCCATCGAAGCCAGAAACAACTCGCGGTCGCCCTCGATCTCGAGCTTCGGATACCAGTCTGCCGGCAGCCGCAACGAGTCGAGCGTCGCTGGGTCCTTCGGCTTTTCCACAAACCGAGTGATGCGGCGTTCCTCGTTAATTTGCATGATGCCCAGGGACTGCGCCTCGGTGCGGCCCACGGGAATCGTGGCGATGGTAATGCTCGCCTCGGTTTCCTGGTGCTGGTCAATGACCGTCCGAAAATCCATGCGATACAACTGGTCGCCGCTCAGGATGATCAAGTGGTCGAAATCATGATTCAGAAAGGCGGTCAGGTTTTTGCGCACGGCGTCGGCCGTGCCTTCATACCACGAGGCATCGGTCAGGGTTTGTTGCGCGGCCAGAATTTCGACAAAGCCGCCGGTGAACTGGTCGAATTTGTAGGATTGCGAGATGTGGCGGTGCAGCGAGGCTGAATTGAATTGCGTGAGCAGATAAACGCGCCGCAGACCGGAGTTGATGCAATTGGAAATCGGAATGTCCACCAGGCGATACTTCCCCGCGAGCGGCACGGCGGGCTTGGAGCGTTCCTTGGTCAGCGGGAACAGGCGCGAGCCTTGCCCGCCGCCCATGATGACACAAAGCACTTTGCTGGTATTGATAGATTGGCGTCCGGTGCGTGACATAAATTCCTCAAATTGTAACCGCGAGTATGATGCGTCGGGTTGAACGCCGGAGCAAGCCACAAGGTTGAAACAAAATTTACCCGGGGTGTGGGTCGCCGTTGGGATCGAGCCAGATAGGTGAATGACATGGGCGACCGGTGGTCTGGGCCAGACTTGGGGCGTGCCGGTCGAAGCGCGGGTGGAGTGTTCCAGGGTCACACTTCTCGTAGTGTGACCCCCGCGGTAAGATACCCGGAACCCGTCTCCCGCCTATTGGATTGCTGGCGTTCCAGCCATCCTCGCTGAAATTTCGCTGAGATTTCGCTTGCGAGTTTCCCGACGCTTCCCCATAAGAGCGCATGGTTTCTTATCGCATCGGCATCATCGGCGGCAGCGGCCTTTACAATCTGGAAGGCTTCACCAACCAGAAATGGGTGAAGGTCAAAACGCCATTTGGCCCGCCTTCCGACGAGTTGATCACCGGCCAACTCGCCGGGCGCGACGTGGTTTTCCTCCCCCGCCACGGGCGCGGCCACCGCCTCCTGCCCAGCGAACTCAATCACCGCGCCAACGTCTGGGCCATGAAGAAACTCGACGTCGCCTGGCTCCTCAGCGTCAGCGCCGTCGGTTCGTTGCAGGCAAAGTATCGTCCGTGCGACATCGTGCTCATTGATCAATTCTTGGATCGCACCAAGCGCGATTTCGAGCACACGTTTTTCGGGCGGGGCATCGTCGGCCATGTTGCCTTCGCCGATCCGATTGCCAACGAGCTCCGGCACTTGCTTTTCAAATCGGCCCGCGCCTTGAAAGCCCGCGTCCACGACGGCGGCACGTATGTGAACATGGAAGGCCCCGCCTTCAGCACCCGCGCCGAATCCCTCACCAACCACAAGCTCGGCTACGACGTCATCGGCATGACGAATCTCGGCGAGGCCAAGTGCGCCCGCGAAGCCGAGATCGCCTACGCTACCCTGGCGATGATCACCGACTACGATTGCTGGAAAGTGGACGAAGCCCATGTGACCGTGGAAATGGTCATCGCCAACTTGATGAAAAACGCCGCCACCGCCCAAGCCATCCTCCAGCGCGTCATTCCGCAAATTCCCACCGAACCCAACTGGCCCTGCCACGCGGCGTTGCAGAACGCCATCATGACCGACCGCCAACTCTGGCCCGCGAAAACCATCGCCGAGTTGAAGCCGATTCTGGCGAAGTATCTGTGAGCGTGAGTGAGTGAGGACGCTTTATCAGGAGATCCGGGCTGCGGGCAAGGCGATGTACCCCAAAGTCCTTGCCGCGTCGAGGCACCTGGACTTCGATCCGCTTCGCATCGCCAAAAAGCTGACTTTGCCCACCAGCGGGCGCACGCTGCTATTCGACGGGAAGGCCGATCTGGCCACCTTCGCCGATTTTCAGCTTCATGAATATCGTGTGAACGGCAAGTCTCTCGTAGAGAGCGTGGACCCGGTCGCTGCGGGGTTGTTGCCGCTCGAAGCGGAAGCGCTGGCGGCGCATTGCAGCTCCCGCACCTCCTATTTCGAGATGGTGGAAGTGTTGCCGCGCGAGCGCCAGGTTTGCTTGCGGGATCTGTTGAATCCAGCCGGCCCGGAGGTGTTGCTCACCGACTATGGGTTCAGCAGTACGGCGGGGCAGTGCGGAATGCGGCTGACGCTGTTTTGTCGGCTGCTGGAAATTCGCGGCGTCACGATGACGAGCGGTTTCAACTTCGGTTTCCCCTTCGAGCGTTCGCCCGGTATCCTCGAGGCGTACCGGCAAAAGATGAAGCGAGTCCCGCCGGATGAACTGCCCCTGGCCCGCTTCGTTTTCTTTTTCAATAAGAACCTCCAATTTGGCGAGGAGCAGGGCTTTCAGGACGTGGTTTGATCCAACTTCCGGGCGGCTAATCTCCTCCCCCGCAACCCCCACAGCCGCCCCCGCCCCCACAACCGCCGCCACAGGAACTTCCGCAGGAACTGCCACATCCGCCGCCACCACCCTGCGGCGTGAGCGTCTTGTCCAAGTTTGCCCATTGCGTTCCCGCGAGCGCCGTCATGCCAAACAGCGCGATGACCGTGGCGAACTCCGCCGGTCCGAGGCGGGTCGCATTGCTGCCGGGACTCCACAACCCGGCGTGGCGCTGCTGGAGTTCAGCCAGCACCGCATCGCCCAACCGGCTGCGCAGCGGTCGGCGCCCGAAACCGATCAGTAGTGCGACCACCGACCCGCTACACAGCACCACCAGAATCTCAACCGGCCGATCGCGATAAATCCCGATGATAACTTTGATTCCGCCGAGCAGCGGGGCCAGCGCGGCGATGAGGAGCGGATACCAGATCGCTTTCCGCGCCTGGGCGTCGGCCACCACCAAACCGCTCGCTTTGAGTTCCTCCGAGATCTGTTCCACCACCGATTTGGTGGCTTCGCGCACTGCTTTGATCGTCTCGCCGCCGCCGCTGCCCGCGGCCGCGTGGACCGCATGTTCCAGCGGATGATGCTCGGCGGAAATCGTGCCGGTGCTGGTGAGCTTCCCGCCCTTCGTGTCCACTGTGAGCAACTTCTGATTTGCTAGGTTGGAGATGGCGTCATTCACGGCCAGCACCCGGCCGCCGTTGAGATAAGCCATCGCGTAAGGCTCCAGTTCGGGCAGACCCTCCGGCGGCGCTTCGACGGGCAGGCGCAGTTTCCAGCGCCACCAAGCCGCGAAGCCAAAACACCCCCCAGCCAGCGCCAGGTAAAATGCGATGAAGTCCGGCCCCCGCCAGTCGAACGGATTCGCTCCCTGCGCCAGCGTCGCACCAGTGCAAACAACCGTCAGAACCACGAGCGCCGCGAGCGCGGGTCGCTGCCAGGACGCCCACCGCGGCTTGGGGATAACCCAGCTTTGCTCTCGGTCCACGCGAACAAATTCATGCTTTTCGGCAGCGTGCGTTTCGGGCGTGGGCCAGATGTCGCGGGGTGGTTCTGCGCCGAAAAACGCGCGGTAGCTTGTAAGCGTCTTCCGATACCAATCCCCAAATTTCGCGCGCTCGGCGCCGCCGCCAATGCTCGGCTGATGGTGAAAAGGTTTTCGCAGAATTTCCGCGCAGAAAACTTTCCAGTAATTCTGCGAGTAAATCAGGTGCAGGTGCCAGACTTGGTCCACCGCTTCCGAGGGCGACACCGGATGCCCCGCTGCCATCGCCAAGAAAGCGAAGCATTTGTATTCGGCAATAACGCGCCGGGTGTAGGCGGGCGACCAGTTGTTTTCCCGGGCGAGCCGGGCCGAAAACGGAAACGACGCTTCCGGGAAATCCATTTGGAATTCCTCCAACCGCCGCAAGAGTTCGACATGTTCAGTCTTCATGGGTTGCTTGGCTTGACTGGAGACTGACAGAAACGCCCGGTGCCGGGAACTACAAATTGCCAGCGCATTTCAAGGCCATCGTTACGAATGTGTGCCGCGGTAGGGACGATCTGCTGCGCCGTCCCGCGCCGCGTGCCGCGGGGCAATCTTCCGCGCGAGGGATATTTCGCGGAAAGGGTTCCGGCCCGGCACGGGCCGGGAGTCGGCACCCCGCGCCAACCTTATTTCAGCGTCGCTCTCGGGCGTTCATATTGCCGCTTGCACTGGGCTCTGTGCCGTTTAGCCTGCCCGCATGTCCGTAGGTCAAGTTGATGTCAAATACGTCGCGCATCTGGCGCGACTCGCGCTCACGCCGGAAGAAGAAAAAAAATTCAGCGCCCAGCTCAGTCACATCCTCGAACACATCGAGAAGTTGAAAGAGCTGGACGTGAGCAACGTCGAGCCGACCGCCCACGCCGCCCCGCGCGTGAACGTGACCCGCCCCGATAAGGTCCGCCCCTCCCTCTCGCACGCCGACGCCCTCAGCAACGCGCCCGCTACGGCGAACGGCCTCTTCATTGTGCCGAAGATTGTGGAGTAGCAGTCGCGGTGACGGGGCTGCTACTCCCTGCCAGCAGTGTAAATCAACCAACCGGAGCGCTGCTTTGCGGCTCCGTCCCGTCGGGAGAAAACCGCCGGGGAACACCCCAACCCATCGCGCCGGCTTGTCCTGCCGAAAACGGATGAACTCTGATGAACGAGAAAGGCGCAGGGCCACCCAAGCAAGTTCTTTGATCTAGCAAACCCGCTCAGCGTTCGGGGGCTTCATTTCACTTCCCGTTCAAAACTCTGCGTTCCCCGGCGTGCGGGCGAAGGGGATCACATCGCGGATGTTCGCGACGCCGGTGAGGAACATCAGCAGGCGCTCGAAGCCGAGACCAAAGCCGGCGTGCGGCACGGTGCCGTATTTCCGCAGATCAGAGTACCACCAGTAATCCTGCGGGTTCAGCTTGTGGAATTTCATGCTCTCGGCCAGTTGTTCGGGCCGCTCCTCGCGTTGCGCGCCGCCGATGACTTCACCGATGCCAGGCACGAGCACGTCCATTGCCGTGACGGTTTTTTCGTCGTCGTTGAGCCGCATGTAAAACGGTTTGATCTCGCGCGGGTAGTTGAAGACGGTCGTCGGCGATTTGAAATGTTCCTCGGTCAGGAAGCGCTCGTGTTCCGATTGCAGGTTCTGGCCGTAGCTCACCGGGAATTCAAATTTCTTTCCCGACTTGGTCAGAATCTCCACCGCCTCGGTGTAAGGCACGCGCACGAACGGGCGCTCGGTCACAAATTTGAGCCGCTCGCTGAGGCTCTTGTCCACGAACTTGGAAAAGAACGCCAGGTCCTCGGCGCAATGCTCGATCGTGTAGCGGGCCATCGCCTTGATGAACTCCTCTCCCAGATCCATGTCGCCTTGCAGATCGCAGAAGGCCATCTCGGGCTCGATCATCCAGAACTCGGCGGCGTGGCGCGCGGTGTTCGAGTTCTCGGCGCGGAACGTCGGGCCGAAGGTGTAAACATTCGAGAGCGCGCACGCGAACGTCTCGGCTTCGAGTTGCCCGCTGACGGTGAGGAAGCTCGGTTTGCCGAAGAAATCCGCCTCTGGTTTGTCGTCTGGTTTGCCCTTGAGTGTCGTCACGCGGAACATTTCGCCCGCGCCCTCGCAATCGCTGGCGGTGATAATCGGCGTCTGGACGTAGAAGAAATCCCGGCTTTGAAAAAACTGGTGGACGGCCAGCGCCAGCCGGCTGCGCGTACGAAACACGGCGCCAAATAGATTCGAGCGCGGCCGGAGATGCGCGATGCTCCGCAGAAATTCCAGCGTGTGGCCCTTCTTCTGGAGCGGATACGTGGCATCCGCCGCGCCGACGAGTTCGATTCGGGTGGCGCGCAATTCCCACTTCTGCCCTTGGGCGGGCGACGGCACGAGCTTGCCTTCGATCACCGCCGCCGCGCCGGTGGTGAAGTGCGCGATCTGGTCGTCGCCCGGCGTGCCGGTGTCCACGACGATCTGCAAATTCCCGAAGCACGAGCCATCGTTGAGTTCGAGGAAGGAGAAACCTTTCGCGTCGCGCCGGGTGCGGACCCAACCTTTGGCGATGACGGCGTCCTGCGGTTCGGTGGCAGCAAGAATGTTTTTAATGAGCGTGTGCATGGCAAAATCCAGTCCCGCGATGTTGTCGAAACGCGGAGGCGCCGCGCAAGCGGGAAGTTTGCTTTTGCCTTTTGCGTTCGCGTTCGCCACTTTTCGGCCGCGCAAATGCTGAATCAACTGACCATCTCCGAACTCACCGCGAAACTCGCGACGCGCGAAGTCTCGTCCCGCGCCGCCACGCAGGCTTGTCTGGATCAAATCCAGCGCGTGGACGAGCAGCTCCACGCCTTCATCAGCCATGACGCCGCCGCCGCACTGGCCCAGGCGGACGCGGCGGACCAAGCCATCGCCAGCGGCGCGACGCATACGCAACAGCCCTTGCTCGGCGTGCCGGTCGCGCTCAAAGACGTCATCGCCGTCAAAGGTCAGCCGCTCACTTGCGGCTCAAAAATCCTGGGCCAATTCATTTCCCCCTACGACGCGACCGTGACGGAGCGACTCAAAGCGGCGGGCGCAATATTGTTGGGCCGCGCCAACCTGGACGAGTTCGCCATGGGCAGTTCGACGGAGAATTCCGCCTTCGGCACCTCGCGCAATCCGTGGGACCCTTCGCGCATTCCCGGCGGTTCCTCCGGCGGTTCGGCGGTGGCGGTGGTGGCGGACGAATGTTTCGCGGCGCTCGGCTCGGACACGGGAGGCTCGATTCGCCAACCGGCTTCGCATTGCGGCTGCGTGGGATTGAAGCCGACGTATGGGCGCGTTTCACGCTACGGACTGGTCGCTTTCGCGTCCTCGCTGGATCAGATCGGTTGTTTTGCCAAGAACACCCGCGACACCGCGACGATGCTCGGCGTCATCAGCGGGCACGATCCCCGCGATTCCACCAGCGTGCCGCAGCCCGTGCCGGACTACGCCGCCGGCCTCACCGGCGACATCAAGGGACTGAAAATCGGCCTCGTCAAAGAATACATGATCGGTGGGCTGGCCGTGGAAGTGAAGCACGCCATTGAAGCCGCCATGCAGCAACTCGCGAAACTGGGCGCGGAAATCGTAGAGGTGTCGTTACCGCACACGGATTACGCGGTGGCGACTTACTACATCCTCGCCACGGCTGAAGCCTCCGCGAACCTCGCGCGCTTCGACGGCATCCGGTACGGGGCCCGCGTGGACGGCGCGGACTCGATCCAACTTTATTCGAAGACCCGGGGCGCGGGGTTCGGTTCGGAAGTGAAGCGCCGGATCATTCTCGGCACCTACGTTTTAAGCAGCGGCTACTACGACGCTTATTATCTCCGGGCGCAAAAAGTTCGCACGCTCATCCGCAATGATTTTTTGAAGGCGTTCGAGAAGGTGGACGCCATCGCCGCGCCCACGTCGCCGACGGCGGCGTTCAAGATCGGCGAGAAGTCGGATGACCCGCTACAAATGTATCTTTCGGACATCTACACGATCTCGGCGAATCTGGCAGGCATTCCCGGCCTGAGCGTTCCTTGCGGCTTCACCGGCAACTCTCAACCCTCAACCCTCAACCCTCAACCGCGGTTGCCCATCGGTTTGCAGTTGCTCGGCCAGCCGTTCGGTGAGGAAACGATTTTGAGAATCGCCCACGCTTTCGAGCAGAGCACGGATTGGCACAAGGCGAAGCCCTGACTAATTTGTAAGAGCCTGTTTGAAAACTCCAATTTCGGCCGTAGCAGCCGACGTGAGGAGGCTCAAATCTCTTGGTTTTTTCGGATTTAGACGACCAGAACGGTCAAAAGTTAGAGCCTCCTTACGTCGGCTGCTACTTTTCAAACGGCGCTAAGAACGGCACCGTGCCTAACCGCACGCGGGATCTTTGTATTCTGGAATTGGATGCCCTGAGGAGTTTGCGATCTGCGCCGCCGCTCAAAGCGCTGCTCCTCCAAGGCAAAAACAAACTACATGCCTTCCCGACGGGACGATCAAGGCCGAACATTTTGGGTGGCTCGGCCCATCCGTCGCCCCGTTACCTCGCGAAAATCACCATCAGCAGGGCGACCAAACTACAGCCCAACAGCACCATCCAGACCCTCCGCTCCACGCGGGCTGCTTCGGTAAAGTCCTCCTGGGCGCACTTGCATAACGCGCGCAGTTGGCAGCCGTCGCAGGGTTCGTTCGGGACATCCTTCGGGCAAATGCGCAGCAGGAGTCGCCCCAGAAAAAGTCCGACCCAGCGCCGCCGAATGGGTTGCGGGTTGCCTGCTTCCGCTGGGTGACTTCTCGTGGTGGTTGTGGCGGGCGTCGGGACAGGCGTGGCGCATAGGCCGCATTTCTCACCAGTTTCTGGCCGTCGCGTGGATGCTTCGATCGTTTCCATGCAAAAGTTCTGTGTTTGTCCGATGTTGCCGAATCTGAATGCCTCAACTCGGAATTGCCATTTCCAATTTCACCAACCTCGCATTCGGGAATTATTTACGCATTCGAGGGTCTTTAAGTCAATTGATTTGCGCTGAGTTGCGTTCTAATTCTCCCCCAACCGGCGAAAAGATTAACTTGAATCGCCCCAGCCTGTTATCCGAACCGTGAGTTGGACAACGAGCCCTGGGGCGCGATGCGGCGCCTGGCTAGCACTCCACCCGCCGCCAGGGCGGGGCAATGACGCGATAAGCTGTAACCCCGCGGCATTATGTTTCAACGGGTTGCGCACCAGCTTATCAGGAGGCGACCGGGGACGGGGTCAGCTCTGCACAATGCAACTGCGCCCCTTTACCGAAACCGAAATGGTTTTCCTCGATCCAGTCGCCCACGGCGCTTTGAAAGCGGTGGCTAGGGCGGAACAGTCCGCGGACCGAAGCGGCATTCGCGAGTTTGCCCGACTCGGTTCCGTAGGTGAGGCAGCTCTCGGTGTCCGCATAACACAGAACACTGACCGTGCCCGAGTCTGTGGTGGGGCGGCTCAGGATCAGATCAAACGGGTGAGCCGGGACATCGCTGCCGGTGGAAGTCTGGATGAGCTGCTTCGCTCCACCGCCTTTGCGAGGAGATTTTTCACCGGCAGTCCGGTCTCCTTTCCCCCGCCCGCTGCCGCCCTGGCCCGGCCCGCGCGGAGAATCATCGGATTGGGCAAAGGTTTGAAACGCCAGCGCCAGCAGCAGGCTGAGCAGCAAGCAACAGGCAGAGGACAGTTTTGTTTTGCGGCGAACTTTCATTGCGTTGGTTTGCCGCCTTTCCCACCGCCGCCACGTTTGCCGCCGCCGTTAGGCTTCTCCCTGGGTAACGCATCTGCGGCTTTCGTCGCCGCCGTGTTTCGGGTCCACGAACCCGTGGTGATCGCCCATTTTGAACTGGCCGGCCGGGATGAGCGCGAAGCCAGGCCGTTTCTCCTGGGCCAAAGAAGCGGAGACGCCAAGCGCTATGGTGGCGGCCACCGCACACACCGATTTCCAGAGACAAGGTCGTGTCATCATTCCAAGAGTATAAACGGAATCCCTCGGCTACTTTCTACAGGAATGGCAAAAGAAATTGGTTAAGGCGTTTTTCGTGGCCGCCGGACCAGCCAGGCCTAGTTTCCGACGTTGGAATGTGAAATCATGGCGGGATGGCGTCAGGGTGTTGACGCGGTGACGTTCCTGAATTCATCGGTCACCGCCCACAAGTTCTTTGGACTGACCGTCATTCATAACGTAGCGCTTCGACCGGGTCGAGGCGCGCCGCTTGGCGGGCTGGGAAATAGCCAAAGACCACGCCCACCGTGGCCGAAAAGAAAAAGGCGAGGAGAACGGTCGATAGCTCGAGCACGAAGGGAAGCTTGATGAAATGGCAGGGCAGGATGAGGGCGGCGGGCGTAGGGGGTTTCATTAGCGTGAAAATCATAACCCGCCGATTTCGGGCAAAACCATTTTAATCGGTGGTTTTGACTGATTGCTTTTAAGCACCCAACCCGTACCCGCATTGCTCAATCAAGCTCTCGGACAAACCCTATTGTAGCGGCCCCCGTTCGTGGCGGCAGCCTGTGCGGTGGTCGTCTGATGGTCCACGACAAACACCTCGCTATTGCCCCGAATGTTGAGCATGACCTGGTCAAGCTGGGCATTGTGTTCAATGCCGTTCACATGATTCCAGAACTGCGGAATCTTGATGCCGGGGCCGTTGACGTCAATCTGCTCCGGATGGTTCGTTAAGATCAGGCATTTCGGCATCCTCGCCAACCGCGATCGCGCCGCCAACCTGGCGCAAGCCCGACGCCAGATCGCGAAACTTCCGGAACCACCGCCGCTGGCGGCGCCCACCGTCCGGAGCCTCAAGCTGGTCGCAGCCCCGCCGCGGATCTGTCCGCATTGCGGCCGCCCAGCGCTGGTTCTGATCCGGGTCATCGACCGGCCGAAAGCTCCGCCTATTTTGGATTCCTCATGAAACCTTTGGCACGGAGTCGTCGCTGGATTGGGGCGTTGCGGGCCGAATTCCGGGAGGAGCGGCTGGGGGCAAGAACCGTTTCCCACGACCGGCCATTTCCCGGCCGGACAGGGGCGCGCATCGCCGAGGCCCCGTCGGCACCGCGCGCGCCGCCCGCCGCCCAAAACGCGGCCTCGGATTTCGCTACGCCCCTGCGCCGCTTGCACGAAGTTGCTCCGCGCAAGGAACCCCACGCCAATACTTTCTCCTTGGGGATTCTAACACCGCGCAGGCTCAGCGGTTCAGTTCAATGGCAGTGTATCTGCAATGGTTCGGGGGACGTCCAACGGTTGAACCCAGCCTCCAAGCCGAACCCATTGCAGATACACCGCTAAGCAATATGTTCAGTTGAACATTATTGGACGCGGTTCGCCGTGCGCCAGTTGATGTAAAAGCCGCAGGGGAAGGAAGCAGCGCTCCTGGTTCAGCGGGTCGCGAAACCGGAACGTGCCTGCCTCCAACCGCGCTCAGTCCGAGCCGAACGCATTGGTTGACATGCACAGCACCAGCACGCACGAGTGTTCCAATCCGTCCTCGATCTTCGCCGGGATGCTGTCGCCCGGCTTGAGCACGCATTCGTCGAACCACACCTTCAGGCTGGCCTGCCGCAACCCCTCCGCCAGTGGGCGCACCACCGCCTTGTCCTTCGCGCTGTGGCTGAGGAAGACGTCGTGGGTGAATGCGATTGTCATATCTGGCCGGGGCGGGTGGATGTTGGCCGTTTGCACCTGCGGCCTTCACCGCTTCTCGCCACCGGTCGCGGGCTTCCCACCGCCCGGCGGTTTGTTTTTCAGCGTCGAAAAATTGCCTTCTTCGCAGCACGCCACGAACCCTTCGGTCACGGTCTTCAATTCCTCCCAGCGGGCGCGGATGCTCGCGGCTTCCTTGGGTGTGATTTGATTGTCGGCGGCGGCGGTCGCAATCACCGCCAGCAGATCCGCGAATTCCTGCACGATTTCGTTCGTGGCCGGGATGAGGTAATCGGGATGCGGCTTGTTCGTCTTCGGGTTGAGGATGAAGAAGCCGCCGGCGCGTTGGCAAATCCACTGCACCAGCCGCGGGTCATTGGTGCTGCGGATCAACGCTTCGATCCGATCCAGGGGATTGACTGTGCCGCTGCCACCTTCGCTTCGCTTGGACGCCAGCAAGGGGCCTTCGTCGGGGGCGACCGCGCTATAGCCGGGCGCCAGCGGCTCCGCCCACTTGTAAATCATCGAAAGCGAAAGGCCGAGGTCGGCGGCGACCTGTTTGGCGCTGGTTTGCTGTAGGACTTCGCGCAGAAGTTCGTGCGATTGCATGGCGGGACAATGAAAAACCGCGTGGGCAATGGCAAGGCCGAATCGGGGCCCGGAATCTATTTTAGAATCTGCTCCTCACGTTCCAAGATGGTCTCGACCTGCCCGTTGTAATCCTTGATTTTGCCGCGCACGGAAATGGTTTGTCCGTCCAACGCCTTGAGTTGGTCGGTGGGGATGGCTTGCTTGAAACAAACCGCCGTGAAGGGCGCCGGGCGTTTGGCTCCGATGCTGATGAACACGTCCCCTTTCTGGCTGACAGAAACGCCAAATACTTTGCCCCGGACGGTGGCGATTTCGCCGACATGTTGCTTCGCCTCTTCCGGCGTGAGGACGATGTCTGCGGCGACTGGGTTACTCGACTGCGAATTCGTGGCCGGGGCGAGGATTGGCGCGGTGGGCGCCGGCGGATTGTTTGTCGCAGCAACAGTGGGCGGAGTTTCTTTGGGCGAACAGCTTGCCAGCAGCAAAACCGCGCCGACGAATGCGCCAGAATTCTGCAGGATCGAAGCACGAAGTCTTTTCATGCGCAGACTGAATCCGGTTTCGCGAGGCCAGTCAAGCCGCACTCCCGGCACCGCCGCTGAGTTCGCCTTTGCTTCGCCGCAAACCAGCGGGATTTGCGCTGGCGCAAGTCAGCCGCCTGCCGCGAAGCTTGCTACGAACTCATCCACCGCCATTTCCTCCAGCCGGCTTACTTCGTCAAATAGCTTTCGAATCTTTCCGACGCGCTCCGGGCCGAAACACGTTGCCGCGTTGGCCGCAAATTTCTTTACGAGCAGCGGCAGGCCCTCGGCGCGGCGGCGGCGGTGGCCAACCGGATATTCCACTTCCACCGTTTCCGTCGCGCCGCCGTCGCGGAAGAAAATTTGCACGGCGTTGGCGATGGCGCGCTTGTCCGGCTCCAGATATTCGCGAGTGTAGCGCGGTTCTTCGCGCACGACCATCTTGGCGCGGAGGGCGTCAATGTGCGGGTCGGCGGCGGTCGCATCCTCGTAATGGTCGGCGGTGAGCGCGCCGAAGAGGAGGCCGATGGCGGTCATGTATTGCAGGCAGTGATCCCGGTCGGCCGGGTTGTGCAGCGGGCCGGTCTTGTCAATGATGCGAAGGGCGGACTCGTGCGTGCGAATCTCGACGCGCTCGATCTGATCGAGCCGGTCGCGCACCTGCGAGTGAAGTGTGATCGCGGCTTCCACGGCGGTTTGCGCATGGAACTCGGCGGGGAAGGAAATCTTGAACAACACATTTTCCATCACGTAACAGCCGAACGGGCGCGCGAGCTTGATCGGTTGCCCTTTGAAAAGCACCTCGCTGAAGCCCCACATGGGCGCGGAGAGCGCGGACGGGTAACCCATCTCGCCCTTGACGGCCAGGAGCGCGTGTTGGACGGCGCGCGCCGTGGCATCGCCCGCGGCCCAGGATTTGCGTGAGCCGGTGTTCGGCGCGTGGCGATAGGCGCGCAGCGCGCCGCCGTCGAGCCAGGCGTTGGAGACGGCGTTCATGATTTGCTCGCGGGTGCCGCCGAGAAGGTGCGTGGCGACGGCGGTGGAGGCGATTCGGACGAGCAGGACGTGATCGAGGCCGACGCGGTTGAAGCTGTTTTCCAGCGCGAGGATGCCCTGGATTTCGTGGGCCTTGATCATCGCGGTGAGGACATCGTGGACGGTGTAGCTGCGGGATGGGCGATTGCCGATTGGCGATTGCCGATTGCGGCAGACAAAGTCCGCCACGGCGAGAATCGCGCCGAGATTGTCGGAAGGATGCCCCCATTCCGCTGCAAGCCAGGTGTCGTTGAAATCCAACCAGCGGATGAGCGTGCCGATGTTGAATGCCGCCGTGACGGGGTCGAGCACGTAATCTGTTCCTGGCACGCGTGCGCCGTTAGGCACGACCGTTCCCGGCACGACCGGGCCAAGCAGCTTGGTGCAGGCGGGATACTTGAGCGCGAGCAAACCGCAGCCCAAGGTATCCAGCAGACAGTGGCGCGCGGTGTTCAAGGCTTCGGCACTGGGCGCG
>CAIKLQ010000962.1 GCA_903828255.1 uncultured Verrucomicrobiota bacterium
ATGCGACCGTTGCGAACCATCTCACAAGCGATGCGGAATTTGCCGCCGTATTCCGAGCGCTGCTGCATGCCTGCCTGATAGATGCGTCCAAAACGCTTGCAAGTCTCGACGAGATTGCGCCCCTGGTTCACCGTGATGGCAATGGGCTTCTCGCAATAAACATCCTTGCCCGCTTGCGCCGCCATCGTGGCCATCGGCGCCGCCCAGTGATAGGGCAACGCCAGCAGCACCGCGTCAATATCAGGCCGGGCGAGCACCGCCAGAAAATCTTCATAGGCGCGGACCCCGTTGTAGCCGGCCTGTCCGAGCTTCGTGGCGTAAAATTCGTTGCACCGCTGCTCGGCGGATTCGCGTCGCTCCTTGCGCACGTCACAGACCGCCTGCACCTGCACGTCCGGGCGCGAAATGTAACCGCCCGCCACATACGTCCACGCGCCGCCGAGCAGATGGCCGGTGCCCTGGCCGCCCAGCCCGATGAATCCCATGTTGATCCGCTCGCTGGGGGCGGTCGCCCCGTCCCGTCCCAGAACGGAAGCCGGGACGATCATGGGCGCGGCTATTGCGGTGCCCAAAGCGGCGGCGCTCCGGCGCAAAAAAAGACGGCGGCTGATCAAGTTGTTGGTCGGTTTCATAGGTTCAAGTTTGAGTTTTCGCTTAACGCCTGGTCGCTGTGACATGATTTGGTTTAGCGGATACGTCGGAAACGGCTAAGCTTTTGTCCGCCAATGCTAACAACGATTCCATTTGCGCCAATCTCCGCCGCGCCGGTCAAATCGTCTGCGACAACGCCGATCATTTTCTGATAATTCCCTTGGCAAATGTCGCCTCGCTGATTTGCTTGCCGGCGGGATCCCAGCAGGTGGCTGCGCCATCGCACATGAAATTCCGCCAGGTCGAGACGGACTTCTTTTGGCCGTTGGCCCAGAACTGGGTCCAGACCGCGCTGCCGTCGGGACGGTGATCCCACGTCCATTCCACCTTGCCCTCGCGGGACCAATATGTTTCCTGGCCGACCTTGAAGCCTCTCTCGTAGTTGGCTTCGCGCTGCTTCTGGCCGTTGTCATAATGCCAGACCTCGGCCCCCTCCAGAAGGTAACGGCCGTCGGAACCTTTTCCCGCGCTCCAAGTCAACCTCGGCTGTCCGTTGGGATGCTTCTCGTCATGCGGTTTCACGTCAGCAAGCGGACCGCTGGAAGTTGGCGCCATCGGGTCTTCACGCGTGGCGTTCTTGTCCAGGATCCACGCCTCGTTCAGCTCAAAGTGCAGATTGGGGCGGTTCATCGAGGTGATGAGGTGGATGACACCGTTGGGGGCCTGCCGCGCCGCTGAATAACCGAGAGTCGCTGATTCGAGTTTGCCGTCCTCATGTGGCTGAGCGCCGAGCAGGGGCTTGGCGGTCCAAGTCTGGCCGTCGTCGCTCGACAGGGCGACGTAGGAGCCCCGCTCTTTGATCGTGCCGGGCTGCTTGCCTTCCCGATCCTGGAAGTCGCCGGCGAAGAACAGCCGGCCGCTGGCCAGGCGCAGCAGGCTGGGCCGCTGGTTGCTGGACAGGGCCGCGAACGGAGTCTTGCTCTTTTCCCATGTCTTGCCGCCGTCCTTGGAAATGACCTTGGGCATGTAACCTTCGATGTTGCTGCTCTTGCCGCCCATGCCGAGGATCGAGCCGTCCTTGAGCAGCGCGTAGGTTGTGTGGCGCCCGGCGCTGCGCCCACCGGTGTCGTACCAGGTCTTGCCATCGTCGCGGCTCGCCCACAGGACCGAGGAGGCCCCGGCGGCATCGCTGGCTACGTACATCGTGCCGTCCATTCCCCGGAACGCGGTGTTGATCGGCTGCTTGGAATGCGGGCCGATGGGGCTGGTGAATCTTGGAAAATGGACCGGCCCAAGCGTTGCACCATTGTCGGTGGATTCGACCCACTGGAAGGGGAACGCGGACGCGAGCCTTGGATTGCCCCAGAAGAGGCGCAACACTCCTTTGTCCACCCAAAGCAATGGGGCATGGTCGTTCACCAGCGCAAAATCCACCCACGGGCTCGGCATATCCCACTCCTCGGTGCCGAAACGCAGGCGCGCCGCGACCAGCGACACGCCCGGTTCATACTCGTTGTACGAGGTGTAAATCACCATTAACACGTCGCCATTCGGCAGGACTTCCACCGCCGGGCTGTGGTTGTGCTCGCGAAGCGAAGGGTGCAGACCCGCAGCGTCAATGACCTTGCGGTCGCTGTTTTCGAGCGGCGTGGGCATCATGTAGCGTTTGCGAAAGTAGGGCTTGGCCGGATCTGGCCCCAGCTTGGCCATGCTGTTCTCCTGCCGCACGCCCTGGCGAGCGTAAGGAACTTCGGCGTGCCGGAAGCCCGTCGCTGGCGCCGCCTGGACCAAGCGAAAACCGATCAGGTGATGGCCGGGCAACTCCGAGGTTGCGCCCGTGCCCATGGCCACCACTTTCATTTCCTGAACGCCGTTGTACGAAACTGCCGAGGACGAAACGATCTGCTTCTCCTGCCCGGTCCACGTCCAATAGAGGCGCATGAAAGCGTCGCCCCCGTTCTGGGTGTACGTGATTTCGACCTCGTATTTGCGGCCTTTCACCATGTCCACCGTGCCTGCGATGGGTGTGTTCTTCTGGTTCCAGGCGCTGATGATCTTCTTGCCCTCCACGATGACTTCCATGCCGTCATCGGCAATCCCTTCGAAGGTGACCGCGCCAGTGACGGGCGCCTCGATGAACCCAAGAAAGCGGCCCGACCACCCGCTGCCCTTGTCGAAGTCGCCGTCCTTCTTGCTGAGGTCGAGCTTATGGATCACGAACTTGTCATGCGGCCGGGTCAGATCCGGCTCACCGAAGAAGCGGCCCACCATGCCCGGAAAAAACGACTCGGCCGGGCTGTTCCGTTTTCCCTCCGCGATTTCGGCCGGGTAGGCGGCGAAAGCCTCACCCATCGAGCCGCGCGCGGTTGAGCGGGCGTATTCCGGCTTGTTCTCGTCCATGCCGCCGCCCCGAACCACGCGTGTCATGCCTTGAGCCGCCCCGGCTGGATCAATCTGCGCCTCGAGGGGGTATTCGCCGTAGAGGTCAAAGCACCATTCGCGCACACCCGTGTGCATGTTCTTCAGCCCCCAGCCATTGGCGGTCTCCGGCGCCGGCGGTTGATCACCCGAGGAAAACGGAGTCGCCGTGCCCGCTCGGCAGGCGTATTCCCACTCGGCCTCGGTCGGCAGGCGGTAGGGTTTGCCTTCCTTCTGGCTCAGCCACTCGCAGAAAGCCGTGGCGTCCTTCCAACTGACGCCCGCCACGTAGGGATCGCAGCCCGGTGTGCCCTCAAAATCCGGCCGACATTTCCGGAATTGTTCCAGCGTCACTTCGCTTTCGGACATCAGAAATCCTTCACTGATCGTAACCTTGTGGGCCGGTCGCTCATTCCAGTTGTCATCCAGTGTCGTGGATCCCATCGTGAAGCTCCCCGCCTGGACGGGGATCATCTTCATGCCGATCG
>CAIKLQ010000963.1 GCA_903828255.1 uncultured Verrucomicrobiota bacterium
CCGCTCAAACGCGTCATCGAGCGCGAACTGCTCGTGCCGCTGGCGGAGGCGTTGAACCAATATCAAAACAGCACGGCGCTGAACGTCAGCATCGGCGTGGCCGGGGGAAAAATTCAAATCCAAGTCCGCGCGCACACCAATCCGCAGGATCGGATGCAACTGCAAGCCACCAGCGATCTGGCGGGGGGAATTGTGGCGCAGCGGCGTCGCATCAGCCGACTAGAGCACTGCCTGGCCGTGACGAAAATTGAGGACGAAGTCACGATGCTCGAAGCGCTCGAACGTCGCCTCAAAGTCGCCCAGCGGAAGAATCCCGCCGTCCAAACCCAACTGGCGAAACTCCCGAAACTGCGCGAATGCCTCCGGGCGGTGAACCAGCTTTCCGAGCGTGCGCAGCATCTCGAAACGGAGGCGCTGGGGTTGTTGTATCAGCGCGAGCCGGTCGAGAGTGCGCTTTTCCTGCCGGAATTGGATGCGTTGGGCGGTGAACTGCGCAAGCTGATGCGCGAAGTTTTCCGCCAGCAACTGGATCGGCCCGACGATGTCGTGCTCGCGTTTTACAGCGAGCACCGCGAAACGCTGCTGGATTTTGCTCTGGCCTACTATGAGGTGGGAATGGAGTTGGGCAAGGTCGTGGCGCTGGATTATTTCCTGCCGCCTCCCGGCGGGCGTTCCAAGGCGACGAAGCTCCTGCGCCAGACGCCAAAGAAGCCGGAGACCTTCTTCGACTCCCCGCCGGAGAAACTCATCGGCATCGTGATGCACTTGCGCGGCGATTTCTTCGCGCCGCGATTCCAACCGGAAGCCGGATTGCATGTGATCAAGGAGAAGCAGGTGGATCGCATCTGCCTGATCGAGACCGCCGCCTTGCCCTTCACGGAATACGAACCGCCTGCGGGAATTGACCGCCAAGGAGCGATTGAATCGCAGGGCGCACCCGTGCGCCGCACCTACAAGCCGGAAGAATGCATCGTGCGTGATGACTTTCTGGGCGAACGTCCCTGGCAGTGGAAGAGCGTGCGAGTCTGCGCGACGCAACTGACCGAGGAACGGCTGAACCGCGCGATCGAGGAGGCGACGAGGTGAAAAACAGAGCCAAGTCGGCGACTCCGCTGAAAGCCTCGTCCGCGCTTTGGGGTGCGGTGACTGATCGCCGTTTTGCTTGCATGGCAGACTTGTTGGCCCAGTGGGGAAGTGGGTGTGTCCGCGCACTGCCTTCGATTGTCCCGAAGGGACAAAACATGAATAGCCGTGGGCGACAGCCCACGGTCTTCGTGGCAAAACACATTCGACCCCGTCGGGGTCGCACAACTTTTCATCCTTCTACCGTGGGTTTCACCCACGGCTATTCATGTTTGGCCGCTTCGCGGCCGGGAAGACCGGGGGTATCGCTGGGCTTCGTCCGCCTCAACCCCCAGCTAATTTCTGGCAACCTTCCAGGTTGCAAGGAAATGGGAAACAGCTTTGCGAATCACCCATCACCGTTGACATCGCCAAGCCAGCGCGGGAAAATGCTTCTATGCAAGTGACACTGACCGGAGACCTCGAGAGCTTCGTCGTCCAAAAAGTTCGCGCCGGTGGCTATGCCAGCCCCGGTGAAGTCGTGCGCGAGGCATTGCGTGATTTCCGTGCGAAGGACGATCCCGCTGAAATGGATTCCCAGGAGTTGGCGGAATTGTTGCTGCCTGCGGTGCGTGGACCGCACCGGCCCCTGACCGCGAAGCATTTTGACGAACTGCGCTCCCGGGCCCGGCGCAAGCCGGCCCGCTCATGAGTCTCGCCCTCCGCCAGTCTGATTACTTTCTGGCCGACTTGCGGAAGCAGGTGGATTGGTATCGGGATCACGCCAGCGCCGAAGTTGCGGAGCAATACGTCAATGCCGTGGAAGCCACGTTGCAGAAACTGGCCGTCACTCCGGGACTGGGCCGGCCCCGCTTCACGAATTGGCCAGAGCTTGCCGGAATTCATTCGTGGCGGGTGCAACGACCGTATCACCGCCACCTGATCTTTTACCGGTTCGACGACCAGGCCCTCTCGGTGGAGCGCGTCATCCATGGTGCCCGCGACTTGCCGCGCCGCTTGCGCCAGTCGCCGCACGAGGGCGAAATCGTAGTCGGCCAATAATCGAGCACGGTAAGGCCGCAGCGACCACCGACCCTTTTGAAGAACACACAGGCACATCGAACTGAAAATGAAAGCTGGCCAAGCCAGACTGGCCATTCGCTTGGCCCCGCATGACCTTCTCGATCCCCATCTTCATCGAGGAACGCTCGTCTGGGCCTGCGAACCTGCCGACGTATCATGTTCGCCCGCTGCTGCAATCCGAACCGATGCGGTGGAGCGAGCGGCTCAGTCGCGCGCTGGCGAAACTCTCCAACGATCTCCACGAGGTTTTGCACGAGTTGGGCAACGAGCCGCGCCACGACGAACTCGCGCGCTGGACTTTCAATCC
>CAIKLQ010000964.1 GCA_903828255.1 uncultured Verrucomicrobiota bacterium
GCCGAGCGCCGTCCAATTCTTCAAGTCGGATGAGCGCCAGAGATAAAGGCCGTCGTTCCAGTCCCAGCAATGCGGCCCGAGTGCGTCGAACGCTCGACCCGGCGCGGCCGTTGTGCCCGTGAGATAATAATTACCATCCGGGCCGCAAGTGACGTAGGTGTCGCGCATCCAGACATCTAACAGTGGCTTGGTTTCGTTCTGGATTTGCAGCTCTGCCGCTGTGCTCGGAGCCGAGCCGTAGGTTGCTTTTGCAGTGGGTCGTTGATCAGATCGCAACGTATTCGTATTAATGACCGGGACGGAACTCGTGTGGTTGCCGAAAGGATGGACATTCACGTGCGTCGCCCAAGCGAGCCATTCCTCCGAAAGGCTCTTGACTAATTCGGGTTTGGTTTGGGCGAGGTTGTGCTGTTCGGAGCGATCGGTCTTGAGGTTGTAGAGTTCCCAGGCTGGTTCGGTCGTCATGCGCTTGCCCCACGCGATTTTCCAATCACCTTTGCGCAACCCACGGGCTCCCTGATGCTCAAATGCCAGGGCTCGTTCAGGAAGGTTCTTGCCCGCGAAGTGCGAAAGCAGCGAGCGACCTTCGATGGGCGTGATGTGCTGACCATTGCGCTTCGTGGGTTGGGCAACACCTGCAACCTCAAGCACGGTGGGAGTGATATCCATGATGTGAGCCAGGTCGGAAACCCAATCGCCTTTGCGGGATAAACCAGCGGGCCAATGCACAATGAGCGGGCCGGAGATGCCGCCCTCATGGCAGAAATGCTTGTAGAGTTTGAGGGGTGTATTGCCGAGATTTGCCCAAGCGGAGCCGTAGGATTGGAAGCTGTCGCGCTGGCCGACCTTGTCGAGGTCAGCGCCCTTATGAAGGATCGTGACCCCTTGCCGGGATTCGCCATCGAAGCCGAAGGGTCCCCATTCGTAACAGGCGCCGTTGTCGCTGAGAAACAGGATCAGCGTATTGGCGAGTTCGCCGTTTTTCTCAAGGTCGCCAACAATTCGCCCAACGCTTTGATCCACATGTTCGACCATGGCGGCGAAGGTGGCCATGCGATGCGCAAGGTCTTCGCGACGATCTGCAGGAAGTGAATCCCACGCAGGATTTTGCCGGCCTGAAAACCCGTTGGCGATGTCATCACGGTCCACCGGCACCATGTCGCGTGGCGGCATCGTTGCCATGGCGGGAACGAGACCGAGCTTCTTCATTCGTTCGAACCGTTCAGCCCTGAGTACGTCCCAACCTTTGCGATAGGTCGCTACGTATTTGTCGATGGTTGTCCGCGGCGCATGGATGGGGAAATGTGGTGAGGAATGTGCGAGGTAGAGAAACCATGGTTTGGCAGCCACTCCACCCGGTCTGGCTGATTTCTGCTGTCGAGCCTCTTTGAGAAACTCCAGAGCGTAATCGGTGAAAACGTCGGTGACGTAAAATCGGCCCTCGGGATAGCTGAGCTCCGGCTTGGCGCTTTCGGGAAGGCGTACGTATCTGGCTGGATCCCACTGGTTCTCCGAATGCGACCCGAAACGGCGAAAGCCATAGTAGTTCTGAAAGCCACGCTCGATGGGACCGGGATTGCCGAGATGCCATTTGCCAACCATCCACGTTGAATAGCCGGCGTCCCCAAGCAGTTCGGCAAGCGTGGCGCAGGTGGGGAGCAGATGGCCGGTGTAGGCCGGACCTTTGACTGGATCGGGTTGGGGAGTGACCATGCCACCGATGCCGGCTTGATGGGGATGCAGGCCCGTCAGGAGTGAGGCGCGCGAAGGACAGCAGCGGGCGGAATTGTAAAAATCCGAGTAGCGGATTCCACCCCTTGCCAGGCGATCAATGTGCGGTGTGGAGATTTCTCCGCCGTAGCAGCCGAGGTCGGAGTAGCCCAGGTCATCGGCAAGAATGAGCAGAACATTCGGACGCTGGCGGGTTGACTCTGCACATGAAATTATTGCAGGAGAAACAATTCCCAAGGCCAATGCGGCTGAAAGGAAATAGCGGGCAAGCTTCATGGATCGGCAAGCTCCGCCTCGTGCAGCTTGCGGAGATGGGAAACTCGCTCTGGGAATTTGTCAGCTAGATTGGCCTGCTCAGCCGGGTCGTCCTTGAGGTTGGCCAGAAAGAGCCCGATGCGTGGGAGATTCTGGTCGCCAGCGCTGGTGTCGCGGGTATTGACCATGAGCTTCCAATCGCCTTCGCGCACGGCCCATTCAGCGGTTGAGCCTTCACCGACCTGCCAGTGCAACGCGCGGTCGAAGGCGGGCGTGTTAGCGTCGCGCAGAATCGCCGAGAGACTCTGTCCGTCGAGGTGAACTTTCGGCGGAGTCACGCCCGCGAGCTCGGCCATAGTGGGAAGCAGATCGCAGGCGTGCGCGGGTTGGGAACGGACTTCGTTCTGCGGCAGCTTGCCAGGCCAGGAAACAATCGCAGGCAGATGAATACCACCTTCAAGCAGACTGAATTTCGCTCCTCGAAACGGTCCGGCGCTGCCGCCACCATAGTGGGCGCGTTCTTCCGTGGAGTGACCGTTGTCACTTTGGAAAATGATCAGAGTGCGATCTCGCAGCCCAAGGGTGTCGAGTTTGGAGAGCACCGCGCCGATGTGGTCATCCATGCTCGCAACAAACGCAGCATAAAGATTTCGCGGATAAGGCAGGGCCTGGAACTTCTCCAGCCACTTCGTCTCAGCTTGATACGGATAGTGCGGCGTGTTGAGTGCGAAATACATGAAGAAAGGATGCTGCCGGTTGCGCTCCAGGAATTCGCCGGCCTCGCGCACCATGAGATCGGGAAAGAATTCGCCGCCATGAAAGACTTCCACGCCGTTGCGATGCAGGTCGTGAATGTTTGGTCCGTTCCAGTAGAAGAAGTGTGAGTAGTTGTCGATACACCCGCCCATGTGGCCGAAGGAATAATCAAAGCCCTGTGCGTTGGGCATTTTGTCGGAGGTGTAGCCCAGATGCCATTTTCCGATGTGTGCCGTGGCGTAGCCAGCGGCCTTGAACATTTCAGCCAGCGTGATTTCTTTCGGAGGCAAACCGCCGCGACCGCCGCGTTGCGAGGTGACGTTGTCCGCCACTCCGGCGCGAACGGGATACCGTCCCGTAAGGGTGGCGGCGCGGGAGGGCGAGCATACGGGCGCGGCAGAGTAGAATTGAGTGAAGCGCACTCCGCGAGCGGCAAGGGCGTCAAGATGCGGCGTTGGAATTTCGCTACCGTAGCAACTGAGGTCGCCAAAGCCCAAATCGTCGGCCAGAATCAGCAGCACATTGGGGCGAGCTTCTGCGGCGAGATTGTTCATGCCCGACCAACCGGTCAGAAGCGCCGTGATCAGCCACAAGAGCATCTTTGAATCTCGTGAAAACATTATTTGAAGCACAGTTGCCAAGTTTAATCTGACAACATGCGCAGGCGAATGAATTGTGCCGCGCCCGAGTTGGTAGCGGTGACTGGCACGACTGCGTTGGTCATCTGGAACTGCTGAATCGCGGACCAGGATTGCAGATTGGCGCTGGACTCGACTTGATAGATCGGTCCGATGCCACCGCAAGAGGTCAGCCGCAATTCGTTGCCCACTCGCTGCGAATCCGACAGGTTCGCCTTCAAACCGGTCTGCCCCAACAATTCCTGCAGCCGCGCCAACATTGAGTCGTGCAGGGCAGCGTCGGAAGGGAGACTGAAACGGTTGGTCAATTCGTAAGGATCGACGGCAACGTGAAACATTTCGGCCCAATCAGGATGGCCTGGGTAAAGAATCAATTTGTGCGTGGTGCTGCGCAACGCGAATTGGATCGGATGAATGTTGGAGGGTTCATCGCGGAAGTTCTCATAGAGAAAGTCCTGTCGCCAGTCGGACGGGGTGTTGCCCACAAGCAGCGGCGCGAGGCTGCGGCCTTGGACGGTGGTTGGAATTGAAACTCCCGCGAGGTCGAGGATTGTTGGCATCAGGTCAATGTTGAGTACGAGATTGTTATTCGTGCGGGCGGCGGTGAGCGGAGGATAACGCACCAACAGGGCGGTGCGGATGGAGGACTCGTAGGAAGTCCACTTGGCGTTGACGAAACCGTGCTCGCTCATCATGAAGCCGTTGTCACTGATGAAAACGACCACCGTGTTCGAAGCGAGGTTGTGGTAATCCAAACGATCCAGGATGCGCCCGACGTTTTCATCCATGCTTTTGATGCAGCGAAAGTAATTCCGAACGGTGGCATCGGGAATATAGCCAGCGGTGGGCTTGTAGGGAGCGAGTGAGTTGGAGCTTGGAGCACCGCCGGCAACTTCGGTCGCATAGAGACTTGCATTGCGGGTCGGGGGAGTGAAATCGCTGTGTGGTGATTTGAAACCAACCACCAGGGCGAAAGAATTCGTGCGGTTGGCGTCGAGAAAGCTCAGCGCGCGATCGGTCGTGAGGTCATCCACCCAACCGGTGATCGTCTGGCCAAAGCCGTTGGAGTAATAGGTAAGGTTCGTGTAATCGCCCTGACCGATGAAGCTGACCGCCTCGTCGAAGCCGGGGCGTTCCATCATCTGACCGGTCATGTGGTATTTGCCCATGACTCCGGTGCGGTAACCGCTTTCGCGTAGCAGAGAAGCGTAGCTCACTCCCCCAATTGGGAAGCGCGTAAAATTGTTTTCGATGCCGTTGACATGATTGTAAACGCCGGTGAGCATCGCGGCTCGACTGGCGGAGCAAACGGATTGCACCACATAGGCGCTCCGGAAACGCACGCCTTCTGCCGCCAAACGATCCAGACCGGGCGTTCCGTTGGTGAACCAGGGAAAGCGCCCCGAACCCGCTTGCTCGCGTTGAACGACGCCAAGCGAATCATGTCGCTGGTCATCTGAAATCAAGATGACGAAGTTGGGCCGCGCGTTAGTAACGGATGGCGGATTGTTGTTCTGGGCAAAGACCGTCAGGATCGGTGGCGCGGCGCCGTCGCCCGTGCTGATATTCCAGGCATTGGCTGTGCCGGGCGCAGAATCGGGATTGAGCCGGAGAAACAAGTAGTGCCCAGAAATGTAATCGGGATGCGAATCGTAAAAATTCTGCACCAGAGTCCTGAGAGGCGGGTTGGTGGAAATGACAACCCTGCCGCTTGTGGTTGGCGCGACGAGCAGGTTGTCGTGCAGTTTCATGTTCGTCGGATCACCGGGATCAGTGTTGCCTTCGCAATACTCGATCAACGGTGAGGTGTTGGTCTGGATTCCAATCGCCCACAGATCACCGCTGAACGTGGGCGTACCCACCGTCGTGCCCATGGTGAAAGCCACTTCCACCGAGGTGATATTCGAGAGCGAGCCCAGACGCGGCAGGGGGAAAATGAACACCGCATTTCTTCCGCCCGCCGGCGACGCAGTGTGACTACCGACCCGAATGGGGTCGTTCGTCGTGGAGATGGCGGTCAGGCTGGAGGTGATGATGTAATCATTCGTAATGCTAGCGACCCAAAAGCGGGATGGCGACGCGGCTTGAGCAGAAGCCGCCAGAGCCATTCCGATCAAAACGAGCAAAGGGAGGCTGCGTCGCCGCTCACGCAGCCGTTGGCGAAGCGAATTCATGGAGAACTCAATGCAGGTATTTCACTGCGGCTTCCGTGCGGGATCGGACGTGCAGCTTCTCGTAGATGTTGCGCAGATGGGAACGCACGGTCGGAACGCCGATGTTCATCTTATCCGCGATTTCCTTGTTGGCGTAGCCCTTGGTGAGATGCGAAAGAATCTCCGCCTCTCGCTCAGTCAGCTTGGCCGAGGGGTCGGCGACGGGATCCGTTTCGCGGAAAGATTGCACCACCTTGCGCGCAATCTGACTGCTCATCGGCGCACCCCCTTTAAATACATCTTTGATGGCCTGCAAGACCTCTTCTGGCTCGGAACGTTTGAGCAAATAGCCACTCGCGCCGGCTTTGAGCGCGCGAAAGATGGAATCACTGTCGTCGTAAACCGTCAGCATCAAGACCTGGGTATCTGGCAGGAGTTTCTTCAGCCGCCGCGTGCA
>CAIKLQ010000965.1 GCA_903828255.1 uncultured Verrucomicrobiota bacterium
AGTTCACGGATGTGCGGTATTTCGTGAACGAAGGTGAAACCACTGCCACCATCAGCATGGAGCGCAAGTACGGCGGGGCGGGGGCGGTGGATGTGACTTTTGTGGCTACCGACGGCACAGGAGTCGGCGGCGTGGACTTCGACAGCGTGGTGGATACGATCAGTTGGGCGGACGGCGAGCAGGGCGTGAAGACGGACATCGTTCCCATCCATCAGAACTGCGCAGTTCGAGGCAACAAGACCGTGACGCTCCAACTATTAGTCCCAGGTTCGGTTGCTTCATCCGTGGCGCGGGAGGACGCCACTCTAGTCATTGTGGACAACTGTCTTCCATCGCTGTCCACAGGCACGAACATCGCCTACCTGCGTGCATTGGTAGGGACGCCAGACTATGTGCCGACGAACACGACAACTTTGTTCACGGTTGATGGCACCGTGACCACCTATACAAACCTGAGCACATCGCCAACAGATGAAATGTTTGTGATGCAAGACGACACCAGCGGCATCGCTGTGTGGTTCAGGAACGGAACCAACCAATTCCTGCCGCAAGCGGGCGACCGGGTGCGGGTGACGGCCGCGTTGACGACCATCAACGGCCTGCTGGCGCTCGCGCCGGATTACAACAACCTCACTAACGTGGTCTGGCGTTTGAGTGCCAACAATTCCCTGCCCACGCCGGGAGCTTTGGACTTCGCAGCCCAAACCAACGTGACGGCCATGGAAGCAACCGAGGCGCGGTACGTCTCTGCCGCGCAAGTGTGGATTGATCAAACGGGTGGCAGCACGCTCCCGAGTGGGTTGACAGATCTCATCATGACGAATCAATCCGGCCAGACGTTTAGCCTGACCATCCATCCAACCACGGACTTGGCCGGTAAACCCAAGCCTGCGGGCCCGGTGACGATCTTGGGTGTGCTAACCCAGAACGATCCCACCACACCGTACACCACCAACTACTCGCTGTTGCCGACCCGGTATGCGGACATCATCACCGCGCCGACAATCGCAGGGCAACCGCTGAGTCGGACCAACGGCGTCGGCACCACGGCCAGCTTCACGGTCACGGCCGTGGGTAGTGACCCGCTTTACTACCAGTGGCGGCGGGGCGGCACGAACCTGCTGAACCTCGGGAACGTCTCCGGGACCACAAGTAATGTGCTGACATTGGCAAACGTCCAATTGGCCGATGCGACGAATTACACCGTGGTAGTCACGAATTATCTCGGCACGGTCACCAGCAGCAATGCCACGCTGACCGTGGTGGTGCCGGTCACACTCACAACGCAGCCGGTGAGCCAAACGGTGGATGCGGGGACGGATGTGACTTTCACCGTAGGCGCGACTGGCTCGCTTCCATTCACCTACCAGTGGTGGTGGAACGGGGCCCCCATCAGCGGAGCCACGAGTGCCCTTCTGGTCCGGTCCGCCGTGCCGACGAACTGGGCGGGGAATTATTCTGCGGTCGTGAACAACGCCGCCAATCTTCCCGCGACCAGCACCAATGCGGTGTTGACGGTCATTCAAGTGCCGATCGGCATTTCCGTGCCCGTAGGTGCCGGCTATGGCAGCTACACCAAGAGCAACAACACCTTTACTGTCATCGGTGGCGGTGAAGACATCGAAGGGACGGACGATCGCTTTTTCTTCGTCTATCTGCCGTGGACCGGTGACGGTGAAATCATGGCCAACTTGAAGAGTCTGGCGCCGGTGGATCTGCACTCTGAAGCGGGCCTCATGTTTCGGGATGGCGTGGCTGTCGGCGCTCGGCACGTCTTTCTGGCGATGGACGCTGGAAACGAAAAAGTGCTGCGGCGGCGGCTGGCGGAGAACGCCTACAGCGTCGAGAACCGGTCGCAGGGCACGAACAACGTCTGGCTAAAACTGATGCGCATGGGCGACACGTTCAGCGGCCATTACTCGACCAACGGGGTGAACTGGGAATTGGTCTGGTGGACTACGCAGCCCAACCTGCCCACCACCCTGGACGTCGGACTGGCGGTGACGGCGCACCTCAATGGCTCGTTCGCGACGGCGGTGTTTGACATGGTCGGCCCGCGCGGCCTGACGCCACTCGACGGCGCGAGGCCACACGTCCTCCAACTCGGGGGCGAATTGGGTGGCATGTCGGAATTCCAGCGGGTAGGCGGGTTCAAGCTGTTGCTCGATGGCGCGGTGGGGGCGGCTTACAACATCAAAGTTTCGCCCACGGCGAACGCGCCCTTCGCTTCCTGGCCCGTGCTGACCACCGTGACCAATACCTACGGCGTCGTGCCGGTGGTGGACGCGCAGGCGTTGACGAATGGCCACCGGCTCTATCGCGGGCAGAAAGTCGGGCCGTAACGCCGAGGGCGCAGAACCGTGCCGTCCGGCACCCGCGAGGCCGTGAAGGGGGCAGGAAGAGGTTTGGCCCAAAAAGTGACCGCTTCCCCTCTTTGGGCCTCCCTCGGCGCCGAGCGCGAGAATTACTGAACCTAGGACCATCAAAATTTAATTCCCTAGCACTTAACTGCAAAATCCAACCAATGAAACGCCCAGGAAAAACCTTCAAGCTCAGGTCCCTAATTGGAATGAGCGTATGCGCGGCTGCTGTCTTTCTGAGCGGTTGCGCGACCGCGCCGATTATCAAGTCCACCCGTGTCACTCCGGGCCCGGAGCAGCCCACGACAAAGCCTGTGAAGGTCTACCCGCGGGGCCAAAAAGCGCCCGGGAATTGCGAAGTTGTCGGCATCGTGTCTGCCTTGCCGGTTGTCAGAGGAATAATGAATATCCGGGGAAACAATGGCGCGAATCGAAAGTACATGACGAAGGAGGCTTCGGCCATGGGGGCGGACGCGCTTGTTCAGTTTCACGCAGAATGGGAAACCCGCAGCGATGAATCCTGGTCCACGGCTATCGCTGTCAAAACCGCCGCGGAGGGAACGGCGGCGCCAGCGTGTGGGATCCCATTCTTTGTCGCCGTCCCGCATGTGTTAATTTCTTCCGAAGTTTCGTCTGGCAGCAAGCAAAAGAAGAACGACGCGATTATTCAAACGTTGGTTCAACCCAGGCTGGCCGCCAAAGGTTACTACGCTGAGGTGGTGGATGTGGAGCTACCAGACGCGTTTGAAGCGGGCCTCAGTGCCATGGAGCCGCACGATCTGGACCGCTTCGGCGGTGACAAATTTGATTTGATTCTGGTGGTTCGGCTTGTCAAAAGCTCAGGGGTAGCCACCGCGCTTGTTACGACCCATGGCGTCGGCCTTGAGCTGTCTCTGTATTCGAAATCCCAAAAGAAGGTCGTCTGGCAGAGCTCGGCGAGGGGAGACTCCGTGACAATGTTTGATCCGGGCGGGCTGGTTCTGGGAATTACAGAGTTGTTTGATCCGAGCTACACACGGGCCCACGCTGTGGCCGCTGCCTTAAAATCGGCTTTTGGCAGCCTACCGGACGTTTCTACGAAGACGATCGAGTAGTTAAACGGGGCGGTTCTGGACATTGACATCTCACGCACCTCCCGTCTTGTTCGCAACCCTCACCACTAGGTGAAGTTTTTCGTCCTCCGCTGGAGGCATCAGCCACACAGCTTGACCCTCTTCCCCTTTTGAGCTTTCGGCGTCGCCGGGCGCGAAAACTACGCAGGGAGTAACCCGGCGCGATTTAGCCGGGGATGAATCGCGGCGGTCGCCGGGAAATGCCGTATGGGGCAGCCGGGATCGGGAAGCCTTGGACTGGATTCG
>CAIKLQ010000966.1 GCA_903828255.1 uncultured Verrucomicrobiota bacterium
CACCGCGAGTGTGGAAATCTTTGACGGACGCTGCTGGGAAGGAAGAAAGGTGGAGGGTTGTTTAGTGGCACAATCCTCAAAAGCCATGAACCTTCAGCAGAACCGTGAAGGCAACTGCCTGGCGACTGACGCTCAGTGTTGTCCGTCCGCCTCCCGCTCCTGGGCCTGTTGATGGATCCAGGTGTGGGCGGCGTCGGCGACTTTGCCGAGCACCAGCAGATCGTCGCGCCCGAAGGAGTCGGTGCTCTTCCACTGGTCGTCGCTCTTGTCTTTGTAGATGCGGCTGAACGTGACGTTATAGCGTACGCCGGTCGCCGTGTCGTTTCTCCAAATCGCCGCTTTGACTGCGCCGATTCGAACCTCTTCTGTGGGTTTGTCTTTTGGTTTTGGCATGATGTCTTGCATTGTTGATGTTGAACCTCCCCGAAATGACCTTCATCAGGCGTCATACCATGTTTGACTGCGCAAACCAATAGGCCCGGAAGAAATACTTTCCCCCTGCGAGTTGTGGCGGTGTCGGACGCGGATTCTGGCATTTTCAATTCAAGTAGGTTGTTCTGCGAGGTGTAGCACCGTTGCCGCCCCCCGCGTCTTACAGCACCCGCTTCATTTCACCTGTCGTGGGCTGATGGGAAAACCGAACAACATTTTCGTCACTGAAATTCGGACTGGCAGATTTCGTGAGCGATGACCGCTGGTTACACCACGAGTCGAAATCGAGTACCAGTTGGTTTTTTTGACTGCGGCAGAATTCCGCCAAGGCCAGCCGTCGACTTTCGTTGCTGTCGAAGCGGGCCAGCGTTTCGGCGGATGCATGGAACAACCCGCCAGTCATGGTCTGTCGTGTGCGTTCGCGTTGCGCGAGGAAAGCCGCGTAAAGGTCCGGGGCGGCCCGCTGTGCGTCAATTTCCGCCGGGCCAAGGTAGGCGAGGTATTCAGGCCAAAGAGCTGCGTGGCGAGCCGCCTCGGCCTTTTGGCGGGCGGTTCGCACGGAGGCCGTGCGGTTGCTGTCCTGGCGTCGCAGGAATTCGTCGCCGTGCAGCACAATCGCCGCTGCCAGATTCGGGCGGGCCTTCGAGTCGGCTTGGTGCTGCCGGCGAATGAAGCCGCCGAACTGGCGGCCCCACTCGGGAATGAGTTTGGGTTCGCTGCGGAGGGCGAGCAGTCGCTCGACAAACTGCGCAGCCGAGAGTGTGTCTTTGGGAAACGCTTCGGTCTTCGCCTCGCCTTCGTAACCGTGATAGGCGGCGTAATAGTGACTGGCAAAGAGCCGGCCGCGTTGCTGCCCCGCGTCATCGCCGTGACCTTCCGGCTTGGGCCAATCTTCCTCGATGGCGCGGCGCAGGAGTCCCAACCGGTTGCGCGTGCTGTGGCGCAGCGGCAACCAGGCAAGCTGGCGGGTGATGACTTCCGGCGCACACTGGTTCACCAGTCGCCGTGCCGCGAGATCGTCAAACCCCGTTTGTTTTAACTGCTCCCAAACCGTAGCAGCCGCAGCAACGGGGTTCGACTCCAGGGTGTTTGAGTTGGTGGCTGCTGCTGTATTTGTTTTAAGATCTGTTTTAATACTTATACCGTTCACCTTTTCTGACCGCTTCCCGTTCACTATTTCTGACCGGTTCCGTTCACCTTTTCTGACCGGTGGCAGGGTTTCCTCCCG
>CAIKLQ010000967.1 GCA_903828255.1 uncultured Verrucomicrobiota bacterium
CCTCAGCGCGGTGCCGGTGAAAATTCCCGTGGGCGGCACCGCCCGAGTGAAACTTGAGATTCCCGCCGCGCGCTTCGCGGCGAAGTTGCAGTTGGAAATTGCCGATCCGCCGGAGGGAATTTCGATCAAGAGTTTCGCCACGGGTCTTGACGCGACTGAACTGATCCTGCAATGCAGCGCGGAAACCCGGCTGGGGACCAAAGGAAACCTGATCATCAACGCGTTCAATGCCCGCACCGACCCCGAGAAGGACAAGCGCCAAGCGCGCCGCGCACCGCTGGCCACCCTGCCAGCGATTCCGTTTGAAGTCGTGGGTGCACGTTGAGGAGACGGGTCAAAGCTTGGCCGCTTCGTACTGCAACCCGTGCGCGTCGGCGACCGCCCGGTACGTGACCTGACCGCCCATCACATTGATGCCGCCAACCAGCGACGGCTGGCGATGGCACGCTTCCGCCAAGCCATAATCCGCCAGCGTTTCAATGTAGCGATGCGTCACGTTCGTGAGCGCCTGCGTGGCGGTGCGCGCGTAAGCCCCCGGCATGTTCGCCACGCAATAATGCGTCACGCCTTCTTCGACATAAACCGGCATCTGATGCGTCGTGACGCGCGAGGTTTCCGCGCAGCCACCCTGGTCAATCGCGATGTCCACCAGCACGCTGCCGGGGCGCATCTTGGTCAGCATCTCGCGGCTGATGAGCTTGGGCGCGCGCGCGCCGGGCACCAGCACCGCGCCGATGAGCAAATCCACTTCGGGCAGCAAATCCATCAAGTGCGCCTCGCTCGAATAAAGCGTGTGCGCCGTGTGCAGCGTGATGTCCAAAAACCGCATCCGCTCCAGGTCCACTTCCAGAATCGTTACGTCCGCGCCGAGCCCCTGGGCCATGCGGGCGGCGTTGATGCCGGAGGAACCGCCGCCGAGCACCACGACTTTTCCCGGCAACACGCCCGGCACGCCGCCGAGCAACACGCCGCTGCCACCAAAATGTTTCGCCAGAAAATAACCACCCACCAGCACGCTCATGCGCCCCGCGATTTCGCTCATCGGTTCGAGAAGCGGCAGGCGCTTGTTGACCTCGATGGTTTCGTAGGCGAGGCACGTCGCTCCGGATTTCATCAGAGCCAGAGTGAGCGGGCGACTCGCGGCGAGGTGGAGATAGGTGAACAGTAGTTGGCCCGGCCGCAGCAACGGGTACTCCGTGGGCAACGGCTCCTTGACCTTCACGATGAGGTCGGCTTGCTCGAAAACGCCAATGTGCGAGTCCAGCACTTGGGCGCCGGCGTTCTGGTATTGGAGATCAGGGTAGCCCGCACCGATGCCCGCACCGCGCTCGACCACAACGGTATGGCCGCGTTTGATGAGTTGATACGCCGCCGACGGCAGCAACGCCACGCGGTATTCCTGTTCTTTGATTTCCCGGGGAACGCCAATGATCATAGGTGCATTTTCGATTTGCGATTTACGATTTACGCGCTCCGGCGCGCTGGAAATAGCGGGGCAACCTCATAACGGAAAGCTCAGGTTGTCTTCGGCGGCGGCGGGCAACGCTGCGGGCGTTGCGGCAATGGCGGGCGAAATGGGTTTGGTTGCGTTCACGATTTCAGCTTCGGGCGGTTCCGCCGCCGCAAAGGTAGCAGGCTCGGGCTGCTTCGACAACTCGGGCAATGCGATGGGCGCGGATGCGGGTGGGGTTTCATTTTGCACCTCAACGGGCCCCGCGATTTCCAGTCGCGCCTGCGCCCGATGGACCAGCGCAAGCATTGTCACTGTCGAAGCGGCGTCTCGCTCGGCGGCCTGGATGCGGGCGAACTCGCCGAAGACTTCCTCGCGCACTGGCTCCTCGCGCGTGACCAAGTCCTGTCCCTGCGTCGCGCGCATCGCCAGCAGAATATGATGGCAATTGATCGCGTCGAGCGGGCGCGCAGGCGCATAGCCGGTTTCCGTGCCGGCTGCTTCCACCACGAGCCGCGCGGTGAGCAGCGTCTGCATGACTTGGGCGATGAGTTTGCTGGGGATGCCCAGTTCACGCGACATCGCCTGAATCGTCGCCGGCGGCCGGCCGCGCTCGAAGCGTTGCCCGATGCACGTCATCAGCCGCAGCGCGACGAACTCGCGCCCGCGCTGGTTCACGTTTTCGGCGAGCTTCTCCTGCATGTAGGATTCGCGATTCTGAAACGCGTAGGCGACTTGCGCGCCGAAGAGCACGATCACCCACACCGCGTAAAGCCCGATCATGAGCAACGGCACGAGCGCGAGGCTGCCGTAAATCCGGCTGGCGTTCAGCGCCCGCCCACCGAGGTACAGGCTCGCCACGTTGAACAAGTGCCAAGCGGTGCCCGCCAGCAAGCCACCCACGAACGCCGCGCCGAAGTGGACCTTCGTGTTCGGCATCAATTTGTAAAACAGCGCGAACGTCACCGAGATCACCACGATCGGCAGTAGTTGCGAAATGAGCGGTTCGAGGTAGGGCACGACGTTGATGAGCGCGCGCGTTTTCTGAAAGTGCGGGCCACTCGCCAGCCCGAGCGCTCCGACGAGCAGCAACGGGCCGAGCGTGATGGTCGCCCAGTAGAGTACGACGCGTGAAAGCCAGTTGCGCCCGCGGGCCACGCCCCAGATGTCATTGAAGGTTTCTTCAATGCGCGCGAGCATTGCGATCGCCGTCCACAAGAGAAACACGACGCCCGTGGCCCCGAGTGTGCCGCTGTAGGTATTCTGAATAAACTGATGAATGGTATCGGCGGCCTTCTTCTTCCCGAGGGTATCGAGCGCGGCGGCGATGTGCGTCGAAGGAGCGTTTGGGGTCGGGGTCGGCTGACCGGCAACCCCAGGCCGGTCTGTTTCGAGCACGGGGGACGGCGCATTGGTCAGGGCCATTTCCGGCGCCGCGGCGTTGGGGTCGGACTGGAAGGTGGCGTCATCCACGTTGGTGATCTTGTCCGGGACCATGTATTCCACGAACCGCTGGATGAACGTCTCGATCTGGTCCTTGCCTTCGGACTTGAGAAAAATGCTCGTGACGCTCATGGCCACAGCGAGCATCGGAATGAGCGCCAGCAGCGTGGTGAAGGACAGCGCAGAGGCGCGGATGGGGCAGCGATTCCGCACAAAGCTGCCCGTGACCAGTACCCAAAAGTGGACGAATTTCTCGAAGCGCGTCAGCCCGGCTTCGAACAAAGAGGCCTCGTCCCGGGCCGTGCCGAAAGTGCCGGTCACGATTCGGATGAGGCGGGTAAAGGATTTCTTGGTGATCACGCGGACGCAACGCTAGCAAAGTGCCGGGGCAAGTCAACCGAGCCGCTCAATCCCTCAATCCGGTAGAGCAACCGTTTTCCGTCGCGGGTGCAAACGCGAACCCCGACCGGCTTTTCCGGAGATGGCTTGACCTCCTGCCGGACACTGCCCCCGATTGGCATGGCAGTCAGGGATCATCGCCAGTGGCGATGGCGTCTTGCTTCCGCCAGCGCGCCGAGATGCCCATTCCTTTTTGCGTCCAGAATTGTTCGTAAACGATCGGAACGGACCATCACAGCTTTCAGAAAAGCAAAGCCGCCTGCCGGCAATCTTCTTGGCGCTTAATCGCTCATGGTAATCTGGTCCCGGAGTTTTTGCGCGGGCAAACCCAGTCGGTTTCGGCGCCCAAAATGGTTGCCGAGGACCGCAATATAACGGAGAAACAGGACGGGATTCACGAGCTAATCCCAAAGGTTTCGGGATTCAATCAGGCTCAATTACCAGGCGAGCAGCGCCGCGGCCAGCACCAGGTTGAACCGATTGCCACGTCAGACGAACCAGATCGCCAGCGCGCCGCCGCCAACTGGGACGACGCATCGCGTGTTCCGCAGGCCGTGTGTTTGTGGGAACCGACGCGACCTGTCGTGTGCGGCGGTCAATCGGGTGAAGTACCTGGCCAGATTGGAGGTTGAGATCGTCGCCGCCGCCGTGGACGAGCAAGTTCAAATTTCCAAGCCAGGAATCTCCGGGTGATCAAAAGCGGGCGAGGATTCTTCCCACGTCCGCGTCCTCGAAGCCCGCATTATTCGAACACGAGGTCGCACCGGAGGCCGCACCGACTTTAAGCCGCATCTGAATCTCCCGACCATAATAGACTCGCCTAGCGCGGGCGGAGTCGCGCATATTTTCCCTAGATGATCCAATTCGCCAAACGCCTCGCCTTCTTCCTGAAGCCCTACCGTTTTCGCATGGGCTTGGGGGTCCTGCTGGGAGTGCTCGCTGGCTTCATGGAGCCGCTGGCCATCGGCTTCGCCACCGGAATATTTCACCTGATCTTTTCCCCAGCGGATGCGTCGGTGCCGCAAATGTTGGCGAAACTGCCGGCTTTTGTTGCGCAACGGATTCCGCAATCCGTTTGGGACTGGCTGGCGGCGGCGCAGCAGGCGCTCGTTTCGGATGTCAAGACGCAGCCCGCAGCCGTGGTCCTGCTCGTAGCCATCATTCCCGCCGTGATGTTCTTGCGCGGCCTCTTCACCTACCTGAACAACTATTTCCTGCAATGGGCCGCCGTCCGCGCCATAACGGATCTGCGGGTGAAATTGTTCGCGCACCTGATGAATTTGCCCGCCGGTTTCTTCAGCGGGACGAACACCGGCGAATTGATGTCGCGGATCATTAACGACACCGCGGCACTGCAATACATCTGCGGCAATTCCATGGCGACCATTGTCAAAGACCCGGCCACGTTGGTGGGGCTGGTGGGTTACCTGCTCTGGAAAGCGCCCCAACTCACCGCCATCTCCATGGTGGTAATGCCGCTGTGCGTGATTCCGGTCGTGATCTACGGCCGCAAAGCCCGGCGCAGCGCGGGTAAGTTGCAGACGCAATACGCCGAGCTTTCGAAGGTCATGAGCGAAGCGTTCACCGGAAATCGGATCATCCGGGCCTACAACCTGGAGCCCCTCGTGACGGAGCAGTTTCGGGCGGCCTCCGTCAAGGTGGTCGGGCTGCACATGCGGATCCTGCGCGCCATGGAAACCCCGGGACCATTGATGGAAACCTTCGGGGCCGTCGGCGTGGCGCTGGTCTTCCTTTATCTAGCCGCGCAAGGCAAAGCGAATCGGAATTACGCGGACTTTGGGGGCATGTTTGTGGCCATGTTCGCCATGTACCGCCCGATCAAACAACTGGCCCGCTTGCAAAACACCTTCCTCCAAGCCCAGGCGTCCAGCAAACGCGTGTTCGAACTGCTCGCCCTGAAAAGCGCGATTTCCGAGCCGGTGGCGCCCAAACCCCTCCACGCCATCGGGGCGAATGTGCATTTTGAAAATCTGGAATTTGCCTATGGCGAAAAACCGGTTCTGCGCGGCGTGAATCTCACCGTGAAAGCGGGTCAGTTGGTGGCCTTGGTGGGCGCGAGCGGTTCGGGCAAGACCACGCTCAGCAATTTGCTGCTCCGCTTCTACGACCCGCAGCAAGGCACGGTGCGCATCGGGGGCACCGACATCCGCGAATTCGCCACGCACGACCTGCGGAACCAAATCGCCGTGGTGACGCAGGACACCGTTCTGTTCAATGACACCATCCGTCGGAACATCGAGCTGGGCCGGCCCGGGGCCAGCGAGGTCGACATCATCGCCGCCGCGAAACACGCGCACGCGCATGAATTCATCATGGAAAAGGCCGAGGGCTACAATACCGTGGTCGGCGAAAAAGCCGTGCTGCTGTCGGGTGGCCAAAAGCAACGCCTCGCCATCGCGCGGGCCGTGATTCGCAACGCGCCCATCCTGATTCTCGACGAAGCGACCAGCGCGTTGGACACCGAATCCGAACGCGCCGTCCAGGCTGCGCTCGAAGAACTGATGCAAGGCCGCACCACCCTCTGCATCGCCCACCGGCTTTCAACCATCCAGCGGGCCGATATGATCGTGGTGTTGGATCAAGGACGGATCGTCGAAACCGGACGGCACGAGGAACTGGTTCAGCGCGGCGGCGTCTACCAAAAATTGTACGATTTGCAGTTCAACAGTTGAACTTTTGGCTCGGCCCACCCCTTGTTGAAAGGCGGATCACTGGCGATTCCATTGCCTAAGATGAAATCGGGACCGCGACAGGACTTGGACCTACTTGAGTGGGTGATGCCTAGCGAAAGCCGTGTTCGGGATGCGGCCGCTCCGTCAGGATTTGCGCCCCGACTTTGGCGCAATCCGGGCCGATGGTTTGGACCCATTCCAGGATGCGGCTGGGCGGCCATGCCAAATAGCGTTGCTGGGACTTGGGCCGGGGTTCTTCCAGCGTGGTGCAGCGCCCTGATAACCCACTGCGCAGGTGGGCCGCCACGCGTTTGCCGTACGGAAACAACTCCACGGTTTGGTCGGTCAGCCGCACGTCCAGTCGCTGGTGGACGCGGGGGTAGGGCGCGCTGTAGAAGGGCTTCTCCACCACCACATGATAATCAATGTTGACCTTGGCGCGGGACCCGGTGGCCAACTCGA
>CAIKLQ010000968.1 GCA_903828255.1 uncultured Verrucomicrobiota bacterium
CGCCGTTGCTGCGGGTGGATGCCGCCGTGCAATACAACAACCTCTGGCAACGCGAGCACGCGTTGGGGTTGCAATACAACTTCACGCCGCAGGACATGAAGCAGGACAGCCAAATGCCGCGCTTCTTCGATCAACCGTTGATCGCCAGCTACAGCGCGTTCTATCGCCTACCGTTTGATTTTGGCAACGACGCCGAAGCCTACACCAAAATCTCCTCGGACTTCGGCTACGACCAGGTCACCCGCAAATTCAACCTGCCCACGCCGACGGGCCGTCCGGAATTGACGCTCTACGCCTCCCGTTCGGATGCGGACACGTTTACCCGCGTCGGCCCCGTGACTACGATCACCAGCAGCACGCTGCTCGACATCACCTCGCAATTCAACGAGCGCAATCCCAGCGTCACCGACGATCTCGGCGCGAAATTCGCCCTGCCGCTGCGCGAGTTTGCGGGCATCCGGTCCAGCTTCGTCGCCGGCTTCGACTACAAACGTTACGTCACCGAATCCTTCAGCACGAACGTCACCGTCGTCAGCATCTACACCACGAACAACGGCCCGCGTGAACTGTTCGTGCAACGCACCGTCCCGCTCGATTCCTACAGCCGCACCGCGCTCGACTACCTGCCGCTCACGCTCGGTTGGTCGGCGTCGCGGCCCGACAAATCCGGCAGCACCAGTTTCAGTCTGAACCAGAACCTCTTCCTCTCCGCCCTCGCCTCGGCCCGGACCAATTTCCAAATCCTCGCCGGCTCCACCCAAGCCGGCGGCGATTACACCACGCTGAACGCGGTGCTCACCCGCAAACAAAAGTTGCCGAAGGACTGGTCGTTCGTCCTGCGCGGCGGCGGGCAGTGGTCGAGCGCGCCGCTGATCAGCAACGAACAGTTTGCGCTCGGCGGCACCGCCGGCGTGCGCGGCTATCAGGACGGCGAGAATTACGGCGATAGCGGCTGGCGGGTGCAATTCGATCTCCGCGCCGCGCCCATCAACATCGGATTCTTCCCGACGGCGGCGGGAGACATTCCGGCGAATCTCCGTTGCTCGTGGTTCATGGATTATGGCGAAACGTATCTCCCAGATCGGACTTACCTGCACAACCACGTGATCCCGCAGTGGGGCACGGGGTTCGGCTTTTACCTCACGCCCGGCGAACATTTCGACGCCCGGCTGACGCTCGGTTGGGCGCTGCTCGACACGCCGCGGACGCAGGCAGGCAACCTGCGCGCCTACTTCAGCGTCGGCTACCAATTTTGAGAAAGCGCATGACCCGCAACCCCGATTTCGATGGAGCGAAGCGCCGTAGCGGCGTCTCGGCAGAGCGCCGCAAACCAAGAAAATCAGTAACGCCCGGCCAGCAATCTGGTCGGGCGTTTTTGTTTTGCGGGAAAGCTGCGGAAGAAACGGGCGTTGTTAACGGAGTGAGCGAGTGTTGGCTATTTCCCCATTAGGCATCACGTAGATTGTATCGCTGGTCGGCATCCCTCACCAGAAAGAATCAGGAGTA
>CAIKLQ010000969.1 GCA_903828255.1 uncultured Verrucomicrobiota bacterium
AGGACTGGCGGCGTGTTTCTGGCCAGCGCGCGATGGACGATGATGCCCCGAGCGATGAGATCGCTGCGCGCAATGTGGAGCACCTCCTCGATGGTTTCATTCACGGAAAGCGGCTGGAAGTGACTTTCCCCCGGCTTCAGCAGCGAGCGCAACCGGCGGATCACTTCGCCGGCCCGCTGGTCTTCGCTGACGATGTCGGCGAGGATGTCGCACGCCTCGGCCAGATCGGGCGGGGATTGAGCGAGCAGGCGTTGCGCGGCCTGGGCGTTGGTGAGAATAATGGCGAGCGGCTGATTCAACTCATGCGCGAGCGAGCCCGACAACTCGCTCATCGTCGTGACGCGCGAAAGGTGCGCCAGTTCATCGCGTTGCGCGTGGAGTTCCATTTCCGCCTGCCTGCGGTCGGTGATGTCCACATGGGCCACGATCACCGATTTCCCCTCCGGCCCCATCGGCGTCGCGCTCATGGAGAACCAACGTTGCCGCTGCGGGGAATCGCAACGATACTCCAACGTGTAGGTCGGCAACTTGCCCGCGATGACCGCCAGGATCCCATCATGGGCCGCTTGCGCAGCTTCAGTCGAACCGCTGATACCCTGGCGGCAAACCTTCAGGTAGTTGACGCCGACGTCAGTATTCGCCGCGGGTTCCCCTGTGACTTCCGAATTCTCCCGCGCAAATTGTTGCCAGCGCGCATTCACCGCAATGATCACGCCGTTATGATCCAGCACGGCAATATGGGCCGCGACGGAATCCAGCACGGCCTTCTTGAACTCGGCCCGGCGCAGTCGCGCCCGCACCAGCCACCAGACCGCGCTTCCGCCACTGCCGATCAATAACAACGCCCCGACGAGCCGAAACCACGCCGTCTGCCAGAAGAAAGGCAGCACCGTGAACGCGAGGCTCGCCCCGGTCTCGTTCCACACGCCGTCATTGTTGGCCGCTCGCACGCGGAACGCGTAGTCGCCCGGTGGAAGTTGGGCATACGGCACCACGCGCCGCGCTTGCGGTTGATCCCAACTGTCACTGGGCCCGTTGAGGCGCGTCTGGAAGCGGACTTTCTCCGGCGCACTGAAATGGAGCGCGGTGTAGTGAATCTCGATCTGGCGGCTGCCAGGAGGGAGCCGGAGCGGCTCGGGAAATGGCGCGGCGAGCCGGACCACAGTTTCCATCGGCGGCGGGGAAGCAGAGCCATCACGGGGGACGTTTGCGTGGTCCGGGAGGCGATAGATCAACTCCTCGATCTGCACCGGCGGTGAATTGGTATTCACCCGGAAATCGGACGGGTTAATCATCGCCGCGCCTTTCAAGGTGGCGAACCACAAATTGCCGTTCGCGTCCCGCGCACAGGAGGGTTGTTGCCCGCTCGTGCATTCCGCGCTGGGAAGACCGTCGCTGAGGTCCAACTGCTGGCAATCGAGCAGGGACACTTTTCCCGCCGCCGCCAGGCGAAGGTCCTGCGCCCGGACGCGCACTACACCTCGATTGGAGGCGAGCCAGAAATATCCGGTGGCGTCTTCCAGAATTCCCAGCACGCTGCGCGGCAGCCCGGCGGCGGGCTCAATTCTCGCCAAGCGCTCCTCGCGCTGACAGAGCAAGCCCTGGTCAAGCGAGCCCAACCACAGCGTTCCGTCAGCATCGGCCTTGAAGCAGGTGATGTTACGCAGCCGTCCGCCGCGGTCCCGGAGTTCAACGAATTGGTTCGTGGCCCACCGGAAAACCCCCTGGTGCGTTGAAAGCCAGATCGTGCCCCCGCTGTCTTCGGCAAAGCAGCGCGCCCCTTCTGCCGGCAGCCCGTCGGCGGCGCCAAAGACGCGCAAATTATCCCGCTCCAGCACCGCAGCGCGCTTGGCGCCGCCGATCCAAATGCGCCCCTGCGAATCTTCGAACAGCGCGGGGATATCCGCGTCGTGGAGTTGTTCAGGCTGAACCTTGCGGAAATCTTTCTTCTCCGACTGCCAAAGATTCCGGCTGGTGCCGAGCCACAGGCGACCCGCGTGGTCGCTGATTACGCTTTGGGCATAGATAGTGATGTCGGTGACCGGCAACGGCACGTTCGTCGCCCGGCCCTCGCGGAGGTGAAACAAACCCTGGCCCTGGGTCGCCACCCACATCCCGCCATCCCGGTCCGGCCAAAGTGAATTCACCGCGCGCTCCGTGAGACCGTTCTCGACGCCGAAGCTTTGGAAGCGACGCGGCTTGAACCGCGCCAGACCGCCGCCGCTCGTGCCGACCCAAAGATTGTTCTCGCGATCCTCGGATACGAACCGCGCGCTCACCGAGCCCAATCCATTTGTCGTCGTCCAGCGATGCATCCGCCCATCGGGCAGCACCTGGCAGACGCCGCGATCGTAGGAGCAAATCCACACGTTGCCCCGATGATCCTCCGAAAGCCGCCACACGCCTCCGGTCGCTTCCGACAAAACGACTCGGGAGACCTCGATTCCACCGCGATACTTCCGGAGTTCCCGTTCCATCAGCAGCCAGAAGCCCCCATCGCGTGCCGGGTTGCAGGCGATGCGATCGGCACGAGCTTTGATCGGAACGATCTTTGATATCCAGCGCTGTCCGTCCCACAGCCCGATGAATTGATGCTGTGCGACCCACCATTGCCCAGCTTCGTCCACACAACCCGCATACCCCTTCCCCGGCTGCCCCGGCGGCGGCGGCAACTCGGTGAGCCGCCCCTTCGCCCACTCAAACACCCGGCCGTTAAACGTCGTCAGCAGCAGGTCTCCATTGCCGCGTTCCGAAAAGGTCCGGATGGCGTCCTGGGGCCAACCGTCATTCGTGCCCAGGGCGCGCCACTGCCCGCCCTCGCGCAACGCCAATCCCGAGGTCGTGCTAACCCAAAACCGGGCGCTCCGATCACAATGCAAATTGACGATGCTTCCGCTTGGCAGTTGGGGCGTGTTTGCCGGATCGAATACCGTAAACTTCACGCCGTCGAACCGCACCAAACCGTTGAACGTGCCAAACCAAAGATAGCCATCGGGCGTTTGCACCATCGCGGTGGCGGAGTTCTCCGGCAGCCCGTCTGCTGTCTCCCAAGTGTCAATCAGGTAGGTCGGATCAGTGCGGAAGGTTGGATGGCTGGCGCGACTCTCGATCGCGACCAAGCAACAGATTGCGGTGGCGAGAGGCAAGGCGGGGGTTTCCCACGCCGGGCGCCGTTTGCACCATGCCAGCAAATGCACCGCGGCCAGCGTGAAGCACACGGGGGCAACCATGGGCGAGATGATGGTGACCCAACTCATGGAATGACGCCGGACAAGTGGCAAGTCACCAGTGGCCAGTTACCAGTATTTGTGGCAGCAGCCCTGCCGTGTTGCCGCCGCAACGGAGACGTTGCTCAGCGTGCTGGAGATTCCAATCAGGCATTACGACAGCAATATAGCAAGCGCCTGCCCCCCGCGCCAAGCCGGGAGATTGCTGTGGTAATGCAAGCCTCTTTGCCGATTTCACACATGGTGTACGTGGACGTGGAAGCTCTCTGGCGTGCTACACCGGCCCGGATGGAAACCCAGCGGAGTCGAGAGGTCCACGACCTTTCGCGTGCGGGTCTGGGGCGGCGGGAGCCCCAGCGGCGGAATGGCATCGCGGCTGAACCGTCAAGATTCAGCCGCGCCGGTTTATGGGCGCACGTTTCCTTGCCGTGCCCCAAGTCATCTCCTACTGAATGAACCCGGTTTGGCACTGAATGTTTTCTGGCTCCCGGTCGGCCGGGAGGAGGGCGTGCGCCGCGGGCGGACGAAAGTC
>CAIKLQ010000970.1 GCA_903828255.1 uncultured Verrucomicrobiota bacterium
CTACTTCTACTTCGGCGTCATCCGGGAAATCTACTGGAGCAAGAGTCAGGCGGATCGTCAGCCGATCGGAATCTCCTGGCCGATGCAGTTTGCCGTCGCGGTTTGTATTGCCGGAATCTTCTGGCTGGGCTTGTTTCCCGGCCCGCTGTTGAATTTTGCCACCATCGCGGCGCGGGTGTTGAAGTAGCGCCCCGGTTCAACTGGCGGCCCACAGCGACTGCGGATTCAGCACCAACGGAAATATCACCGGCCAATTGACACCAGACTGGTGCGCGCCTCGTGAGTCACCGGGTCGCCGGATGATCTTCCACGGGCGGCGTTCTCCACGATAGCGGGCCAGGGTTCCTTGCTTTTGCCCCAGCGAAGATACTTGGGGTCGTCCGACGGCGTCGGCATCGGCTTCGGCACAAACAGGCGAACGATCGGCAGCCCGAGCAACTTCTGGCCAAAACTTCGTTCATCCGGGAGTCGCTGCCGGCGCAGCCCTTCCACAACCGGGCCTTTGATCCGCCAGTCTTTCTTGCCAATGCGCACTCCCGGATCGCCGCTTTTTTCAACCAGCACTTGGTCCCAGTGGCCGGTGATGGAGTTCGCTTCGGTCGGTGTGGTTGCAGATGTGGCGACGCCGGATTGGGATGAGGAATCTTCAGCCTGGGCGATCACTGCGCAGGCAAGAAGCACTGCCGGGAGGAGTAGTTTTACATTCATGGCTGAGTCAGATTTTGGCTTTGATCCGGGCGCGGCTTCGAAATTCAATCCGTGGAGCGTTGCAAGCCCGCCCGGGGAAAACTACACGTTCCATTCTCGCGCCGCAAACGCCGTTTCGACGCGGGGCCGCACGTCGCCAACTCAGGCGGCTTGCGGTTACCGCCCTTCCGGCCACGGCTGTGTTGCCACTTGCAGGCGCAGCGGGTCATTGCCGCGGAGGATATCCACCAGGACGGTTTCGCCGGGTTTGCGGGTCAGCATTTCGGTTTGGAGCTGGCCTGTCGTTTCGATGGCGTGGCCATCCAGAGCGCGGATCAGGTCGCCGGCTTTGAGGCCTTCGTCGGTGGCGGTGGCATTGGGTGCCATACCGGTGACCATGACGCCGGTGCGACCGCCGAGTCGCGGATCGTTCACCTGCGAGACGCTGACGCCGAGGAGCGATCCTTTGCGGCGGGCGGCAGTGACCAGGGCCATCTGGTTGGTCGGCAGGTTGGCGGAGCCTTGGACGGCGCCGAGCAGTTGGGCATTGGCGGCGCGCAACGATTCGAGTTCCTGCCGCTGTTCCCGCAACTCGCGAACTTCATTGCGCAAGCGCAGCAGTTCCTGGTTGTTCTCGCGCAACTGCTGGATTTCCGCCGCCTGATTGCGCAGGTGTTGCGCCGCCTGGACTTCGGCCCGCAGGTTCTCCATTTCCTTCACCTCAGCTTGGAGCGCTTCGTTCTGGGTCCGGAGGGCGGCGAGTTGGTCCTGCTGGCGCATCACCACCAAGCCCAGGCCCAACAGCGCCAAGACCCCGAGGACCGTGAAACCGATTCCGATGGTTGCCTTGCGTGACATGACTCCTGATTCTCGGTCTGCGAAAGCCCGTGGGAGTCAAACCACGCGCATTTGCACCGCGTCCACAATTTGGTCGGCCACCATGATCGCACCAATGATGACCACGGTTTCGCCTTTGCGCAGCCGTCCCTGGCCGATCATCTCCCCGAGCGCGGCTTCAATGGTGTGTTCGGGATTGATGAGATCAAAGGGAACGACAACGGGCGTGACGCCCCAACTCATCGTGAGCCCGATGGCCGCGTGCTGGTTGGCGCACAGGGCGAAAATCGGCGAGTGGCGCGGGCGCATCCAGGAAGCGTAGCGCGCCATGTTGCCGTGACGGGTGAAGACCAGGATGCCCGCGGCTTTCAACTCGTTGGCCAGCACGACGGCGCTGCGGACGAGTTTTTGGCGGTCAGTGCTGAGTTCGGCGGTGTCGTGGTAATGCGCGCCGCCGCTGCGCTCGATCCGCGTGGCGATGCGGTCGAAGACTTCGATGCACTTGAGCGGGTATTTGCCGACGGTGGTTTCGCCGCTGAGCATGATGGCGTCGGCTTGCTCGAAGACGGCGTTGGCGACATCCGTGACCTCGGCACGCGTGGGCATCGGGGATTCAATCATGCTTTCGAGCATGTGCGTGGCGACGATCACGGGTTTGCCGACGCGCAGGCACGCCTTCACGATCCGGCGTTGGACGATGGGCAATTCCTCATAGGGAATCTCGATACCCAGATCGCCGCGCGCGACCATGATGCCGTCGGCTTCCGAGATAATGGCGTCCAGATTCTTGAGCGCCTCCTGGTCCTCAATCTTGGCGATGACTAGCGGGCGGTGGCCGTCGTCCTCGAACAACTGTTTTAACTGGAGCAGATCGCGGGCTTCGCGGACGAAGGACAGGGCGATGAAGTCCACGCCCAGTTCGAGGCCGAGCTTCACGTCGCGGATGTCCTTGGCGGTGAGCGCGGGGAGACTGACTTTGACGCCGGGGAGGTTGATGTGGCGGCGGCTGCCGAGCTTGCCCTCAGTGAGGACTTCGCACTCGACCTTGTTGCCATCCTTGGCGAGCACCTTCATTTGGATGGTGCCGTTGTCAATCAACACCACGTCGCCCACGCTGATGTCGTTGACGAAATTGGCGTAGTTCACGTCCACGGAATGCTCCTCCTCGCTGCGTTCGCCGCGAACAGTGAGGGTGAATTTCTGCCCGGGCTGGAGATCGAGTGGCACGCTGAGTTCGCCCGTGCGGATGGCCGGGCCCTGGGTGTCCATCATAATCCCGATGAACTGGGCGCGGGCCGCGGCGGCGGCGCGAATATCCTGCACCACCCGCCGCACCCAATCGTGCGGCGCATGGGACATGTTGAGGCGGACAATGTTGACGCCCGCGGCGATGAGCCGGGCGATCTGGTCGGCCGAATCCGTGGCCGGGCCGAGGGTGGCGATGATTTTGGTTTTTCTCATAAACGATACGGCGGGGAACCTAAGGGCGGTGGGCAGGAACGAAAGCATAATTTCCGCCGCCGCGAACCCAGCAATTGGCAAAGTCCCTCAGCCCGCAGCAGTGGCAAGCAGCGAAAACGCAGCGCAAGTTTCCCAACCTGCCGCCGCACCGCTCTTCCAGCCTGCGGGCGCTCCCATTCCTATCGCTGACTTCGGGTTCAGTTGACGCGCCTCCGCTCCACCCCGCCGTGGCTGGGGATGTCCCTGCTCCGAGCTTCACCCCATCTGAATCACACCCCCAAGAGATAGTTGCCGATAGTTGTTGCTATCCGGTCAGAATGAGTCAAGCTATGCACCGTTCTGTTAGATGGCTTGTCTCTTTCAAGGCATGGTGAATCTTCAAGTGAACAATGTTCAGTGATGATTTTAGACCCGGCGTTCGGGAACAGTCTGTGGAAAGTCACGGTTTGTCGGACAGTAAAACATCACATGAGTAATAAATTGTTTGTCGGAAATCTTTCCTTCAATACTACGGAAAACGACCTGAATGACGCGTTCGCCGCGCATGGCACGGTCACGGAAACCAACCTGATGATGGATCGCATGACCAATCGCCCCCGCGGCTTTGGATTTGTGACCATGAGCACCGCCGAGGAAGCCCAGAAAGCCATTGCCGCCATGAACGGCAAGGAAATTGATGGTCGCGCCCTCACAGTCAATGTCGCCAAGCCCCGCGAAGAGCGGACCGGCGGTGGCGGCGGTGGCGGCGGTCGTCGTGAATACGGCGGCGGCGGCGGCGGTTACAGCGGTGGCGGCGGTGGCGGCGGTGGCGGTCGTGGCCGCTACTAAGCCATTAGGAATCTACGGGCGGGGTTCGGCTGCAAACCGGGCCCCGCCTTTTCGTTTGGCGACCTCTTGCTTGCCCGTCAGCGGAGTGTCACCCCCTATCCGAGACCGGCTGTTTCTCCACTGTCCATGAAAGAAGAACACATTGAAGTTGAAGGTCGCGTCACGACGGTGCTGCCCGGCACGATGTTCCGGGTTGAACTGAACAACAAACACCTCGTCCTCGCCACGATCTGCGGCAAGATGCGCAAACGCTGGGTGCGCCTCACCATCGGCGACCGCGTGAAAATGGAAATGTCCCCCTACGATTTGAACAAGGCGCGCATCACTTGGCGGTTGAAATAGAAATCTCCTCGTCCTCCGAGTTTTGTAACGGGGCGCATCCTACCCGGCTGAACCTCTCCGGAGTTTTTCCCGCGTCTGCCATTCCGCCCGCAGCCGAACCCGCTACAGGCCCAACCGCACGCTGCATCCGGCCCCTGGCGGGTTTTTCTTCCGGTGGTCGCGGTGTGTGCGATTCGTTGCCGCAGGTCGGGAAAAGATTTCGTTCAAGCGATTCCCGCCTTGACTCTCACGGCCTTGGGTAGAGATACCTAAGCTAGCGTCGCCGCGCTGTTTCAAGCGGATGGTCTGCGCACTCTCTGTCGGCTCCAATTTCACTTCATCGGTTGCCAAGTCTTGTCATATTGAAGAATGTTCCAAATCGCTCGCCATGAAGCATTCGGTTGAAGATCAGCCCCGGAGTTTTACAGCATGAATCCGCCGTGGCGGCATGGATTTTATGCACTTTGTAGCAATGGTGCTGATTGGGAACCCAACTAAGAAGGTCAACGACTGGTACCCAAACGGACCAGTGATTCACCAACGGAGTGCTTTCAGATGTTCGTTCCCGAAGTCAGGGGCCACGCAATCTTTTTTCTGTAAAATGTTTGAGCATCTAAACTGAAGGCTGGGTTTGCGGTTTCATGTTGAGGTGGATTTTTTCAATTTCCCATTCGTCGCTGATCTCGGCCAAGAGGGCGCTGACCAAGCGGAGGAGCGAGGCTTCGTTGGGGAACATTCGGGCGACGCGGGTGCGGCATTTGAGTTCTTGATTGACGCGATCCAGTCCGTTCGTGGTGCGCAGGCGTTTTTGATGCGCTTGGGGCAGGCTCAAAACGGTCAAGCCTTGCGGTAGATTTTTTTCTTCCCTCCAGGCGACCAGTTTGGAGGCGCTGGGGGCATAACGGGTCACGATCTCCTTGAGGCGGCGCTAGGCGCTGGCGCGATCCGGGCCTTCGAACACGCTGCCGATGAAGAGTTGCTGGCCGGGGTTCAAGATTCAGACGGCGTTGGGTGGGTCATTATGGTTTTAGGGTTGTTGTGTTTGCTGACACCGCAACAGGGAACCATTTTGACCCGCCCTCGACCGGTTTATCGCGCGCCGCGCCGCCGCCCTTTTGGGGGTCGGCTGCGCTCGGCTCGCTCCGCCGCCCAAAAAAAGGGCGGCGGCACGGGGGCAAAGACAAATTACAGACAGCGTTCTACACCGGCGATCACCAAACAGAGTCAACAAGCAAGAACCCCAAGCCGTATGAAAGCAATGAGCACAAACCGTCTAACCCGGATATTTCACAGACTTCGTAGCCGCCGACGCAAGGCAGCGGATGGAGGGCGTGGCCCCGGGGATCTGCCTCCTCACGGCGGCGGCTACAGTCGGTCGGCGTTTCGTGCGGGCGGTGAAATATCCGGGTGAGCCGCTAACGGTCAGCAATCAGTCATCAATCCTGAGTGTCGTCGCTGACCGGAGCAGGGGAGAGGCTATCAAATGAACCGCGGGCCAGCAGGGCCTGAGCGTCGCATTTTCAAACGAGCCGATCTCGCGGGGCGGGTTCGTTTTTGGCGCGTTCAACCGGCCGGCGGGTGGTTGACACTGAGGAAACAGTTCAACATGCTGCTGGGGCAGCCTCGTTCCGACGGTGTGACGCCGGAAACGGGAGAACCACTGCCCGGATTGTCCGGGCCCGGGGCGAACGGCGGTTCGTGAATTGCCGCGGCCACTTTCAAGGCCGAGCCCGACAGCTAATCTCGGCGGCTTTTGAAAGGGCAAGCGGCTTGAAGCGCCCGACGCTTCGTGGGTTTCCCTCGTGTTACTATGAAAACGGATTCTGAGGGAGAACCGGCGAAGGTTTCGCCTGGCGGCGCGCATCCCAGCAAGCCGCCGCAGCCGGGCCACGCCGATCGAACTTTTCCCATGGCCCTGACGCTGGGAGCGTTGGGGGTTGTCTATGGCGACATCGGCACCAGCCCGCTCTACGCTTTGAAGAGTTGTTTCACGGGGCCGCACGGCCTTCCGGCCACACCGGAAAACGTGCTCGGCGTTCTGTCGCTTATTTTCTGGGCTTTGGCGCTGGTGGTCTCCGGCAAATACATCGCGTTCGTGCTGCGGGCGGACAATCGCGGCGAAGGCGGCATCCTTGCCTTGATGGCGCTGGCGTTCCCGGAACGCGACCGCGCCAACCCAACGCGCGGCATCTGGTTGTTGACCGGCTTGGGCATCTTCGGGGCGGCACTGCTTTACGGCGACGGCTTGATTACGCCTGCGATTACCGTTCTCGGCGCGGTCGAGGGGCTGGAGATCGCGACCCCCGCGTTCAAACATTTCACCGTGCCGTTGACGGTGATCATTCTGGTGGCGCTCTTCAGCGTCCAACGCCTGGGCACGGGAGGGGTCGGACGCGTGTTCGGCTGGGTGATGCTCGTGTGGTTTGTCACCATCGCCGCGCTCGGGGTCCGCGAGATCCGCCATGCGCCGGAAGTGCTGGCAGCCTTCTCGCCGCATTACGCGCTGAAGTTTTTCCTCGCGAACGGCTGGCGCGGCTTCCAGGTGCTGGGGGCGGTCTTCCTCGTCCTGACCGGCGCCGAGGCACTTTACGCGGACATGGGCCACTTTGGGCGGCGGCCGATTCTGCGCGCCTGGTTTAGTTTGGTCCTACCCGCGCTGTTTTTGAATTATCTCGGCCAGGGAGCGCTGGTGCTGAACCATCCGGACGCGGCGGAGAATCCGTTCTATCGGCTGGCCCCGACGTGGGCGCTCTATCCGCTGGTGGGACTCGCGACTTGCGCGGCGGTGATTGCGTCGCAGGCGCTCGTCTCCGGTTCCTTCTCGCTCACGATGCAAGCGGTGCAACTGGGTTACATGCCGCGGGTGGCCATTGAACACACCTCCTCCGACACCCGCGGGCAAGTCTATATCCCGTTGATCAATTGGGGACTGATGGTCGCCTGCATCGGCTTGGTGATTGCCTTTCGGACCTCGGACAATCTGGCCGCTGCGTATGGGATTGCGGTGGTCCTGACGATGGTGATCACGACGTTGCTGTTCTTCTACGCCGCGCGCCGGCTGTGGGGTTGGAGCACGCTGGCGACCAGCCTGCTCTGCGCCGTCTTCCTGGCCGCCGAATCGGCTTTTCTCGGCGCGAACCTGATCAAGATTCAACATGGCGGATGGTTTCCGCTCGCCGTGGGACTTGTCGGCCTGGTGTTGATGTCCACCTGGCAGCGGGGCCGGGAGCGACTGCGCCAACGCATCACCACGACCCTGCTGCCCATCGGCGATTTTCTGCAAAGCATCACCCTGGGCCCCCCGCCGCGCGTCAAGGGCACGGCGGTCTTTCTGGCCGGCAACCCGGACGGCACCCCGGTGGCGCTGCTGCACAATCTAAAGCACAACAAGATGCTCCACGAACGCGTCATCCTGCTGACTTTGCTCACGGAGGAAATTCCGTATGTGGAAGGCGAGCACCGCGTTACGGTGACCGACTTGGGCAAATCCTTCTACCGCGTCATCGGGCGGCATGGCTTCATGGAAGAGCCCAATGCGCCGGAGATCCTGGGCCTCTGCCAGCCGCACGGGCTGAACTTTCGCGAGCTGGAAACCACTTATTTTCTCAGTCGGGAAACGGTCATTCCCAGCGCTCGGCGCGGGCTGGCGGGCTGGCGCAAACGCCTGTTCGCGTTAATGGCCCGCAACGCCCAACCGGCCAATGCGTTCTTCCGACTCCCGCCCAACCGCGTCGTGGAGCTGGGGATGCAAGTGGAACTCTAGCCCGTTATGCCCGCCGAAATACCAAGCCCCGGCCAGCGCCCGGATTTGTTGCGCGAAGCCGCCACAAGCGAAATTGCCACCGTCCTGGAAATGCTCCGGACTTCCACCGCCGGACTGACGGATGCCGCCGCTGCAGGCCGCCGACGTGGGCATCTCGGTGGACAACGCCGTGGACATCGCCAAGGAATCCGCCGACATGATTTTGCTGGAGAAAAATCTGATGGTGCTGGAGGAAGGCGTGCTCGAAGGCCGCAAGGTGTTCGTGAACATCTTGAAATACATCCGCATGGGCGCGAGTTCCAACTTCGGCAACATGTTCAGCGTGCTCGGCGCCAGCGCGTGGCTGCCCTATTTGCCGATGCAACCTATCCAGGTGCTGACGAACAATCTGCTTTACGATTTTTCCCAGGTGCCGATTCCCACCGACAACGTAGGCTCGGCGATCATCTCCAAGCCGCGTCCGTGGCACATGGGGGAAATCTCGCGCTTCATCATGTTCATCGGTCCGATCAGCTCGATTTTCGATTACACGACCTATGCGTTGGTGTGGTTCGTTTTCAAGTGCAGCAACGTGGCCCTGGCCGCGCCGGTGGAACTGGCAGCGCGGTTCGCCAACCCCATTGACACGGATCACACCTACGCCGCCGCGCTGTTCAGCACCGGCTGGTTCGTCGAATCGCTGATGACCCAGACCCTCATCGTCCACGTCATCCGCACCAACCAGATCCCGTTCATCCAGTCCCGCGCCAGTTGGCAACTGACCCTGACGACGCTTGCCATCATGGGCATTGGCGCGTGGCTGCCGTGTTCACCGGTGACGCAATATCTGGGTTTTGTGCCGTTGCCGTGGCAGTTCTGGCCGTTGCTCGCAGTCACGTTGGTTTGCTACGTTGGCCTGACCCAAATCATCAAAGCCTGGATGCTCCGCAAGCATTGGATTTGAACCGGAATCGCGCTGACTTCTTTCAACTCATTTAGCCGGTAAGAACCCGAATCGCTCCTGAGCCAGACCCCAAAGTTTCTCAAGTTAAAAGCGTGCTATTCTGCGCCCATCGGTAATAATCACTGCCATGCCATTTCGTGCCCTCGGGCTTGATCCAAGAATTTTGCAGGCGGTTCAGGAAGCCGGCTACACCGAACCGACCCCCATCCAGGCCGCAGCCATTCCGCAGATTCTGGCCGGCCATGACTTGATCGGCATTGCGCAAACCGGCACCGGCAAAACGGCGGCCTTCACGCTGCCGATGCTCACCAAGATGGCGGCCGCAATCGGCGATGGCCAGCAGCGCGGGACGCGGGCGTTGGTGCTGGCCCCGACCCGCGAACTCGCGGTGCAGATCGCCGAAAACGTGCGGGACTACGGCCGCCATCTCCCGTTGCGCGTGGCCACCGTTTTCGGCGGCGTAGGCGAGCAACCGCAGATCAATGCGCTCCGTGCCGGCACGCATCTCATCATCGCCTGCCCCGGCCGGCTGCTCGACTTGATGGGCCGGCGGTGCGCGGATTTCTCCGGCCTGCAATACCTCGTGCTCGACGAAGCGGATCGGATGCTCGACATGGGTTTTCTTCCTTCCATCCGCCAAGTCATGCGCTCGCTGCCGCAAAAACGGCAGACGCTTATGTTTTCCGCCAGTTTCTCGAAGGAAATTGAGTCGCTCACGCACGAGTTTCAACGCGCGCCTAAGCTGGTGCAAATTGGCCGCCGGGCGAATCCCGCGGAGACGGTGACGCAACTCGTGTATGAAGTGCCGAAACATCTCAAGCCGGCGTTGCTCGTGCATTTGCTGCGCGACCCCGGCATGAACATGGTGCTCGTCTTCTCGCGCATGAAACACAGCGCGGACCGCATCGCGCGGAACCTGGAGCAAAAGGGCATCCGCACGGCGACGCTGCACTCGAACCGCTCGCAGAATCAACGACTCAAAGCCCTTCAGGATTTCAAGTCTGGCCATGTGCGCGTGCTGGTGGCGACGGACATCGCCGCGCGCGGCATTGACGTGGACGGCATTTCGCATGTGGTGAATTACGATTTCCCAATGCAGTCCGAAGACTACGTTCACCGCATCGGCCGCACCGGCCGCGCGCATGCGGTGGGCGATGCCGTCAGCTTTGTCACGCCGGAGGACTACGGCGAGTTGCGGTCGCTGGAACGCTTCATCGGCCGCGGCATCGTGCGGAAAAAGGCGGAGGGATTTAACTACACCGCCGTCGTGCCCGAAGGGGAACCGGCAGAGTCTCGCCGGCACCCGCAACGTTCGCATGGGGCGTCGTCCAACCCCGGCTCCGCCCACGCTGGCGGAGCCCGGCCCGGCAACCGCGGTCGTTCCGAAACGCAACCCAGCGGTGCGCGCCAGCATTTTCGCCGCCGGTGATGGTGGCCACGGGCCAGCGCGTTCCAGTTCTCCGGACGATCTGAGCCAGCCATGTGAGGTTGGCTGGCGCGTCACTCCAGAAAGCTCCCCGACCGCATGTACCCGCTACGGTTTCGGCTGCCCACCAGGCAACGAATTCCGCGCGGCTTGCAGTGCGGACACCGCCGCCGGATTTGAAGTCACCCCGAGGAGTTGATCAATGACCGCCCGGCGTTGGGCGATTTGATCCGCAGACACATTCGCTCCCA
>CAIKLQ010000971.1 GCA_903828255.1 uncultured Verrucomicrobiota bacterium
AGCCTTCACTGCGCGCTGAACGATTCCACGCGCGGCTTTTTCGGCGAGCGGGAGTTCAACCTGATGAAGCGCACCGCCTATTTCATCAACACCGGTCGCGGCGAGTTGGTGCAGCAGGAGGCCCTGATCCGCGGGTTGGAAACGCAAAGGATCGCCGGGGCTGGGCTTGATGTTTTCTCACCCGAGCCTTTGGCCGCAAACGATCCGCTGACCCGGCTCGACAACGTGGTGCTCGCGCCTCACTGGTTGCCCACAACCCATCGCGCCGTGCGCCTGGTGTGCGAGGCAATGGCACGGGGAATTATTAACGCCGCGCGTGGCGAGCCGCCGGAGAACGTGGTCAATCCGGAGGTGCTCGCCGGCCCTGGGTTTCAAACCAAGCTGGCGCGCTTTGCTTCAAATCGTCGCCTGTGAATCTACGTTTGGCGACGACGCGCAGCATGAGATTCATCGGCATAGACCTGGGCACGACCTTCATTAAGGGCGCGGTGCTGTGCCTTGATGATTGGGGCATCCGCCAGGTCGAGCGACTTCCGTTTCCCGAGCCAATCACCGGTCTCCGGGCGTCTTTTCGCGAATTCGATCCGGCCCAGATCGTCACCACCGCGCGCGCGTTGCTCGAACGCTTGCTGCGTTACGCCCCGGATGCCGAAGGCATCGTCTGTTGCAGTCAGCTTCATGGGCGGGTGTTCACCACTGAGGAAGGTCGTGCCGTCTCGATCCTCATCAGTTGGCAGGACCAGCGTGCCTTGGAGAGTGCTCCGTCCGGCGGCGGCACGTATTTCGATGAAGTGAACCGCCGCATCATGCCGGAAGAACGGCGGTAACTCGGCAACGAACCGCGCCCCGGCGTGCCGCTGTGTTTCCTGCATTGGCTGGCCCAGAACCGCGGGCTGCCGGCACAGCTTGCACTGGCGGTGGACTTGCCGGGCTTTGTGGTGGCCAATTTGTGCGGATGTGCTCCCACCATCGACGTGACCCGCGCCGCCGCTCACGGCGCTTTCAACGTCCAGACTTCCACTTGGCACCACCCGGTCATCGAAAAGTTCGGACTCAGTCAGGTTCGCTGGCCTGCGATCGTGCCGCAGGGTGCGGTGGTCGGCCAATTTCGGTTTGGCACCAGGGACGTGCCGGTGGGTGATTACCATTTCTCGCAGGTTGGGGCGCTGTTGGAAGAGGGCGAATTGTCCGTCAACATTTCCACCGGCTCCGCCGTCATTCAACTGGCGCGCGGATACGAGGCGGGCGATTTCTAGACCCGCCCGTGGTTTGATGGCCGCCACCTCAAAATCATCACGCACATTCCCGGCGGTCGGGCGTTGAATGCTCTGGTTCGGCTGCTGACCGAATTGGCGGAAGCGCAAGGATCCCAACTGAAAGACCCTTGGGATTGCATCCAGGCTGAAGCCGGGAAGGTCTCCGCGACCGATCTGCGCATGGATCCGGCGTTCTACTTCAGCGCGCTGGGGGCTCGCGGCAGCCTGCTGAATGTCCACGAAGAGAATCTCACCGTGGGCCATCTCTTCCACGCCGCGTTCGCCGGCATGGCTGACAACTACGCCCGTTGCGCCGCTCGCATCGCGCCGAAACGGAACTGGACGCGGTTGGTTTTCTCCGGCGGCGTGGCTTTGAAATCACCATTGTTGCGGCGCTTCATCTGCGAGCGCTTGGGAGCGCCACATCGCCTGGCGGCTTCTGAGGAAGACACGATGCTTGGTCTGCTGCTCCTAGCACTGGGGTTCAGCGGCCCTTGCCTACTGAATGAACCCGGTTTGGCACTGAATGTTTTCTGGCTCCCGGCAGGCCGGGGGGAGGGCGTGCGCTGCGGGTGGCCGAATCCGCGGGCGGCAGACCAGGCTGGCACCCAGACCGGCCGCGACATGCGGAAACCGGATGGGTGACTGAACGGATCCCCTCTCAGGTGGGAGGAGGGCCTCCGAATCCACGACTGAAATGACAGGCACGAATCACATCTTGGACGCCGCCTGCAACGGCCTGGAAAAACAAAGACAGCTTTTAGGAAAAAAACCGGCGCTCCGTTTGCCAAGATTCAAGTTGCCACCGCCATCTTGGCCGTAGCGATTCAGTGGGAGGATTGGCAGGGGTGACGAATCGAGCCAGCGGGTGGGTCGGGGCGCGGCGTTCGTGTCGCTTCGACGTGGCCACGGTCCGCTATTCGATAGCGGCTGCTCGTTCGGGAGTTGGAGCGGCATGATTGCCACGCTCCGGTCGCGTTTCGCCATCCCCCCGACGGAATGATGGCGGTTTAGACAAAGCTTTCAAAGAGGCAAGCCAACGCTAAACTCATCAAGCCATGCTACCAGAACCACAGTTCGCGTCGCCAGATGCCAACCGCTCGAGCGGCAGCGTCCCCCCGCCGTTGCCAGCGTCCCAACTGTCGCCGATCGGCGCTCCGCCTCCGGTGATCGCCGGCCCACTGCCACCGCCGCCGATAACTACTTCGGACGCCTCGTTCCTGCGGCGGACGCTCGCTATTTTGCTGAGCATGGGCCTCGGACTTTTTCTCGCCGACGGCTTCGTTTCCCTAGCGGATGATTCGTTGGTGCTCTTTTTTGACAGCCACGTCCTTACTTTGCTCCGCAGCGTTATGGGCCTTCCTGACCTGCTTTTCTTGATTCTCATCTACTTCTTGATGGGACTGACTCCGATGATCCCTAAGCGTCAATTTCTGCCCCTCACACTTTTCATTCCGGTTGCCACGCTTGCCTTGGTTCCCTTTGCGATTTATTGCTCCGCCCGACTTCACCTGTTTGTATGGGGCAGTTCCGTCTGCCAAGTCAGCCTCGGCCTCGGCGTGCTCTGGTGGATGCAAAGCGGGCTCAAGTTCCGCTGGCCGCTGGTTGCCGAGCCGCAGCTCCAAGGTCGCCGCTTTCGCTGGGGAAACTCCATCGGGTTTGTTTTGGTGAACGTGTTCGCGTTGCTGCCCGCGGTCCTGGTTTATCTCGTCGTTTGCGCGGCGCTGGCCGTGAATCATTTCAGCGACGGCTTCGTGGCCCTGCGTCCGGCGGGGATGACGGTCCAGGTGCGAACCTACGTGCGCAACGACGGCAAGACGGTCCGCTTGGTGCCGATGTCGCACGTCGGCGAACCCGAATTCTATCGGACGCTTTCGGAATCTTTCCCGACCAACTCGCTCATCCTCATGGAAGGCGTGACCGACGATCAGGGTTTGCTCACGAACAAGCTCACCTACCAGCGCATGGCGAAAGCGCTCGGGGTGACGGAGCAACATGAGGCGTTTCAGCCCCGGGGCGAACTCGTGTCGGCGGATGTGGACATCGGGATCTTTTCGAAAAGCACGCTTGGTTTTCTCAATCTGGTCATGCGTTTGCACTCCAATGGGGTGGACCTCCAAACCGTGCTCCAGTTGATGCAAACGTCCACTGCTCGGAATGAGGCGCAACTCCTTGAAGATCTCCTCGGTAAACGTAACGAGCATTTGCTGGGAGAAATCCGCTCCCGGCTGACCGCGGCGGATTACCTGATCGTGCCGTGGGGCGCGGCGCACATGCCGGAGGTTGCCCGGGGGATTCAAAAGCTCGGCTTCCACCTGGAGGAATCTCAGGAGTATGTCGCGATCCGGTTCCGTTCGGCTGCCAATAAGCAGAACAGCGACGGAAAAGAGGGGAATTCTGGAAAGCTGAAGTGAGCTTGATGCCACTGGCGCGACTTTCGAGACGAGGGCTGTCATCTCCTCAAATCGTCCATTGACGCCGGGCGTTTTGGGGCTATTCTCTGCGGCTTGTGTTGCCGCTGGTAAATCCATAGCTCCGGCCCGGGCGGAGTTTTTCCTCTGTTCGTTTCCTGACGTTGATCCGTCGGCAACCACCATTATTCCATGCTCATTATTCGTGATCTTAAGATAACGCTCGGCGCGCGAACGCTGTTCGAGAACGCATCGTTTCAGGTGAACTACGGCGACCGGGTGGCGTTGGTCGGGCCGAACGGCGCGGGCAAAACCACGCTGTTCTCCATCATTCTCAAAGAACGCGAGCCCGACACCGGCACGGTGGAGCGCGACGAATGGACGATGGTCGGCCATCTCCCGCAGGAAGCCGAGGGCCAGGATGATGAAACGGTGCTGGATGTGGCCACCGGTCGCGTGGATGAATTGCCCGAACTGGAAAACCGCTTGCACGAATTGGAGAAAGCGGGCGCGGTGTCCACGCCGGAATACATGGAAGCGCACGCCAAATACGACAAGTTGAACGATCCGCTGGTGGACGTGAAGGCGAAGAAAATGTTGCGCGGGCTGGGCTTTCGCGAGACGGATTTCGAGCGGCGGGCGCGGGAGATGAGCGGCGGCTGGATCATGCGGGCGCGGCTGGCGCGGTTGCTGGTGATGGAGCCGGACCTCCTCCTGCTCGACGAACCCACGAACCATCTCGACCTGCTCGCGTTGCTCTGGCTGCAAGAGTATCTCAAGAATTACTCCGGCGCGGTGCTGCTGATTTCGCACGACCGCCAGTTCATGGACGAGGTCGTGGAGCAAGTGCATGAAATCTCGGAGAAAAAGCTGATCGCCTACACGGGCAATTACACGGATTACCTCCGGCAACGGGAGGAGCGTTACGAGCAGCAACTCGCCGCCTACAAGAATCAGCAGAAGGAAATCGCGTCACTGCAAGAGTTCGTCTCGCGGTTTCGTTCCGTGACGTCGAAGGCCTCGCAGGCGATGAGCAAACTCAAGCAGATCGAGCGGATGGAGTTGATCGAGCAGCCGAAAGCGCCGCGCAAGCCTTTCCGCTTCCAGATTCCGCAACCGCCGCGCGGGGGCCAACGTGCTATTTCGCTGGTGAACATCCACATGGCCTACGGCACGAACCAAGTTTACCGCGGGTTGGATTTCACAGTCGAACGCGGCGAACGCACGGTGCTGGTCGGGCCGAACGGCGCGGGTAAATCCACGTTGCTGAAGATTCTCGCGGGCGTGGTGCCGTTTCAACGCGGCGAGCGCGATCTCGGGCACAACGCGAAGATTGGTTATTTCAGCCAGCATCGCGCCGATACGCTCGACCCGGAGCGCACGGTGCTGGATGAGGTCATCGCCAGCGCGCCGTTGATGCCCGAGGACGAGGCGCGGGCCGTTCTGGGTTCGTTTCTGTTCCGCAAGGACGACATCTTCAAGAAGACGGTGGTGCTGAGCGGCGGCGAGAAGAGTCGGTTGAATCTCATCAAGTTCCTCGTGGATCCGCCGAACCTCCTGCTCATGGACGAACCGACGACGCATCTGGACATCCACACCGTCGAATCACTCATGCTGGCCCTGGGGCGTTACGAGGGCACGCTGATCTTCATTTCGCACGACGTGCATTTCATCCGGCAGCTCGCCACCAAGGTGCTGCATGTGAACGCCGGGCAGATCACGCCCTACGCGGGCGGTTACGACTATTTCCTGGAGAAAAATTTTCCAGGGAAAACCGGCGACGTCGAAGACGCGCGCGCCGCACTCACGGCGGCGTGAATTCGGGGCCGGCTTGCGGCTCGGCAGGGGTCTCCCCGCGCCAAGCAGAAGCCGAAAGCGGGTTTGAAAAGTTCAGCGGCGGAAGGGGACCATCATCGTGCGCCGCCAGCCACGGGCGTTTGGTGGTGGGGTTTGTTCCGGCGTCTGGTCTCCGCTCCACCTTGCTGTGGCCGGGGACGGCCACACTCCGGGCCGCACCCGCTTTTGATCAACCCCAAATTCCAGGGCCTTGCAGGATTTTTGTTTGCGGGGCCCGCCTCCGACAACTACTGTGCGCGCCGGTCAGATCAAACAACCGAATCAGAAAATCAAACTATGTCGAAGCAAGCGCTTTCACCATCGGAAGTCACGGAACTCGTCGCCGGGTTGAATAAACTCGCGCGCAATCTTTGGTGGACTTGGGATCAGGAGGCCCAGGAACTCTTCGCCGAGCTTTCCCCGCGTGGCTGGCAGAATCTCTACCATAACGCCGTCGCGATTTTGCACGAAGTTTCCGACTACGAATTGCGGGTGCGCTTGCAAGAGCCCGACTTCGCCGACCACGTCCGCCACGTTTTGCAGGATTTTCGCAGTTACATGGCGGACCAGAAGACCTGGGGCCGCCTGAATGCCGCAGCGCTCCAGAAAAATCCGGTCGCGTATTTCTCCGCGGAGTTTGGCTTTCACGAGACGCTGCCCATCGCGGCCGGCGGCCTGGGAATTTTGGCGGGCGACCATGCGAAGTCGGCCAGCGATCTGGACCTCGGCTTCGTCGGCATCAGCTTGTTTTACCGCGAGGGCTATTTCCAACAGGCGGTGGATGCGAACAACTGGCAGACGGAATACTACACGCAGCTCAATCCCCGGAATCTCCCGCTTGAACCCGTTCTCGGCCCGCAGGGCGAACCGCTGGTGGGTTCGGTGGAGATCGGGATGACGGAGGTGTTCTTTCAGGCGTGGCGGGTGAATGTCGGGCGGGTGCCGGTTTATCTGCTGGACGCCAACCGGCCGGAGAATGAGCAACTTTTTCGGGACCTGACTCTCCGCGTCTATGGCGGTGACAGCACCACGCGGATCATGCAGGAAATTCTGCTGGGCATGGGCGGCGTGCGGTTGTTGCGGGCGCTGGGCCTGGAGCCCTCAACGTTCCACATGAACGAAGGCCACGCGGCGTTCCTGACGTTTGAATTGATCCGCGAGAAAATGGCCGGTGGGCAGAAATTCACGGAGGCGCTGGCGACCACGAAAGCCGAATGTGTCTTCACTACGCACACGCCGGTGGAAGCGGGGCACGACCGCTTCAGCCCCGAGTTGATGAATTACGCGCTGCAACGGTTTCACACTCATGCCCGCGTGACCTTCGCGGAACTGCTGCCGTTGGGCCGCGTGAATCCCGCCAATGCCCGGGAGTCGTTCTGCATGACGGTGCTGGCGCTCAAGGCGTCACGTTCGGCAAATGCCGTGAGTGAATTGCACGGACAGGTCAGCCGCGAGATGTGGCATTGCCTCTATCCGGACGTGCCGGTGAACCAAGTGCCGATCGGTCATGTGACCAACGGGGTTCACATGCTCGGCTGGATGAAGGGCACGGTGCGACGCTACTGGCGGCGCAAACTCAGCGGCAACGGCAAAGCGCCCGCGCCGGTGGGCGGCGAGGAAACGCGCTTCTGGCTGGCGCAGCCGGACAAAGATTGGGCGAGCGAAATCAACTCCCCCGCGTTTTGGAAGAAGGTGGAGGACACGAATTTCATCAGCGACGAGGAGTTGTGGGCGTTGCGCTACCGGCTGCGACGCGAGTTGTTGGAATTCAGCCGGCGCCGACTGTTGCTCCAGCACCAGCGCCTCACGCAAGGTGATTTCATCGCGTTCGATCATTTACTCAATCCCGATGCCTTGACCATCGGCTTCGCGCGCCGCTTCGCCACTTACAAGCGCGCCCCGCTGATTTTCCAGCAACTCGAAAACATCGTGAAGCTCGCGCGCGACAAGCAGCGGCCGGTGCAATTCATCTTCGCCGGCAAGGCGCATCCGCGCGACGACGAAGGCAAGCGTTTCATCCAGCACATCATTCACCTCAGCAAATTCAGCGATCTGCTGGGGCATCTAGTCTTCATCGAGAATTATGACGTGCATGTGGCGCGGCAGATGGTTTCGGGCTGCGACGTGTGGTTGAACAACCCACGCCGACCGCTCGAAGCTTCCGGCACGAGCGGCATGAAGGCTGGTCCGCACGGTTGCCTAAACCTGAGCATCCTCGACGGCTGGTGGCGCGAGGGTTACGATGGCACGAACGGCTTCGCCATCGGCGATGATTCGCATCCGCTCTCGGTCGAGGAACAGGATCGGCTGGACGGCGCGAATCTCTACCGGGCGCTGACTGAGCAGGTGATTCCGTGTTTCTTCGAGCGCGACGCCAACGGTGTTCCGCGGGCCTGGCTCAAAAAGGTTCGCCGCGCAATGTCCACGCTCGTCCCGCAATACAACACCTGGCGCATGGTGCAGGAATACACGACGAAGTATTATCTGACGAAGTAGCCTTCCCTTATTAATCTTAATCCAACCTTTTTCTTAATCTCCCCGCCATCGGTCTGAGGAGATTAAGATCAAGAAAAAGATTAAGAGCCTGTTTAAAAATCCCGGTTGGCAACCCAGAGCTGGGAAGCTCCGTGAACCCGCAGGCAGGGATACCTGCGCCACGCCGTAGCGCGGGCATCGTTGCCCGCAGGTTCTGGGAGGCATCCATGCCGCCAGTTTCCACTTGCCGTCCGCACTGGCTTTGGCCTTGGAGGTTTGCCCCACAAAGGTCACGGTGATTTTCTCGGCGAGATCCGCTTTTCCCCAAATGGGAACTTTGGCGGCTTTTTCCAAGATCATGTGGTTGGAAAAGATGGCGGGAAGCTTGATGTCCGCCTTCGCAAAGCTCGTGGAGCCAGCGATAACCAGCGCAACCTTGAGCCACGAGGGAATTTTCAAACGGGAACCTCCGAAAACTTCTCTTCGGAGTGCCACGACAAAAGACCGGGCGCGGTGCAGGTCAAGAGGCGCACGCAGTGCTCTTTGAATTCCGAGGATCCAAGTTAATGGAAATAATACAATAGGCCTATGCAGTTGACGCATGTAACCACATGCGCTGGTGGCCTGTCAGCACAAAATGCCCCATTTGTGTAGTGGGCGGGTCCAGCAACAAGCGTGAAGTGCATAGCCCTATAATACAAAAAGCCCGTGGTTCGATTCCGGTTCCACACTACGGCAGTAGCCCACATGTAGGCTTGCGGGGACGCGATCTGGTAGGGGATTTTGTCAAGCAGGGCCATGAGCGCCTCCAGCGAGTTTCCCACGGCGTGGAACAGCGCATACCCATCGCTTGGCAAATACCCGCGGTCATCACCAGCGCTGCCCTTGCCAGAGGTGGCAATGCAATGCCATCGGCCCCGTTAGTCCTGGATCAGCGCGAAATCGCTGCAGAGCGGCTTGCCATCTCCAGGTGTTGAAAATCAAGAGCTGCGCGGGTCGGCCTTCGCGGTCGAAGACCAGCGGCGACCCGGCCTGGCGAAAATGTTCATGCCGATAGTTGAGTGGTGTCTCCGATATTTCAAAGGAATCGTCGTAATAGCCGTCCAGCTCTGCGCCGGGGCTTTGTTGGTGCTAGGCGAGTTCTTCTGGAGGGCCGGAGTGGTGTTTGTCACTTGAAGACAAAGCCAGGATCGCGGCCCATGCGTCACTCGCGGAACAGCACTTGGAATGAACTGCCGCGGGCAGTCTTGCCACCATCGCGACGAGCGGTCAGGTCACACAAGGGCACGAGAGTGAGACCCGCGGCCTGGTAACACGCTGCGCCCAGCGGCCCGAGTTCCGTGTTGAGCGGCAACCTCTGCTCGTCCTTCGTGTCCACCCCCAACACCAGCGGCCCGTGCATATACCGATGGAATCCCGGGGTCCGCTCCGGATGGAGCAAGGGAGCGGCCGCGGCCACTTGCTTGAACTGCACGGCGATCACGTCGCCGCGACTCATCACGCGCTTCAGCACCAGGAAGTCATTTTGCAGCGTCCACCCCGCCGGCTGCCCGTTCACGGTCACCGCGATGCTCTCCGGTCGGATCCACGGAGGGGTGAAGACCTCCAGGGTTCGCTGCTTCTTGGATTGGCTGGCCATCACTTCAAACCGGATTCCGTCTCCATGCGGATACTCCGTTTTCTGCTGGAGGGTCAGGTCCCCGCCGCGCAGGTGCGCGGTGACGGTGCTGTTGCCGGGGATGGTGACCATCAATCCGTCCGGGCGCTGGAAATAGCTGTACTGAATCGCGCGGGCCAGCCCCTTGCCGCCCCAGACCGAGCAGCACCAGGGCGCGGGTTGACCGGGCTTGAGGAAAATCTGCTGGTTGGGCCCGACGCAGTTGTTGATGCCGAAGTCGCCGCCCTTCTGATTTGCCAGTAGCCCGTTGAAAAGGATGAGCTGGGCGTCCCGCAGGAACTCTGCCTTGCCGGTCAGACGCCACAGCCGCACGGCCACGGTGAACGAATCCACGATGGCGCAGCCCTCGGTCCATTCCGGCCGGCCAAACCAATTGAAGTTCTCGTAGTTCTCCGTCATCGCCTGTTGGCGGTAGCTCCGATAGAGGCCTTCCGCAAACTCCAGATGCTCGGGATGGCCTTCCGCCTC
>CAIKLQ010000972.1 GCA_903828255.1 uncultured Verrucomicrobiota bacterium
GGCGGTATCTCACGCGCTACCGGCATTTGCTCCCGGCGAATTACAATGCCCGGGCGCTGACCTTCACCAATGAGCCCTACACGGCGCGGGAGATTCTGGAATTCTGTTTCCGGGCGGCGACGGTGGAATCGCCGTGGTGGCCCGATCGGAGCAAAGCCGCCTCCTGCGGCCGCGCCAACCTGTGGGCTTGTCGCGTTTCCGCACCTTGCAACGGGCCTGCTTGCGGCTGGCGGGCGTGCTCTGTGTGACAATGCCGCTCGTGGTTGTCGCCGCCGCCGCCACCACCGCAAGCTTCGCGCAGCGCATTGCCCCGCTGATTGAACCAGCCAAACTGGCGAAACTTGGCGCGCGCGGCGCGAATCCGCGCGTCCAGAAATACGTGGCGCAACTGGCCGAGGCGCAGCAGCAACACGTTCCGGTCAGCACCGTGGTCGCCCAAGCCGGGGCGCTGGCCGGGATGAAGGGCGAGGCCGCGAAGCTCACGGCCGACGCGATTGTGCGGACCCAATACGATTCCGCAGCAGCGGTTGATGTGATTGCCTTTGATCACGGACGAAACTTTTCCGCGTGTGGCAGCGTAGCCAGTCGCCGGCGCACTTCCGCGAGGTTGGCAAGGAACACTTCGCCACCATTCGCGCCCCAAGCGAGATGTCGGCCATCGGGACTAAACTGATGCGTGTAACCGCTGTAGATGGCATCATGCCCAAAAACGAGTTCCGGCCCATTTCCGTCCACTCGTTTGAGAACCCAACTGAGAAGGTTGGCTGAGCTTCCCGTTGCAAACTCGTGACCATTGGGACTCAGCGCCCTGGCTCCTCCCGAAATTCGGGCCGCAGTCTGGCCACTGGAGATGTGGAGGAATTGCGTCGCGCACACGCGCTCGGGATCGCATACTTCGAACCAGCACCAATTGCCGCCGCTATCGGTTTGCAACAACTCGTAAGGTCTGCGGTTCACCTTCTCCTGTTGCCACTCCTCCACGCCGGTGAGCACATCGAACGCCCGTACCGAATTCCATTCGGTAGTCCAATCTTTTGTAATCACAAGGACACGGCTGCCCGGCGCGGGAAAGGCCATGGAGAGGGAGCGGTAGCTCAAGTCCTCCTGCCGTCGCAGCACCACGGGCGTCGCGCCAGGCGGTAGTTCATAGAGCGTCCAGCGCCAGTTTCGGTGCGGGTGTTCCGGACTGGGTTCGCGGCGAACCAGCAGCAACCGCCCGCTCGGATCAAACTGCGTTTCTTCGCCAAAGCCGTGGGGCAGGGCCCAGTCTCCCAAGGTGTGCCCGGTTTCCAGATCGTAGAGCCGCGCCGCGCCGCCCGTCGCGAAGCCGAACCGCCTCCCGGTGGCATCAAAAGCGCCACCCGCGTTGTCCGCCAATTCGCCCGCCGGAACTTCAAAGAGATACCGCAACCGCCCAGTTGCGACCTCCCAAACCGGAAGAGACCAATCATCGGACAAGGCTGCCAGCAACTTGCTGTCGCGTGAAAACCACACTTTGCGGACCGGGCCTCTCAAACCACGCAACCGTTGAACACCTCGGTGGGGCAGCACCTCCAGCAGGCCGGCGCCAGCGCGGTGGCTGTTCGCGTTGCAGCCCGCAGCCAAGATTGCTCCGCTGGAACCGAAGGCCAAGGCCGTCGTGTCACTCGCGAATACGGAGCCGAAAGCAGTTTCCAGCAGTTGCTTTCCCGACATCAAATCCCAAAGGATTGGAGGGCTTCTGCCACCCGACGCGAGCGTAACGCCATCTGGCGAGAACGCCACACTCTGAACATTCCACTCCGATCCTGCGTAGAACGCCCGCGGCACGCGTTTGGTCAAATCCCAGACCGTGAGGTTCGCGCCCGAATCTCCGACAGCGAGCAACCAGCGTTTCGCTTGACGTGTCCCGTCCCGCGGTACGACGCGATCTTCGCCAAACGCCAGGCAGTTGACCGGATTAGGCCGCTGGGCGGGTGGCAACTCCGCGACGAGCCCAAAGGGTGCGACGCGCCACACCACGACCCGCCCCAATGGGTCGCCGGTGGCGAGCAAGCTGCCATCCGGCGCGAAGTTCAGTGCCCGCGCGGCGCGCGCGGCTTCCCCGATCACCCGGCCCGTGGCCGCGTCCCAAACCACGATCCTCGAGCTGCTCGGATTGGTCAGCCCCGCCGCTACCAAACTGCCGTCCGGCGACACTGCCGTCGCGGGCAGAGGATCGTCCGTGACGCCTTCGCCCGGAGCGAAGGGGAAC
>CAIKLQ010000973.1 GCA_903828255.1 uncultured Verrucomicrobiota bacterium
CCGAAGGTTATTTCGGTTACACCGTTATCATCGAGGAAGGGCTGTCCTATGGCATCTACACCGCGACGGTCGAGGAAGGCGCGCGGCCCATCATCATCCATCCCGACGGCGACCTGACCATCAATTACCTCGACACGAAGGGGCTGCCGCTCACGCCCGACCATCTCTCCGCCGCGACCGCACTCGTGGCGCGGATGATCGGCACGAGCGCGCAGGAAGACAAACAGATGCTCCGGCAGGCGCAAATCGCCAAATATCTGAATCTGCTTTACGAGGATTCGTTTCAGGATTGGCAGAAGAAACGCCACGACCAGTTGCTCAACATTGCCCGGCACGCAATGGCGTTGCAGAAGTTTCGCGCGGAAAAAATGCCGCCGGGTTCGACCACCCTCGAAACCTTCGCCGACTTCCGGGATTGGAAAGCGGCTCATGCCGACGAGGCGCAGGGCTATATGCAGCAGTTCGCCGAGGCTGATGTGCTGAAGTTTCTGAAAGACCCCAGGACGAGCAAGGAAGTCCGCAATCTCGCCTTCGCTCACTTTACGCCGGACGAGTTCCCGACGCATCGGATGCTTCAGGAGTTGATGATGCTCGACCCGATGGGCGCGGAACGTGACCAGATCATGGAAATCGCGACGCTCATCCTGCCGTGGTGTCGGGACGGCAACTACGGCTGTCTGTTTGACGGCACGAGCAATCTTTCGCTCACCGGAAAAATCGCGCACTTCGAGTTGGGCTACATCCCGGAATCGGCGAAGGAATTGAAAGCCGCCGCCGGTTTTCTCATCACCAACCACGCGCGCAAGCACATCATGACCCTGCCGCGCGCGATTCGGAAACGGAACATCTATGAGGAAGTCGCCCGCTTCCTCGACATTCCTGGCGGTCAGGAAATCGTGCAGGAGAGCTACGCACAGCTTCGCAAATTCAACTGCTGGAACATCTCCATCGTGCAGCAGTATGCGCGGTTCAAGCAGTCGCGCATCCGCTCGGCCGTGTTTGGCAACAGCCGCCAGTTTTTCATCATGCGGCAGAACGACCGCGCGGACCTGGACGACATGGGCAAGGACATCGCGCTCCCGGAAGTGACGCAACACGCGATCATGAATTACCCGCTGCCCGACCATCAGCCGGGTGAGAAGTTTTCGCCGTTCACCTACTTGCACACCGATTCGGCGCGTAACCTCTGCGGCACGGTTCACAACGTCGCGTCGCCCGAAATGCTCTATTGCAGTTCGTCCAGCGGCGAACACTTCGACCGCCGCGCCCGCGAACTCCGCGAGAGTCCGAGTGTCGTCGAAGGAATCATCCATCACGCCAATCGCCGCAAGGATGGCGAAACCAAAGCCCATTAACACCTATGAAAACCAAGCTCATCACCAACGTATCCAAACTGTTCCTCGTCACCCTTGTTGCCGGCCTGTTCGCCGGTTGCGCGGCCACGCGCCCCATCAGCGACGTCGCGCTCGGCGCGGGCGGTGCGTATCTCGGCCACGAACTTTCCAACGGCGATCCGCTCGCCACCGCCGCTGGCGCGGCGGGCGGAGTCATCCTGAGTGAGGGACTCCACTTCGCCGCGAGAAAGCAATCCGACAAAGCCTACGCCGCCGGTTACGACAAGGGCAAGAGCGACGCCGTGAAACAACAGTATTGGCTCTACGTCGCCATGCAGAAGCAGCGCAACCAGGTCGCCAATGTCCGCCTTTACCCCGTGCAATTGCCGGAACAGAGGATTGACGGGGTAACGTTCCAACCATCAACAAAACTCCTCCGCATCGAGGAATAGCAGGCCGTGCCTGCAACCGCAGAAAGAAAGGAAAC
>CAIKLQ010000974.1 GCA_903828255.1 uncultured Verrucomicrobiota bacterium
CGTGACGGTAAAGAACCGGGTGGTAGCTCAGGTAAAACTCCTCCCAACCGCGGTGCCAGGACTTGCTGTCATCGTGGTTGCGCAATCGCGCGAGCAAGCTCGGTCGCGTGGGCAGTAGTTCGTCCCCGGGCGGCGGCGCGGTATGCGGTGATGATTCCATACGCCCATTCTATCGTCGGCCTAACGAATTTCTAGCACACGAAGTTTGCGGAAAATGCTCCCGGCTCTTGATCGGTGGCATTTCAACCGATTCCTGTGGAAAGGCTCAGGTTTCCCCCGGCCCGGTTTGGGTGCATTCGATAGGCGCGCGTGGCATTCGTCAGCGGCTCGAAGTTCGCGTGCAAGAAATCCAAGACGGAGCCGATTGAACGAATGAATCAGTGCTATCTGCAAGAGAATCTGAACCTCGGTACGCCCAACTGGACCAATTCTCCCAGTGGGTCCACCAACCCCATCACCGTGCCCGCCAGCGGCCCGGTGAAGTATTACCGCCTCCACAAGCCTTGAACCCCTGAAACCTACCCCCCACCACCACCACAAACATCACGAAACCTAGAAACTACCCAATCCTCACCGCACTGCTCGCCGTCCTGGCGGGCGCCCTCCACCTCCACGGACAAGGCACGGCCTTCACTTATCAAGGCCGGTTGAATGCCGGGGGCAAAGGACTTTCCCCCTCCGGCGGCGCTGCGGTCTTTTTTCAACTCCTTCGGATCGGTGTGTATCTGGGTTCATCAGTGGTTTCAACTGCTCTTTTTAATTTCAGATTATGATCCCTCCACCATTCCGCCTTTCGCGCTCTGCTACCATCCGCCTCCTCCTGCTCCTGATCGCCGGGGGACTGTTCACCGGTTGGATGGTCGTGCGGGCCGACCGCGCCTTGCGCGCGGACTTGCTCCAGCACACCCGCGCCGTGGCGCAGGCGGTGAATCTCGACCAAGTGCGGGCGCTCTCCGGCACGGCGGCGGACTTGGAGCTGCCGGCTTACCTCCGGCTCAAGGAGCAGTTCGGGGGCATCCGGGCGGCCAACCCGAATTGCCGCTTTCTTTACCTCCTGGGCCGCAAGGCCGACGGCGCGGTCTTTTTCTTCGTGGACGACCGCCCGGTGGGCCATCCGGAAGAAGCCCCCGCAGGCATGGTTTATCCGGAAGTGCCGGCGGGTTTTCGCCGGGCGTTCACCTCGGGCATGGCGGTTGCCGCTGGCCCCTTCACGGACCGCTGGGGCGGCTTCGTCAGCGGGGCCGTGCCGCTCACCGACCCGCAAACCGGGACGGTGCTCGCCGTGCTGGCTTTGGATAATGACGCCCGCGATTGGAAATGGCAGGTGGCCGGCCAGGCGGCTTTGCCGGTGGGCTTGCTGTTGATCCTGATCACCGGCGCGGTAATCGTTTGGAGGCATGCCCGGCACCCGCATCCCCGGCGCAATCTGGCCACCGCGTTGGGCGTGCTGGCGGTCGGGTTGCTGGTCACCGGGTTGGCCGCGTTTTTCGCCAAGGCGGATGTGGAAGAGCACGCGCAACGGAAGTTCGATATTGCCGGCGATGAGATCCGGCTCAACCTCCTGGCCCGGTTGCGCGCTTGCTCCCAAGTGTTGCTCAGTGGCGCCGCCCTGTTTGAGGCCTCGGAGTCGGTCCAGCGCGCGGAGTGGCGGGCTTTTGCCAAGGGCCTCGAGCTCGACGCCGAACTGCCCGGCATTCAGGGCGTTGGTTATGCGCAGTGGTTCCCTCGGGCACAACTGGTCGCACACGTCGCGGAAATTCGCCAGCAAGGTTTCCCGGATTATCAAGTCAAGCCCGCCGGGGACCGCGAG
>CAIKLQ010000975.1 GCA_903828255.1 uncultured Verrucomicrobiota bacterium
ACAACCGATACTTTCCAACCCTCGAGGCTGTGATTGAGGCGGTGGAAGGAACATTCGCCAGGTGGACCACACCCAACACAACACTCAAACGCCTATGTGCCGTCAGCTAACATGCGCAAGGACTTATGGCGTTATGTTTAGCGCGCCGCCCGTTGCTCACCCGCCGGGAAAAACATACTTTCGCCGGACTAAGCGCCGGTTGGAACCCGACGGCCGAAGTGGAAACCGCTAATCTGCGCTCATCACCGCTAATGCCCGAAGCCCGGAGGGAGACCAGCCCTGGGAGATTTTTTCCCCGTAGCCAATTGGGAAAGGTCTGCCAGCAACGCAGATTAGCCCAGATTTGCGGTTTGAAAGCGCCGTCCGGGTTGAATCCGAATTCCGAAGTTGCGGGGATCGCGCCCGCCTCGGGCGTTGCGGGACGCGCCCCCGCGTTCCGCATTGGGCGCGGGGTCGTTTCGCCAGGGGTTGAAAAATTCCTCGCCCCAGGGGTTTTCCGCGAGGGCGCAGAAAACAGCGCCCGCGGAGGGCGCGCTCCCATTCCTATTTCGGAATTCGGGTTCAAACAGGGCGACTCAATCGCTTTGCGCCTTTTGGGCCTTTTGAGGGCTGCTTGAACTGCGCTTTCTGGGTCATCATTTCGGCTCGCGGCTTGCGGCTTTTTCGAGGTACGGACTTCGTCCTCGTCAATTCGCAGAGGCGATTGACCTTGGCGCGCGAGTTCTTGGCGCATGGGCTTAGTTGTCTGAGCCGGAGACCGCTCCGGCTGCGCTATCAAATGGCGATGGGTTAGGGACGCGAGAGGTCAAAGGCCCCTCGCGGGTCGAGCTAATTACAGTCCTGACCCTCAAGGGTTTTGCCACCCACAATCCGATTCAATCGCATCACCACGGTTTCTCAAACGCAGGAATCAGAAAACAGAAAGCGGAACTACGATGCCGCTGACTACCGACCGATTGCTGCGGACTGCTAATTACGGACTACGAACCGACTTCCGAGCCCAGGTGGCTTCGACCGATCTCCCGAACCGATCGAAACCGCGCGAACACGGACCACTCACTACGGACTCCGGACTGCTCACCCACTCGCGGCTGGAAACCGCGGGCACTCGCAGGCGCGACGCCTGCGCCAACTATCACTAATCCCTACTCATCAAAGTTCCTGGCTGAGTTTGTGGGGCACATAGGCCCGGTGCTTGTTCAAGATGGTCGCCACAGTCGCACGGGATTCATGCAAGAGTCCGCTCACCCGCTGGACGATCTGCTGGCCCGTCTTTTCGGATTCAATGACCATCAGAACCATGTCCATATACCCGGCCAAGCGCGCCGTGACGCTGGTCTGGGTCACGGGCGGCATGTCAAAAATGATGTAGTCGTAGTCGCTGGCTTTCATGCGCGGCACGAGATGGGCAAAGCGTTTGGGCAGGACGCGCGGGAGCTTCTGGTTGTTCGTTTCATGGGCCGAAACCACGTAAAGTTTTTCCTGCACCAAGGCCGGATCGCGGGTGCTGTTCTCCAACGCCGCGGAAAGTCCGCAAGTTGGCTTGCCCTGATAAAACGCGTGCGCAGCGCCGTCCTCAAGATTCATGTCCACGAGCAAGACGTTGCCATCGCCGGTTTCCGAAAGGGCGGCGGCCAGACCGGCAGCCAGGGTTGTCACGCCGGCGCGATCCGTGCAACTGGTCACGGCGACCAGCTTGGGTTTATGGTCCAGCTCGCGAACCTCGAAATAGGTGATCAACCGATCGCGCAAGCCTTCAAAGTGCGGACGCAACACATGCTGGGTGTCCCACGGGGCCGTGGCAAGGCTTGGCCCAGGGTGGCCGTGGGCATTGGGCAATGCCCCGTTGCCGTTGGTGGGGTGGTGACCATTGACCGCCGTTGGCTGCGCGGAGCCGTTGTGGCCAAACCACGGCCGCGGGAGTCCCCCCTTCCAGGCAGTATCGGGCACGGAGAGAAACATCGGGACGCGAACCAAGCGCTCGACATCCCCGACGGTCTTGATGGTTTGATCGAGAATCCGGTCGGACACGAACCCGAGGGCGAAGCCCCCGAAGCAACCGAAAAGCAAGATGGCGAGCAAAGGTTTCAGGACGCCTTTGAGATCACGGACCGGCGGCGAGGGGTTTTGCACCACGCTGATATTGGTGTTCTTGCCGGTGCCGAGGGATTCATCAATGCGTGCCTGTTCGAGGCTGGCCGAGTAGTAGCGATAGCTGGTTTCCTCGACTTCCTTCTGGCGCTGCAACTGGGTCAGGGCCGGCTCGGCATCCATGACGCGGGAGGCATCCGTGCGAACCTTTTCCAACTGGCTGGCCAGCACTTTGACCTTGGCCTCCAAAGCCGCAACGCGCAAGGCTTCCGTGGGCAGATCCACCAGATTGCGCGGCGGCTGCGCGGCGGACACCGTGGGCAACAGGGTGAGCGCGGGGCAGTCCGCGGCGAGGGCGGCCTTGCGGCCTTGGGCTTCCGTGACGAGTTGCAGAACATTCCGGACCTGAAAATGTTCATCCGTGTAGCGGGTACGGAGATCTGTAAGGCGTTGCTGAAGGGTGTCGAGTTCATGGGTGGCACGACGGTATTGCTCGAACTGTTCGGGGGTCACCACCGCCTCGGTGTTGGTGCCAGCAGTGGGGTTGAAACCAGCGACGGCATTGGTAGCCATATTGGTGGCGGTCGCCGGAGCGGGCTGCAGTTTGACCAACTCCCCCAGCAGGGTGCGGCGTTCGGCGAGATCGGCCTCGGAGGACAGCAGTTCCTGACGAAGCTTGCCCATCAGTTCAATATAACCGCGTTTGCTGTCGTCCAAGGAAATAATCTGCGCGTCCGCCTTGAGCTTTTTGAGGTCGGCCTCGGTGGTGGAAAGGCGCGCGCGCAACTCATCAGCTTTGCGGGAGAAAAAGTCGTCGAGCAAGCCACCTCCCCGATGGATTTCATCGTGGCGTTTGAGATAGGCGTCCGTGAGGTGGCTCAGCACGGGTTGGGCCACTGCGGGGTCCGGGTGCCGGAAGATGAGCAGGAGAACACTGCTCTTCCGGGGAACTTCGACCGTCAGCCCCCGGGAAATAACGCCAGCCGCGCGCAGGCGGTCGGTGCCGCCCCCCGCTTTGGCAAGAACTTTCTCCGGCCCGACAGCGTCGGCGACCAGGGCGGCGAGGTCGCGGCTGGTGAGGATTTCGATTTCCGAGTTTATGATGTTTTCGCCGCCCGAATCCGGGGATTTCATTTGCGCCTCATCCTTGGCGGAGGTGCCGGTCTTACCTTCCACGATGTAGCGGATGAGGATTTTGGCCTCGGACTGGTACTCCGCCGGTTTCAAAAAATAGAAAGCCACCGAGCCGAACAAGCCCGCGAGGAAGGTGATGAGGATCTTCCATTTGTGCCGGAAGAACAGGTAGTAGAGATCACCCAGATTGAAGCCGGGAGCCGGCGGCTCCGCAGCCCGGGGCGTGACGTCAATGGTTGGTTTCATACGGGCCTCCACTTTGATCGCTTCCTTCATGGGGCCATCCTATTTCTCCGGCGAGCGGCAGGGGCAGAGCAAGTTGAGACTTGGAAAGTAATTGTCGAGCACCTCACCCCCGCCCTCTCCCCGATCGAGTCGGAGAGGGAGCAAGCAGCGCAGTCCAAGGGAAGGTGGTGCGCTCGGCCAGCGCGACCGACACACGGCGGGGATTGAGAATTGAGGGTCATGTCAGGATAAATGGGGGTAAAGGTTGGCGCCGAGAAAGCGCAATAAGTGCAGGGGCAGTCGGCGGAACAACGCGTTTAGCCGGCCTTCGGCGCGATCGGGGATCGTGACGAATCCATCCCGGCGAAAATCATAGCGGAAGTATTCGAGACATTCTTCCCGGGCGCCGAAGCCCAATTTGAAGCGGCGCAGGCCTTCGTTGGCCAGGGAGGTGCGGCCGAAGTGCAGGGAAGCGAAGCCGTGGGCAGCGTGCCATTTGATGGCTTCCCACATCAACAGGTTGTTGGGACGAAACGACTGAAAACGGCGGTCGGAAGCGCCGAATTTGTACACCGCGCGCCGTCCGAATTGAAAGAAGATGGCGCTGGCTACGATCCGATCCCGGCAGCGCACCTGGATCACCCAGCCCAAACCACGCGCGAGGAGGTGGCGATGGAGGTTGGCGAAGAACCGGAACGGCTGCGGCGGAACCCCGTGCCATTGGCGCGTCCGGCAGTGCAGGGCATAATAAGCCTGAACCGCAGCGGGGTCGGTTTTGATCTCGATTTCGAGGCGCTCAGCCTGCGCCTTGCGGATGGCACGCCGCACCCCGGGGGCAAGACCAGCGAACAATCGGTCCTCCGGCAACTCCAAATCCAGTTCGTGCCCGAAAAAAGAGAGCGCGGGATAGGCGTCCGCAGGCACCCCACCCAAGGCGCGACTCTCGAAATACTTCCACCCCCGCTCCCGCCCCAGACGGAGCGCGAGTTCCCAATTCCGCGCCGCCGCATCTTCGCCGGTCGCCAACGGTTCGCAGAAATCTGTGAACGGCAGCGACACCCCACGTCGGCCGGTGAGCGCGCTGGCAACTTCCATGATTGGCAACAATTCGTGGCAACGCCCGGCTTCGAGCCGGCCCAGGTAAAGCGGCGTGTGGCCGTAGGTTTCGTGCAGCACCCGCGCCCAGGCGGCAGTGTGAAAAACGGTCGCCTCGGGATGGGTCGCGACGCTAGCGTCCCACTGCGGAACCTCGAACGGGTCCAACCGAAAATCCGGCCGACGCAGCGCACTGTAGGAGGTTGCGTTCGTGGCTGCCCGCGGGAGCGGAAGCGTTTCAGTCAGCGTGTGCATATTCGACTTCTCGCGCAACCCGGATTGTTTGTTTCAACGCAGCGGCCACCTCCCGGACCTGAACGGCGGCCAATTCCGGGTACATCGGCAGGGAAAGAAATTTATCCGCGCAACGCTCCGCCACCGGAAACGCCCCCCGGGCATGGCCCAGAAAACGGTACGCTTCCTGTAAATGCAGCGGTACGGGATAATGAATCCCACAAGCGATGCCCAGTTCGGAAAGCGCCTGCAACACGCGATCACGATCCGGCACGCGCACCGCAAAGATGTGATAGACATGGTGGTTGTGGTTCAACTCGACGGGCAGGACGATTTCCTGACAATCGGCGAGGAGGTCTCCGTATTCTGTGGCGTGCTCCCGCCGCCGGGCATTGGCCGCATCGAGGTGCTTCAACTTCACCGACAAGACGGCGGCCTGGATGCCGTCCATGCGCGCATTCCAACCGACGCAGGAGTGGTAATACTTCTTTGCCTGGCCGTGGTCGCGCAGAACCTGGATTCTATTTTTCAGGGCTTCGTCATTCGTTACGACCGCGCCGGCCTCGCCAAAGGCCCCGAGGTTTTTCCCCGGATAAAAACTGAAGCAGCCGGCCACACCCAGCGAGCCAGCCCGATGGCCCTTGTATTCGGCCCCGTGCGCCTGGCAGGCGTCTTCGACGACGGGAAGGTTGCGCCGCCGCGCCAAATCCAGGATCGGGTCCAAATCCGCGCACTGGCCAAACAGATGCACTGGGATGATCGCTTTGGTGCGCGGCGTGATGGCGGCCTCAATGAGTTTGGCATCCAAGGTATAAGTCACTTCGTCAATGTCCACGAACACCGGCTGAGCGCCGCAGAAACTAATGGCTTCCGCGGTGGCGATGAAGGTGCTGGGCGAGGTGATGACCTCGTCTCCAGGTCCGACTCCTAGCGCGAGCAGCGTGAGCCAGAGGGCATCCGTGCCGTTGCCGAGACCGACGGCATACCGGGCGCGACAATACGTGGCAAATTCCGTTTCAAACGCGGCCACAAACGGCCCGCCAGCGAACGCGCTGCGGTCAATCACCTGCGCGATCGCGGCATCGAGTTCAACGCGCAACGGGGCGTGGTGGGCATTAAGATCAAGAAACGGAATTCGCATAAATAGATTCAGGTTGGAGGCTTTTGAGCTGGCGGGCGGGATTGCCGGCCACAATAACGTCTGGCGGAACATTCTTGGTCACGACACTGCCCGCGCCGACGACGGCGCGCTCGCCAATCGTGATGCCGCAAAGCAAGGTGGCGCCGGAACCGATGGAGGCCCCGCGCTTTACGAGCGTGGGAACGCAGTGCCAATCCGCTTCGGTCTGGAGTCGGCCGGCGGCGTTGGTGGCGCGCGGGTAACGGTCGTTGGTGAAAGTGACATTGTGCCCGATGAACACATCGTCTTCCAAGGTGACACCTTCGCAGATGAAAGAATGGCTCGAAACCTTGCAGCGGTGGCCGATCTTTGCACCCTTCTGGATCTCGACAAAGGTGCCGACTTTGACATCGTCGCCGAGCTCGCAACCATAAAGGTTGGTGAAGGCAAAGATGCGCACGCGCTGGCCGAGTTTCACGTCGGGGGCGATGTTCTGGAGGGAGGCAAGCACGGGGTTCATGCGTGGACACTGGTAGCGGATTCGCGGGCTGCCCCCAAAAACGGCACCGGCGGCGCGGCGAGAAAACCGTTTTCGGCCGGCGGCAGACGGCGATGATTCTCCTTCAACGACTGCGAAGACAGTTCCAGGATCCGGACCACTTCCAAGCCTTTTTCGCCCGAGGTAAGCGGCACGCGACCGTCCCGAATGCAATCGAGGAAGTGCTGACATTCAATCTTGAGCGGCTCCTCCTGTTTAACGTAGGGCACATACATGTCACCGTAGTGGTAGGAGTATTGAAACTCGGCGAAGGTGTCGTAGTGCGGCGGCCGTTCGACACGTGCGTCATAGATCTTGATCTTTTCGTTGGTGGCGATGTCGTCATAGACGATCATGCGCCGAGAACCGACGAAGGTCATTTCGCGGACCTTCTTGGGATCGAGCCAACTGCTGTAAACCACGGCGGCGCGATTTTTGCCGAAGGAGAGATAGAGGTTGGTGACGTCCTCGATGCCGGGCGTGATGTGGGCATCTCCGTAGCAGGCAACGGAATGAGGCGCTTCATTCATGATGTGAAGAATGATCGAGATGTCGTGCGGCGCGAGATCCCACGTGACGTTGATTTCCTTCTGGAACAGGCCGAGATTGAGCCGGCGGGCGCTGATGTAGCGGAGCTCGCCGATGTCCCCGGAATCAATGATCTCCTTGATCATCCGCACGGCGGGCGAGTAGAGAAAAGTGTGACCGACCATCAACACCACGCCCTGCTGGCGTGCCAAATCCACGAGTTCCTGACATTCCGCAACCGAAGCGGCCATGGGTTTCTCGATGAACACGTGTTTGCCCGCGAGCAAGGCCGCCTTGGCCATGGCGTGGTGGAAGCGCACGGGGGTGGCGATCACCACGGCGTCGAGGCC
>CAIKLQ010000976.1 GCA_903828255.1 uncultured Verrucomicrobiota bacterium
ATGACGAGGTATTGCCGGCCATCCACTTGATAGGTTGCCGGCGGGGCGTTGCCCACCCAGGGTAGTTGCGCCGACCAAAGCTCCGCGCCGGTGTCCTTGTCAAACGCGCGGATTTTTCGATCCTTCGTGCCGGCGCAGAAGACCAGGCCGCCCGCCGTCACGATGGCGCCGCCGTAGTTTTCCGTGCCGGTCTTGGGCACGCCTTGCGCCGTGAGTTCAGGATGTTCGCCGAGCGGGACTTTCCACACGAGCTTGCCGGTGTTGAGGTCGAGACAATTCAGCGTGCCCCACGGCGGCTTGTTGGCGGGATAGCCTTCGTGGTCGAAGAAACGTGGGTAGCCGGAAAAACTATACACCGGGCGTTCGGTCGGCTTCGACGGTGGCAGCGGTCGGTCGCGCACCATGAGGTAATCCACCACCGCCTTGAGATCGGGTTCACTGAGTTGATTTTCCGGGATCGACGGCATGGCGAACTTGCCGGTGCGGACTTGATTCGTCACGGCGGCGTCGGTGAGGCGATGGCGTAAGCCCCGCAGCGCCGGCGCGGTGCCGATACCTTGTCGGTTCGCGCCGTGGCACTGGGCGCAGGTGGCTTCAAAGACAACTTGCCCGCGCGTCTTCGGTTGGCGCGGATCATCCGGCGGATCGTCGTCACGGAAGATGGTGATGAGCCAGCCGACGTGATTCGCGGTGACGTAGAGCCGGCCCGTGTCCTGGTCAATGCACGCGCCCGTCCACTCCGCGCCGCCGTCTATGTTGAAGAAGAGATTCGCCCGGCCTTCACTGCCAGGCCGAAACCAGCCCGCCGTCGCGCTCTTGAAACGGGTCAGGGCGAAGTCAGCGGCCTCCTCGGTGCGATCCGTCAGATCGGCGGCGGTGAATTCCTGCTTGGAAATTCGCTCGGGCAATTCCGGGTCCGGCTGATACGGCGCCGTGACTTCGCCGCGCAGATCGCTCGCAGGCGCACGGCGCAGACGGAAGGGATAAATTGGTTTTCCCGTCACGCGATCCAGCAGCAGCGTGTTGCCAAGCTTCGTGACGGCGGTGACCACGTCCACGCGTTTGCCGTCGCGCGTGATGGTGCCGAGGTTCGGCGGCGCGGAGACGTCCAGGTCCCAGATGTCGTGGCGGATTTCCTGGAAATGCCAGAGGCGCTGGCCGGTGCGGGCGTCAATGGCGATCAAGCAATTCGCAAACAGGTTGTCGCCAAGATGGCCGATCCCGATGAAATTATTTTTCGGGCCGCCGGTCGTGACGTAAGCAATGCCGCGCACTTCATCCATCGCCATGCCGCTCCAGCAGTTGGCGGCGTAAGGCTCGGTGCGATCCCAGGTGTCGTAACCAAACTCGCCCGTTTGCGGCACGGTGTGAAAGGTCCAAAGCTGTTTGCCGGTCACGACATCAAACCCCCACACGTCCTTCTCGAATCCCGGCACGACGATGATCCGCTCGAAAATCGTCGGGCCAGCGGTGGCTGCGCCGAAGTCGCCCTGCGTGCGACCCGGCAAAGCCGTTTTGCCGTCCTCGCCAAAATCCGCAATCAGCTGCCCGGTCTTGAGATTCAGCGCGTAGAGAAATTTCCCGGCGCAGAACATGATGCGCTCGCTGGCACCATCGCGGCCCGGCCAGTAAATCAATCCGCGAAACGCCGGTCGGCCTACGCCCTCGGGTTTGAAGCGCCAAAGCTCCGCACCGTTTGCCGCGTTGACCGCCACGATGTGTTTGCCCGGCGTGGGCGCGAACATCACCCCGCCCACGATGATGGGGTTGCACTGGATGTAGTTGCTGCCGTCTTGCGAGTGATACGTCCACGCGACCTGAAGGTTCGTGACATTTTGGCGGTTGATCTGATCGAGCGCGGAGAAGCGCGTGCCGCCGTTGTCGCCGTGCGAACGATGCCAGGTCAGATAGTTTTCGCGTTTCGGAAAACCGTTGGCGGGAGTGAGTTCCTCGCGCGTGGCGGCGGGGATGGTCTGGTAGAGCGGCAACTTCTCGCGCTCCTTCGCATCTTCGATGGCCCAATACTTCGACTGTAGGACAGGCGTCGCGCCTGTCTCCAATTTTGCGAACTGCCACCGCCCGATTGTCTGAGTGTCGGCTTGCAGCGGGCCAGTCTGCACGTTCGCGAGATCGCGCACCCCTTTGGAAAGCCTCACTTCTTCCACCGCGCCATCACAGCCAAGCGTGCCCTCGACGAGTTGGCCGAAAGCCAGCCTACCGGGAATCGGCTGGCCTTCGAGCGGCTTGGCCGGCGCGTCGGCGACCTGCTTGCCGTCCACGAAAAGCCGCACGCGCTCCGGTTCGATCACCGCGCCGAGTTGGTGGGGTTTGCCATCGCAGATGTTGATCTCCGACTTGAATTCGCCGCCGCGTCCCGGCTGATAAAGGCTGAGCACTCCGCTGCCGGCGTAGGAATACAGCTCCCAATGCTCCGCTGAATCCTTGGTGTCGCTGGCAACGAGGATGTTGAACTCGCGCGCACTGTTGAGCGTGGCCCGGCATTCGACGGTGATGGGGCGGGCGCGATATTCCGGCTGGCCTTCAACCCACTTGGCGCTGGTCTTGGTTGGATTGGCCGGCGCCGCCGCTTTGGGAAGCTGCCAACTGCGCGGCTGCGGTTTCGGTCCGGCGGGGCGACCGTCCAGTTGCGCGACCAACCATTCGAGCCCATCAAGATTATCCTGCAACCGCGCTTCGGCGTCGGCCATCACTTCCAGGATGATGCCTACCGGCCCGCGCCAGCCGCTTTCCTTGATGATGCGCAAAAGGCGGAGGTCTTGTTCGCCCTGGCCCAGCGGCGCGGTGCCGAGGTCGTGACCTTGGAGATCGCCGTCCTTGATCATGCCGTTGAGGGTGAGTGCGAGGAGATGCGGCTTCATCTTCGGCAACAACTCGGCGAAGCGGTCAATCTCGCCGTGGCCGTGATGCTGCGTATAAACCATGCCCACGTTCGTGATGCCGTCACGTTTGAGGCGCTCGACGATCTGGATTTGATTCTCCGGAATGCCGAACCAGCCGCCGTGATTGTAGAGCGCGACCTGGCAACCGAGTTTCGCCGCCTCCGCCGCGATGGGTTTCACGCCTGCGACCATGCGCTCGACGTGTGCCGCCTGTGCTTCCGGCGTGGCTTCAAACGCCTTGTCCAAACGCAAGTGCGATCCGCCTTCGAGCATCACCCAGAGTTGCGGATGGATGCCGTTGCGCTTGATGCAATCCAAGATGGCCTGCGCCTCCGAGTTAAGCGCACCCGGAAACCACCACGCGGTCATCTCCACGCCATGCCGCTTCATCGCCGCCACTTCGGCGTCGAAGGTTGGGATATGTTCGGCACGCCAGTCGTAGGCTAGTTTCTTAATGCCGAGCTTCTCCAACATCGCGCCGCGTTCTTCCGGCCCGCGCTTCTTCGTGTCGAAGGGCACGATGCACCAGGCGACGAGGTTGCTGCGGGCGAACAAACCCTCGCCCGCAGGCGCAGTGTGCGGCAGCTCGGCGGCGGAGAGAAGCGAAACCGCCAGCATGGAGAAAAGCAGAATTAAGGTAGGCATCTTAAGTGGGTTAAGTGGGATTTGCTGAAAGTGGTTGCGGTCAAAGTCGCGGGCTTTGGAGTGCGGTGACTTGTCACCGCTTTTCTCGCTTGGGCGACTCGTCGCCCAAGCAGCGCCGCGCAGAGCGGCGCGACGAACCACCCGGGCTGAGCGCTTTGCCTGTTGCGCGCCTGCCGCAAAGTTCGACGGCGACAAGTCGCCTGCCGAAAGCGGTGACGAGTCACCGCACTCCAAGGCTGGCGCGTGTGACGAACGCGGAATTGTGCCGTCAGGTCTTGCTATTCCCTGCGCCGAATCTCGCAGCAGCGCGCCGATGTGGGGCCGGGAGGTCATTCTCCATCATCCCCGTTCTCCGACTTGCGCTCCCAGCGTCGCTGCTGCCGTTCGGGCAAGCTCGTGTCCACCTTCACGTAATAAGTTTCCTCGCCGAAGCGCGCGTCGGCATCCTGCTGGAGTTTCAGTGACGGCAGCACGCCAAACCGTTCGTGGGGCTGCATGAAAATGACTTCGCCGGTCGGGCGCATGAAGCAAAGGAACAGCGGACACTTGCCCGGATGCGCGGCCACGAGCGCCCGCACGGATTCAATGTCCTCGGGCTTCAAGTGCGCGGTGTGCAGGCGCAGGTGAACCTGCTTGGTGTATTTCCGGGGCGCGTCCTCCAGCGGCATGATTTCCTGCGGGAAAATCTTCGGCTTGTCCTCGCTGGTGTTCACTTCGCCGATGACGAGAATGGCTTTGTTCACCACAAACAACTCGCGATACTTGTCGTAGTTCTCGTTCATGCAGAGCACCTGCACCGAGCCTTCGAGGTCTTCCAGCGTAATAATCGAATAGGGCTTGCCGCTCTTTTTCGACATGCCGTTCTGCACCACCGCGATCATGCCGCCGATGCGGGTGAGGCTGCGGTTGGCGAGTTCCGGGAGCTTGGCGGTGTTCGCGAGACAATACTTTTCCAGGATCGCGGCGAACGGCGTGAGCGGATGGCCCGTGACATAGAAACCCAGCAGTTCCTTTTCGTGCGCGAGCAATTCGTGCTGCGGCCATTCGGGCAACTTGCCCAATGTTTCGGCCACGGGTGCTGCTTTTTCCTCAAGCGCACCGAACAGCGAACTCTGGCCGCTCAGCTTGTCGGCGATGACACTCGCGGCGCGGGCCAGCGTGCGTTCGAGTTGTGCGAACAGGGTGGCGCGGGTCTGGCCGAAGGCATCGCACGCGCCGGTCTTGATCAGCGCTTCAAACGTCTTGCGCGTCACCATGCGCCCGTCCACGCGCTCGCACAAGTCGGACAGCGACTGGAATCTGCCGCCTTCGTGCCGGGCTTTCAGGATGTTCTGCACCGCGACTTCGCCGACGCCCTTGATGGCGGCGAGGCCGAAGCGGATTACTTGCGTAGGACAGGCGTCGCGCCTGTCTCCATCTTCCTGTCCTGAGTCTCTTTCTGAAGTTTGAGACAGGCGCGACGCCTGTCCTACCCGTGTTGCCGGCGCAAAAAAAACATCACTCTCGTTCACATCCGGAGCGAGCACTTCGATGCCCATGACGCGCGACTCGGCGATGTACTGACTGAGCTTCGCGGTGTCGCCCATGTCGTTCGTCATCATGGCGCACAGGAACTCGACGGGGTAATTCGCCTTTAGATACGCAGTTTGATACGCGACGATCGCATACGCGGCGGCGTGCGATTTGTTGAAACCGTAGCCCGCAAACTTTTCCAGCAAATCGAAAATCTGGTTCGCCTTTGCCTTCGGGATGTTGTTCTTCTCGTGGCAGCCCTTGACGAAAATGTCGCGATGCTTCTGCATCTCCTCGACTTTTTTCTTACCCATCGCGCGCCGTAGCAAATCCGCACCGCCGAGCGTGTAACCGCCCAGGATTTGCGCGGC
>CAIKLQ010000977.1 GCA_903828255.1 uncultured Verrucomicrobiota bacterium
CGCTGTCTGGCGGAGTCCTTTTTGAGTTTGGTGGCGGGCCTGCAAGCGGCGCTGGCGCAACTGGGCAAATGCCCGCCGCACTTGGGCCCCGACAACAGCAGTGCCGCCACGCACGAACTGGAGGCGCTGCCGGGACGGCCCCGGGGGTATAACTCGGATTACCTGGAACTCTGCACGCACTACGATCTGACGCCGCTGACGATTAACGTGGGCTGTCCCCACGAGCAGGGCGATGTGGAGTCGGGCAACCGGCATTTGAAGCGCCGGCTCGGACCGCATCTGCTGTTGCGCGGCAGCCGGGAGTTTAACGCGGTGGCGGAGTATGACGGGTTTGTGGCGGGCGTGTTACGTGCGGCCAACGCTCCCCGGCAGGCGCGCTTGGCGGCGGCGTTGGCGGGGATGCGGCCGCTGCCCGCCGGGCGGCTGGCCGAGTACCGGGAATATGCCCCGGTGGTCAGTTCGCAAAGTCTGATCCGGGTGAAGGGGCATGCCTATTCGGTGCCCTCGCGTTTGATCGGACACACGCTGCGCGTGGAACTCTCCGAGGCGGTGCTCAAGCTGTATTTGGGCCGGGAGTTTGTTTTGGAACGGCCCCGGCTGCGCGGGGCGCGGCAGGCGCACGTGGACTTGCATCTACCCGCGGTCGTCCTTCAACCAGTAGGCGTTATGCAAACACCATCACTACAGACAAACACAAACACAGACCTAAACACACCCAACGCTGTTGCCCCGAACACGGGCGAGGCGCTGGGCGATTATCCACAACGGTTCAAAGCCCACCTTGAGGGTCAGGGCTACACACGGCGGACAGTCGCCGAATACGTCCGCTGCATCGAGACGCTGGGGCGGCTCATGCGCCAGCGCGGGGTCGGCTTGGACGACTTGGATGAGGCTCAAACGGCGGCGCTTCTCGCCCAGACGGAATCGCCTTTATGTCGGCACACGAGCGCCAAGTACGTGGTCCGGCTTTTTGTTCGCTTCCTGCGGGCACAAGGCGTCCCGATGCCGGCGCCCATCCCCACGCCCAAAGAAATCGCCCGCGCCAGCTTGCGGCGCGAGTACGAGGATTACTTGCGCCGCCAACGGGGCTTGAGCGAGCGCACGATCTACACCTGCTGGCGGCTGGCCGACCGTTTCTTGGCGTTTCGCTTCGGCGACGCAGTCGGCAACCTCTCCGAACTCACGCTGGCCGACATCGCCGGATTCCTCCAGCAAGTGCATACGCAGCCGCAGCCCAACCGCAGCAAGACCTTCTCCACGCATTTGCGCAAGTTCTTCCAGTATCTCTTCCAAACCGGCAAGACAACCACTAATCTCGCCGAGGGCATCCCCAGTGTCGCCCAGCGTTACGGGGCCCGACTGCCTCGGCATCTCGCCGCTGACCAGGTGGAAACCCTCCTGGCGGCGGTGCGCTCCGACACGCCACGCGGTCGCCGCAACTACGCCATGGTGTTGTTGTTGGCCCGCTTGGGATTGCGGGCGCAGGAGGTGATCGCCCTGCAACTGGAGGACCTCGACTGGCGCGCGGGCGAACTGCGGGTCCGCGGCAAGGGCCAACGTCAGGACCGGGTGCCCCTGCCTAAAGATGTGGGCGAAGCCTTGGCGGATTATATCCGCTTGGATCGGGTGACGACTTCGCGGGTGCTCTTCGTCACCGACCGGGCCCCGCACCGTCCTTTCAAGGGCGGGCAGATGGTGAATGCGGTTCTCAAAGACGCCTTTGCCAAAACCAGCTTGAAGCCCCCGGTGCCTTATGTGGGCTCGCACGTCTTGCGGCACAGTCTCGCGGTTCAACTGGTGCAACGCGGGGCTTCCCTGGACGAGATTGGGGACCTGCTGCGCCATCGCTCGCGGGCCTCGACGATGATCTACGCCAAGCTCGATGTGGCGGGCTTGCGCTCCATCGCCCAACCCTGGCCAGTGACGGGAGGTGCGCAATGAACACCTTGGCTCAAGAGCTCGACCGCTATCTGACTCTCCGCCGCAGTCTGGGATACGACTTACGCACTTCCGAGAGAGTGCTGCGAAAGTTCGTTGCCTTTGCCGCCCAGGAGAATGCCGATCACCTCACCATCCAACTCTTTCAGCGTTGGCAACAGGCCTTCGGACACGCCCACCGGGCCACCTGGGCAGCGCGCCTGGGAATGGTGCGCCGTTTCGCGCAGTGGTTGCATGGGCTGGATGCCCGGCACGAGGTGCCGCCGCAGGCCCTCATCCCGTATCGCTATCGGCACGTTCGACCTTACATCTACAGTGCGGAGGAAATCCGCAACCTGATCGCTGCCGCCGCGGCATTGCCCTCGGCCAACGGCATTCGCAGACTGACCTACGCGACGCTGTTTGGGCTGCTCGCGGTCACCGGGCTGCGGATCAGCGAGGCCATCGCGCTCGACGTTGACGATGTGGATTGGACATCCGGCGTGCTCACCGTCCGGCGGGGCAAGCTCGGCAAAGCCAGGTTGCTGCCTCTCGCAGAGAGCACTCAGGCCCAGTTAACAAGTTACGCCAAGGAACGCGACCGGTGGCTGGGCACACGCCCGACTTCCTTTTTTGTATCGGACCACGGCCAGCGCCTCACCGACGGCGCGGCGCAGTATCACTTTGCGATCCTGAGCCAGCGCCTCGGCTTGCGGCCAGCGCAACGGTTCCATCGGCACGGGCGGGGGCCGCGCATTCATGATCTGCGACACACCTTTGCCGTGCAGACGCTCCTCAACTGGTACCGCACCGGCAAAGACCCGGCACGGGAGATGATCCAACTCACGACCTATTTGGGACACGCCAGCCCTGAAAATACTTATTGGTACATTGAAGCCGTTCCCGAATTGATGGAACTGGCGGCCCAGCGCTCGTCCGCCGCGCTAGACCAGGAGGTGCGTGTATGAGCACGACCAACCTGCCGCCCCTGCTCCAGCAGTTCTTCACCGAACGGCTCAGTGCCCAGATGGAAGCGAGTCCCAACACGATTGCCGGCTATCGCGACACCTTTCGCTTGTTGCTGCGCTTC
>CAIKLQ010000978.1 GCA_903828255.1 uncultured Verrucomicrobiota bacterium
CGGGTCCCGGCTGACCGACATGAACCGGCGGAACTTCATCCGCCTGGGACTGCTAACCGGTGGGGTGGCCATGCTGCCCTCCGTGGGCGTGCCCTGGGCGCGAGCTTCCGGCGGCAGCGGGGAGCCGCTCGCGATTAGTCCGCGGATTCTGAATCCGTTCACGGATTCGTTGCCCATTCCCAGTCCGTTAGCGCCGTCCGACCCGAGCACGTGGGCGGACCCGGACGGCAAGCTCTGTCCGCCGGACTTGGACAATAACAGCTACGTCGGTGGTCCCTGCCAGATACCCGACCTGCTCAAACCCACCTGGCAGCGGTACAACTCGATCGCCAATAGTTGCTACCTGATCAACCTTGAGACCGCGCCTTGGACCTTCACCTCGTCCTCGGTGCTTAAGCGGAACTGGATCATGAAGAACGGCATTCCCCAGCTCGACGGCACCACCCAGACGGTTAAGCTGCCGGCCAGCACAATGTCCCTCTTCAACCGGACCTTCCCCGGCGCGATGATCAACGCCGTCTATGGAACTCCCAACCTGGTACGCTTCGCCAATCTCATGAATCCGGATGATCCCGCTTACCGCGATTTCGGGGTGCCCTCGTTCTTGACGCATTTGCACAATGCCCACACCGGGCCCGAGAGTGATGGCAATCCGCATTATTGCCAGCGCGGTTATGATGCCTATAAACTGGCGTGCGCGTCCCCCAACGGACAGGGGCCGGCGGGGCCGAACTGGTACGTGGACAACCTCTATCTAAACTGGCCGGCTGGCGGCGATAGCGCCGAGATGCAGTCGTCCTTGTGGTTCCACGATTACCGCATGGATCATACCTCCTCCAACGTCTATAAGGGGATGGTGGGGCTTTACCCCATCTACGATCCCGTGTTGGATCCGGGCAACGAGCTTAATAACCCGACCCGGGGCGGCACCGGACTCGGCTTGCCCAGCGGTCAATTCGACGTGTATCTGGGGCTTTACGATTGTCGGTTCGACGACGCGGTGACGCCCCACGCGGGCATCGAGAATCCGCTCGGGCAGGAGCAAACAGGCGCGGGCAATGGCACGCATCTTCTGCAGGACGGCAAGGCGCACCCGGAAAACTGGGGGAAACTCTTCTTCGCCAAGTACCCGAACCACGGTTTCGTAGGTGACGTATTCACGGTCAACGGCACCGCCTATCCGGTCATGCAGGTGGCCCGGCGGCGTTACCGTTTGCGGTTCCTGGACTGTTCGGTCGCGCGCCAGTATGAGTTGAAAATCATGAAGGGGTCCGTCGTGGACGGGACCATCCCGATCAACGAGCAATGGATGCTGAGCGGGGCGCAACAGTGCATGAAGTGGACGCAGGTTGCCAGCGATGGGGGCTTGCTCCCGCAGCCCATCGTTCGCGATTCCTTCGAGATCTGGCCCGGCAAACGCAAGGAGTTCGTCGTGGACTTCAGCAAATACCAGGATGGGAGTCCGATCGGCGTCGGCGAAGTATTCTATCTCTGCAACGTTCGAAAGATGACGACCGGACGCCAAGCGGACCTTCCGGTCGCGAATTACATCGTGCCGTTGATGAAGTTCGTTGCCGTGGGCCCGACTGTGACGGATACCAGCCTCGCGCCGACCGCCGTCACGGGCCGGCCGCTCCCAGTGATCCCGGATGCGGCGACCCGAGCGAAGCTGCCCTTCAAGAAGTTCACGCTGACGAGCGCTGCCGGCGCGTGGCAGATTAACTATAATGGCCAGCCGATCGGGAATAACGGCGGGTTCTTTGATCCCGCCATCCCCGGACCTACCGTGGTGAAGGACGGCCCTGGCGAAATCTGGCAGATTGACAACGGTGGCGGTGGCTGGACCCATCCGCTCCACCTGCACATGGAAGAG
>CAIKLQ010000979.1 GCA_903828255.1 uncultured Verrucomicrobiota bacterium
AGCCAAAGCCGCATGCGGCAGAACCCGTCTCACGTTCAGGGTGACTGGGGTGCGCCGAACTCCAGGTCCTTCGTCGGAATCGCCTGGTTCACTTCGGGCCGGTAGTCGGTTGTGGTTTTGGCCAACCCCGTGTCCTCGGCGATGCGCCGAACGAGGAACGTCGTTTTTTCAAGCCACACCGTCCGGGGCTGGTGGCCGAAACCGTAATTGCCTTGCAGCTTGAAACAAGGCGTGGCGTCCAGGGTTTCGTCCGGCAGGCGGGTCAGGTCCGTCATCGCCGCGAGCTTCGCGCCTTTGATCTGTTCCGGCAGGAGCAGGGAAGGAATCGTGTGCGCCGAGCCGCTGGAGACGCCTGTGGCTCCCGCGAGCGCATTGCCTAATGTTCGCTGTGTTTCCACGGCCCGCTTCACGTGCCACCAGGAGCGAACTTCAGTCCCTTTGGCCCAGATGATGTATGCCTTTTGCGGCGTGGGGTCGTCGTACTCGAACCGGAGTTGATCCGGCCTCACGAACGCCGTGCGGAACGGTTTCACGACGACGTGTCGCGGGAAGTGCTCCCCTGCCGTATGCGGGCCAAAATCGTTCGTGACCACGCCAGAGTCGCGGTACGAGGTACAGGTCGCGTAGGTGGCTGCCACCTTGTCGAGAATCTGCTGGGCGGTCAGGTCGGCGGGGGCTACTTGCTCGGCAGCGATTCCGGGGGACATCGCGCAGGCGAGCGTCAGGGCCAGCAGGCTGGTGACTTTGGGAGCGATGGGAGTTTGAACTGAGGGCGCGGCTTTTGATTTACGATTCCTGAACCAGAAGAATACGGCAAACCCGAAACACGGGATGGCCAGAATCCAACCGGCATGGTGTCCGACGATGGAGTTGATTATCAGCGCAGCCCCAAGACCAGCAAAGGCGATGACGCCGGCGCGGGGCCGATACCAGCCTAGAATCATCAGCCCGGCGATGATGCCGACGGGAATCAGATGTACCAGCACGGCCAGAATACCCGCTCCGACAGCGTCCGCCGCAAAGAGGGAAAGGAACAACACAAATAGTACGGCGAGAATTTTCGGAATCCAATTTTTCATAGTCTTGGTTTTGAGGCGCGGGTCACTACCGGAGACGCGCCCTTGCGCTTGCCGCCTCCAGCCCGGTTTCTTGTTTTCATGGTCGCATCTTAACCCGGCAGCGTCGGAGAGTGTTAATCGAAAAAACCAACTGCCGCTTTCCCCCACTCAATGATTGCCGGCGTCATCAAGATGGACGGCAATCTCGGAATTAGCAGCCCGGCCTGAGTGGCTCCCGGACATTATCCGCTGGCAAGCCGTTGGCGACATTTGCGGGCAAATTCCGCGTCCCGCTCGAAGCCGATGAAGTGCCGTCCCAGTTGCCGGGCGGCTAGGCAGGTGGTGCCGCCTCCGCAAAACGGGTCCACCACGAGATCGCCCGGATTTGTGGCGACCGCGACCAAAGTCCGCATCAAGGCCAGCGGTTTTTGAGCAGGATGCCAGCGCCCTTCTGCTTCCGCCACCCCCGCCGTCACCGCTGGAAATTCCAACACGTCCATCGGCTTGCGTCCGCCAGCATGGTAACACTTCTGACTTTGGCCGTTCTTGCGGATGCCAAATCGCGAGGTCGAATCATCATGGTTGACCCGGTGGGTGCTGGTGTTCGCGGAATACGGCACGCGGGCCGCGTCCAAGTTGAACACCGGTTGCCCCCGGTGCCCGTATACAATCACCTGACTATTCCAGCCGAAGGTCGGCTGTCCGATGTTGCTGGAGTTGCGGTAAAACCAGGTCAGCCAGCGTGGACGCAGCGGCTGGAACACGCCCCACATTCCCGCCGTCACTTCGTTGTTCCCGAACCAGAAAAAGCTCCCGGTCGGCTTCAGGATTCGCAACGCCTCCCGAACCACCACTTCGGCCAGTTCCCGACTCATCTCATCCCAGCCGCCTTGACCGATGCCGTACGGCGCGTCCGTGATGAGCGCCGCCACGCTGCGATCTGGAATTTTCGGCAGCCACTCAACGCAGTCCCCCGTATGAACTTTGTCGCGCAGTCCGCGCAGGCCGGGCGGAGGGCCAGACGGTTTCATGCTGGCCAGGTTGGGCAGGCTTCTGACCGTGTGCTCGGTGTCTTTGGCGGTCACGGCCCGCCCCGCTGCGGCGGCTCTGGCGACGGCCAACTTCCAAGCCTGCTTCCGTTGCGCAGGCAACTTGAGCCGGGTCAGGGCGCGGGCTTGCGCTTCGCTTTCCGGCAGCCCTCTCACGTCTACATCTGTAGACAAATCAGCCACCACCTCGGAGGCCGCGCATAATTGATAAGCACGGGGTCGGCTCAAGTCCCAGCGGCGGGCGCAGTATTCGGCAAAAGTGTCATAGTGCTGGCGGTAGAGTCGCTGGTCGCGGATTTCCTTCAGCGCCATCCCCACCTCCCAGAACGATTTCAGCCCTTTCGCAATGGTGCGCTCGGCCCGGCCCAACCGGCTTTGCTCGCGCGTCGTTAACGTGCCCACCGCGCCCGAATTATGCTGGCCGTTCGTCGCCATAGCCGTCGTATACATCCTGCGCCACCGCCTCGCATTTTATTTCATCAATCGCTGGCGTATACATCCACGGCAACCGTTCCAACCAACGGAGCCACATCGCCGCGTCGCGAGGTTGCGGCATGAGTTGGCGCGCGTGCGCGACATCTGCTCTGATCGCCAGTCGGTAATGAATCGCGAGTCCCATATCGTGGTGCCGGCGTTTATCCTGCAACGCTCCGGTACATTCGTCACCTGTAAATGATCTTGGCGGCGCGAAAGCCGCCGGCCCCACGCGCTCCCTGAGTTGAGGCCGATGTGATGATAACCAGCAGCAGCCGGCGACGGCGCTGGGTCAACCTGGAATCAGGCGCGACCCGGCTTGGTTTTAGCGGCCTTCGGGTTGGCTGGTTCAGGCTGTGACCCCAGATGTTCCCGCTTGTTCATGCCAGCTTCTGGTGCCGTTGCCGCCACGGCAATGCGTTCCGCGAGGTTCTTTACGCTCTGGGCCTTGAAGGCTTTCTGGTTCGGGGTCTTGAATCCACGAGCGTTGAGGCACTGGGCAATCTTTCGCAAGCTGGTCACATGCGCTGCCCGGATTTCCTGTAAGACCGGAAGCAGGTTCTGGGCGTAGGCATTGGCCCGCGCCAAGCTGGCCGTCTGAGCGACCTTCAAAGCCTGCGCCGGGCGGGGGTTGCCCAGCTTGATTCCGCGCCGCTTGGCGGCGGCCAGCCCGTCGCGCGTGCGCTGCGCGATCATGTCGCGCTCCTTCTCCGCCACCAGCGCCATGATGCCAACCGTGAACTTATCCGCGTGAGGCATGTCCGTCGCGATGAAGTCCACGCCGCTGTCCCGCAGGTTCAGCAGGAAGGCCGCGTTGCGGGCCAACCGATCCAGCTTTGCGATCAGGAGGGTGGCTCCCTCCTTGCGGCAGAGCGCGATGGCTTTGTCCATCTCCTGACGTTTGTCGCGTTTGCCGCTTTCCACTTCGGCGAACTCGGCAATCAGGTTCCAGTTGCCGCCGTTCAGGTAATGGGCCACGGCGTCGCGCTGAGCATCCATCCCCAGGCCGTTGATGCCCTGCTTGGTGGTGGACACGCGATAGTAGGCGACGAATTTTCCAGTCATAACGGGGGTATAATACCCAACAGGCTAGGTATTGTCAAATTCTGAAACGTCCGTTTGTGAGTTTTACAGACCCTCGCTTTTCCGCTTTGCGGGCCGGGAATTGGTCGGTTGGACGGAGAATCAGGACCCGACCGTCGTGGCTGCCTGACTCGCTGCACCCACCGCGCCCGCCCGACTCTTAAAGCGAACGTGACGAACAACGTGGCATCAGTGATAGTGAAACCGGAATGAGCAAATTGAAATGTCCCCAGTGCGGGGCAGACATCGGGAGCGTGCTGGCCGCGCATGCCGGACGGGCCACGAGCCGCGCCAAGACAGCGGCGGCGCGGCGCAACGCCAAGAAAGGTGGCTGGCCGAAAGGCAGACCGAGGAAAAAGAAAGCCGCACAGCGGACGCAACGGGAAGCATGAAGCTGCCAGCCTCCTAGCGGGCGCTCCGTGCAGGCGTCAGCGCGGTGAAACGACTTTTGCTCCAACTAATGGTCTGTGCTTTGGCCGTGTCGGTCGCGGTCATCTTGAGGTGGGGTGTCCGGCTTTATGCCAATCACGGTTCGGTTAGTTTTGGCTGTGGGATGCTCGCGACGGCCAACGAGTTGTATCTGGACGGCTCAAACGGCTGGTTTCAGCAATGCAGTTGGCATCTAGGAAAAGGGACGCGCACTTGGGGCGAAACCTACGGCGTAAAACTATGGCGTGTTTACGCGAGCCTGGAAGTGCAGCACACCGATCCGAGCGTCACTCCCAGCGAGGCGGAGGAATGATTCCTGATTCTTTTTGCTCTGGCCGCCGGGAGCCAGGCGCAGCGGTCGCCAGTGGAAGGTCTGGTCGCGCTCTTGTGGCCGGAGCGCTGCGGCGAGCAAAATCCAAGATCAACAACGCATCCGCCGTGGCCAGCGTTGGCTTCAAGTTGGGGTACAATCGCTGGGCTGCTGCCTTGAGCTTGTTTTTCCATTCGGTTTTTGAAGCGCAGCCGGTGGCTGATCCCAACGCCAGCGATTTTTGCCAGCGTTGCGGCCGTACGAGTTCAACCCGCACCCCCAGCATTTGGAGCGCGCCGAGAATGAAGCCAAAATTGCGACCGAATTTGAACGCGCTGGAAGCTGGTTGGGCCTGGCCAATGTAGCCACCGACTTCCTCGACGAAGGCTACCGTGTTGTCGGGATTGGTGGCGAGCTGGCGCAGCAGGTTTACCAGATCACCTTCGGTCGGCGGCATGGCCACAGCTTGCGCAGGCTGGCCATCGAGTTGAAAGGCGATGCCGCCGGATAATCCAGGATCAACGGCGATTGTCAGGCTCGGTAATTGGAATTCAAGGTCCATAAAAAAGAGGTGCGTCTTCGTGGTCAACGACGGATTTAGGCCGGGTTAAAGCAAACTGTAAACTTCTGCGGTGACGAAATAACTCGTGGGAAAATCAAAATCTCTGGGTTGGTGATATTTCCGGGTGAATGGGGTAAGTCTTGTCTGCAACTGACAGCCATCGGCTGATCGCATGGCATTGGGAGCGACAAATGGCCGGTAGCGTATACGTCTACAATCGTGCGCAGCGGCACCGGAAGGCCGGAATTGCCGCCATTTTCTACCACCGGGCTGGGTTGGAGAAATTGCCAGGCAGCCAGCGGCGGCAAATGCTCGTGGCGCAGCGCAAGGTTTACGGTTCCAGGTCGATGATGCGCGGTAGAGGGGTTCCTGATCGGATACCGATGCCGCGATAGCCGTTCACGAGAAAGATGCCGCGTTGGAGGTCGGAGCAGTTCTTCACGCCGTAAAACGCCTGAATCACGGCGCGGAGGCTGGTCAAGAAGACGTCCTTGGGCACGTACCTTAATTTGCCGGCGCTGCCAAGTTGACGAAAATACTGCCACAATTCTTCGCTCGAAATGCTCCGTCCGGGACAGAGGTCCAAGTGGACGAGGCCAAAGTCTGCGACTGCCCGATGCTCCTCGTCCGACGCCAACCGTGCTTTGTTAATCATAATCTGATTTTTCGTTTTTGCTTGTCGCCCGGAGCTGCGACCGGCTCTTTCAACTCTGTCTACAATCTTGTGGCGCTCGCGCGGCGCACCGTGAAGACGACGCGCCATCTCGATGCTTTTCGCTCGGCCCTGGCAGTTTTGCTCCCGGCTCAAAGCGGGCTCACGCTCCAGCAAACGGCCAAGGTGCTGGGGATCGGAACGGCGTCCATCCATCGCCGGCAAACGCGCTTGCGGCTGGGCCGTACCGGCACCTCGGGCACACGCAACTGGGGCGGCCGGCGTCAAGCGCTGCTGACGCCTCAGGAGGAGATCGCGTTTCTAAAACCTTGGGCGGAGCAGGCCCAGCAAGCGGGCCTGTTGGTGCTCGCGCCGATTCGCGTCGCCCTGGCGCAGCGGGTTGGCCAGCCGGTGAAGGCCTCGGTGGTCTGGCGCTTGTTGGCACGGCACGGGTGGCGCAAAGTGGCCCCGGACACCCGGCATCCGAAAAATGATCCGCAGATCATGAAGGCCTGGAAAAAAAACTCCCAAAAACGCTGGCAGCCATGCTCCGCAAGGGCCGCGTGCGCGGTCGGAGGATTCGCTTGATGTTTCAGGACGAGGCGCGGTTTGGTCGGATGGCGAAGCCGCGCCGCTGCTGGGCCCCGAAACCGTGCCGCCCCGTCATGCTCAACGGATACGAGCGCGAGTTTGTTTACGCGTATGGGGCCGTCAGCCCGCGCGAAGGCGATCTGGATTGGAAGATGTGTGCGCAGATGAACACGCCGCGCATGAGCGAATTCCTCGCGCAAGTGAGCCAGCACTACCCTGACGACTTCATCGTGATGATCGTCGATGGGGCCAGTTCCCACCGCGGGAAGGACCTGGTGGTTCCAGAGAATATCCGGTTGTTACCGCTCCCCGCCTACTCTCCCGAGCTGAATCCCCAGGAACATCTGTGGGACGAACTCCGGGAGAAGGAGTTTCCCAACCGGGTCTTTGACTCCCTCACAGGGGTGAAGAAGCAACTTCGATCCGGTCTGACCCGGCTCGCGAGGGACCGCATTCGCCTACGCAGCATCACCGCATGGCCGTGGATAGTTACACTCACCCTGAAAGCAACTTAGAATAAGTAGAAGTGCAAGTTCCAGCGGCGCGCGGCGAAAACCTTCCGGAAAATCGAAATCTACGTATACGATTTGCTCGGCGGTAAATTGCGTAAACCGCGTCTACAAAGGCTATGGGCAGAAAAAATGGTGCCGGCGTCATTGCGCGTGGAGCAGCAACTTAACAGTGTAATGGCGTGCATTTTCCTCCGCCCGGCTGAAAGCCAGAGAATCTGGCAGCAGAGCCAGTTGCCGCGTCGGCAATTAAATACGTCGTTATACGGCCTCCGGTTCGAGTTCGAGCAGCCTGGGGGGATCGATATTTTCGCGAATTCCCACGGACTTGAATCCGCGCACCGCACGCCCGTCACGTTGAATGTTGTGGCACTTGTTCACGCCGAAGCTCGCTTGCATGACGCCCGGTATACGGCGCAGAAATTCTGCTTTTGAAAGCCGCTCCAATTCTCCACTGGCCGCGACCTCAGCATAAAACTCCCAGAGTTCGAGACTACTCAGGTCGCTGGCCGGATCGCGGTGAAGGTAGTGCTTGGCGAACGAATTTACCGGGCAACGTCGTGGCGCTGGATCGACCGCACATGGCTCGCCGTCATCGGGCACGACGCGGCGCAGGAGTTCGACGGCGCGGCGGATCAAATCAATTTCAGATTTAAGCATACGCCGTACATACACGTGACGTTTTGAAACGTCCTCCATCCGCGCAGGACGTGAGTGGACGTGTGCAGACCGCTCGTGGGAAATAGCAATAAATTCGAGCAGAGCCTGAGCAACCCGCCAAGTCACATTATCCATCGCGAGGCAGTGTAGGTACCGATGTGATTATCATCGCACCGCCTGCCCCTTCGCAGATCGCGGCACCGAAAGTGCCATCGTCGCTTGCGCCGCCGAGGCTTGATTGGCTGGATGAGCAACTTTTGGAGCACCTGCGCAGCGCTGGCACATGCAAAACGTGGACGTTGCTGAACGCGGTGGTCAACGATCAGTGTCCACGGGACCGCGCGGATGGACGCCGGCAACGCCTCTGCCTTTTGGAACGGTTGAGGTGCTTGCGTAAGTTGGGGCTAGTATTTCCAACAGGTCGGAACGGGGTCAGCGCCACGAAGCCTGATCCAACGCAACGCCAACCAGCGATGCGGCGGCGGCGACGGACTGTTGCACGTTCGGCTTCGGTTCGTGCTGGCAGTGGCGCGACGGCTTCAAAGCCATCAACGCCGGAGTTCCGAGCCTTGCAAGCTTGGGTTCAGGTAATTGCAGCAAATCGCCGCACTCCGCCACCGCCGCCGGCCCCGGCCAAAACCAAATCCGTTCCGGACCCGGCGCAGGTTGCGCAGGCGGCCAGGTCGTTGGCCCGTCTGCCCAGAAACCAACCCCGCAGACTCACCGGCTGGCTGCATGGGGAACACTGCTGGCGCGGACGCCTGCTGGTGCTGGCAGACGGTGAAATTGCGCCGTTGCTCTGGTGCAGCCGGGGCCGGGTGCTGCTGCGGAACCACCGGGAAATGGAATGGCCCGACTTTCTGCGCTGGGGTGGGCGGCGCGAGCCTGACGTGCGCTTCCACAAGTGTCCGGAGGCGGTCCTGCTTGGCTCGCTCAAAGCCGGAGTCAAAGAGCGCCCGTCCAGGCGCAAGCAGGAGGCTGCCCGGCGCAACGGCTTGTGCCCGTGCCGTCCTGGCAAAGCTCGCGGACGTCCGCGTGTCTCCAAGCCCATGCCGATGCCAGCCACGCCACGCTGACCGTGCGCACCTTGGTCGGCAGCAGCAACCGCGCGGCGCAGCCACCGTTAGCACAAAAATGCCGCCCGCGCCGGCTCAGAGCTTGTGGTTGTTCTTCTGACACCAGACGACGCCGATGCTCGGCAGAATTCCGCCCGTGTTGAGGATGGCGATGCAGATGAACCATCCGATTTGGTTGTTCCGCGCACTTTTCCACATGCCAATCGCCTTCCAAACGCCATCCCAGATCGCGACCACGATAAGCAGGGGATCGGCGCGCCGGGCCAGACGGAAAGGTGATTCGAGTCCAGTTTGATAATTGGGCGAGGTTGCTTCGCCCCCGCCCGCCGACAGCGACATGATGCTGGCCGGGATTGTGAGGAGGAGTTCACTGGGTGCTTTCATTGTTTGGGAGAAGGGTGGAACACCGCACCGCCCGATTGACCCAAGTGAACCACAGCGTGGCCGAGCTTGCTGAAGCGTTTACGCGCTGCGAATGCTTCCAAGGCAGCTTCCACGTCGTCATTGGGGTCGGTCGTGGGGCCGCAGGTCGGCGGCATTTCGGCGATAGTTATCCGAAAGCGCGGGCCGTACCGTTTCAATGCCTTTTCTGCCGCGTCCCACGCCTTGGCGGTGGCGTCGTGGTCGAAGAAGATGCAGACCTCCTCAAGGTGGCGGGCCTTCAACAGCGTCAGCCATTGGTAGTGGCTGACACTGCTTTGCCAGCAGCAGGCTGACACGATGTCCAGTGTGTCCTGCTGCCGGAACTTTTTTCGGAGCGCGAGCACGTTCAGGATGGACTCGACGAGCACCACGCGCCGCGTGCTGGGACTCCGCACCTCATCAAAGCCGTAAAGGTGCCCGGCAGAGCCTTCAGGAAACAGCGCCTTGTTGGGAAAGCGCTTCGTTGGCCGGTCGGGCTCATCAATGTACGTCCGGCCTTGGTAGTAGCGGGGCCCGTTCCACTCCATGACGGGGAAGATGCAGTACGGCTCCCATTGCGGGTCGTCTCTGGTGTAGCCCGCCCCGGCCCCGATGAAGTCGGCCACATCCAGATGCTTCCGCTCGGCCATTGCCGCGATCAACGTAAAGTAAATCGTGTGCTTCTTCCCCGGCGGCGGCTTGTCGTTCGCTAGTGCGGTAAAGCCGCAAGGCAGTTTCGGGTCTGCGGCCCACCGCTGATTCGTCCAGCGGGGCCTGCGGTACACCAGATTCTCAACCGCGACAGTCCAGTCCTCCTGGCCGCGGAAAACCGGAAAGGCATCTTCCGGGTCAACGCCCTGATCTTTCAGCCAGCGTTTGATGTGGCCACCCCGGTTGCACAGAAAGCAGTTGGTCAGGCCCGTCCTGAGATTCACCGAACGGTGGCCAGAGTGGTCCTCCTCGCAATCTGGACACTTAATGCAGAATTCATCTCCGCGATGGCGGTCGGGAAACTCAATGAAGTTTTCCTGGAGCAGTTTTTTCAGGAGCTCGCCGTTCACGTAGAATTCCTCCTGCTGTCAACTACCACTGTCACCCCTATAGGGGTGTGACAGTTGACAGTGCCAAATGCCATCTGACAGTTATGACAGCAGCCAATATCAGGGGTTTTTGCCATGTTTGCGTGGGCTACTGTCAGAACTCTGTGACAGTAGCCATTTTCCGTCGTTTTCCTCTACCTTCCCGGTGCTTTTTAACATCCGTTTTGCCCGGTAGAACGTACTCGCGCTGGCTCCGATTTCCTCCACCGTCGCGGCAAGCCATTCCGATGTGGAAAGCGGCCCATCTTGAAGCACGGCCAGGATCGCCTTCGGGTCGAATTCTAGTTCTTTGGTGCCTCGCTTGGGGGGACGCTTCAAATCCTCAGCGTCGAGTTCGGGAGCGACCTTGAACAAAGGAAACTCAAAGCGGAGGCAGAATTTCGGGATCGGCGGATAATCCCGTAAATCCGCTGAGAAGACCAGAGCCCCATCGACCTTGTGGGGTGCCAATTCGATGTAGGTGTTCGGCTCCTGCCGGTGAACCCGGCTCCCAGCAGCCCGGTCACCTTGCAACTTTTCCCCCGGTGAGCCTTTGGCAAAATGATGAATGATAACCACCAGACAGCCGAGGTCGTTGGCCAGCTTGCGCACCAGGTGGTAGACCATACCCACATCTCCGGCGTCATTTTCGTTGAGTTGGCCTGTGAGGTTGTAGAACGAGTCCAATACGATGATTGCCGGGTCGCGCATGGCAGCCTTTTCCAGACCGCGCCGAACCTGTTCCAGCACCAGATTCGTAAACACGATCTCCAGCTTCTGCTCCAGCGCGGCGGAAACCAGTCCACCGGTGTCAATGGTCAGAGGAAGAAACTTGTCCTTGAGCGGTTCGAGTTCAATATGCTTGACCCCCGCAATGTGTTTGAGCCGTCGGGCCAGGGTCTTTTTGCCAAGCTCGAAGTTTACATAACAGGCTTTACCCCGCCGCGTCTGGAACCCCAGCCAATCCGCTGCTGCCGCCACCGACAGACACAAATCAAGCGCGGCCCAGCTTTTCCCATCCTTGCCCCGCCCGCTGACGGTCGCCACACCCACGGCGGGCATCAGGTTGTCAACTACCCATTCCGGCGGCTTGCCATCGTCATTCATGATTTCCTCCATCGTGCAGATCGTGAAGTACTGACCGCTCGCGACACCCAGTGGCCTGTCTATGTCCTTGAGCGCCCGAATTAGTTCGACCCGGCGAAGGACGATTTCTTTCTGGTCACGCGCCTCCGCAGCTGCGTGGGCGTAAGCGTTCAGGGCGGTATCATGGCGGCAACGGCGAAGCCAGCTTTCAAGGTGTTCATTAACGTAGGGCTTCTCCTTTGCGGGATCGACCTCCTCTATCAGCGCGACGAAATCGGCCAAGGTTTCCCACTTTTCGTCCCGCTCATCATCATCCTTGGATGCGCGCTCAATCTTTGACCGGCATTTTTCGTGAATGGCGGTCAAAGACAGTGTGCGCCCCCCCGCAAGCAGGCTTTTGGCAACGAAGAACAACTCACTGCCGGTGAAGCCGAACAGATGGCCGCCATGTTCCCAGAATTCGCGGAACTGATCGGGTCCACTTATGGCGCAGGCAAGGATGGCTGCCTGCATGTTCTCGGTCAAATCGGCATGCCGCCAGACTTGCTGGCTGACCGGCGGGGGCGGGATTTCCTGCGAATCCTGTTCTGTTTCGTCCGGAAATTCTTCGTCAGTTGCTGTGTCCTTTGATGCTGCTGGCATGATGTGGGTTGTGAAAGAGAACTGCGCCCTTACCTACGAAAAACAGAAAGAGGCCCAGCAGCGAGCCGCTTTCCCGGTATCGGGCGCAGTCCAAAGTTTGATGTGTGCTGCTGTTTGTCATGATTGGGCTTTCGTGTGCCCACCTTAACTACGGGAGTCAGAACTCATTTTTTGAAAAGCTATGGAATGCCATTTAGGTGGCGGTGTTTTATCAACGTACGCGTCATGCTCACCGGACTTGGCACGCGGGCGCGGGCGGCACCGTTTGCTGATGCCGGACAAATACTCCCTGCGGCGCGATGTCGAGAGGGAGTCAGGATGTGAATGAATCTTCGTCGATGTCATTTGAGGTAAGAATCGGCATCACCTTGTCGGGGACCAACTTCGCCATGATGTGGACTTACCCCGTGTGTAGTATCTTGGGGAAAGTCTCTTTGATACCGTACGGCTTCAACCGCCTCAGCTTTTGAAGAGCGCCCGCAGGTCGAGAGTGGCCGCCTCGATTTGTCGTCGGAGTTCAGCGTACCGCTTAGGGTGGGAATCAGAAATCTGACGGATGAGCTGTTCACGTTCGGTATCTGGCAGCGCCTTCGATGACTCCGAAGCCACCGCTGCAATGTAGGACAAGTCAGCGTGGATTTGAGTGATCCTTTCCGATACCTCGCGGCATTCTGGGAATTTCTGGCCCAGTTGCGCGTACCACTTCTGGATGCGATTATCGCATCGCCGGATTTCGGCGAAATCGCCTTTTATGACGGCGTTGTTCTTGGCTGTCAAATCCGCTGCAAAAAGCTCGATCTCGCGTTCCTGATCCTCGCGGGTCAGGGCCGGCGGTTCCGGCTGGCTAGCGCTCTCAATGTGAGCGTCTGCGAGGGGCGCGGCGGCCTGTTCGTTTGCGAGCGCGGCATCAGCGCCAACTTTCTTATCGCGTGGCACGTACTGCCAGCCATGCGGAGCCTCGTGCTGCGCGCTGCTGAGCACCTTCCGTGCGTCGGGGAACATGGCTTCGATCATCTTGATGACACCCTCGATGCCGTCATCGACAAGCTGTCCGGGCACGGTGGCTGGCTGCGGCACGTTGCCGCGAATCGAGAGCGAGAGAAACCGACAGGAAGCCTTACAAAACGATCTGCCGTTTTTGTCCTTGATCGTCAGGCTGGATTCGACCGGCACCGCAAAGAGTGCAACCTGGGTGAGGCCATGCTGGCTGCCGGGCAGGATCTTGGTGGCGCCAACCGCGAGAAAACGGAAGAACGCAATGTTGGGGGAGGTCTTCGCGCCGTAGAACTTTTCCGCCGTACGCGTCGTCGGTGACGCTTCATCGTCACAAAGAACAGCCAAAAAGGCATCCCGCGTGGAACCCGTTTCCGGCGCGGTGCGGTTGTCGCGCTGCGCGGCGAGTTTCTTGAGCGCGGTCGGGATACTAATTTCCCCGGCATCGACCGCTTTGAAAAGCTCTGGAGCTTCAAGTTGAAGCTTAAGCATATCGCTCACGTAACGAGGGTTCGCGCCCGTCGCCTTAGCGGCCTGGTCGCGGGCATCGCCGCATGCTGCAGGTTCCGGCAAGCTTTCCGGAACCTGGGGCTGCGTGCCGTCAGGGTTTGCACGGGTGCCCGAGAGCGCCCGCTTGCGTTTGGCCGCTTCGGTCGCGTAGTGCGGCATGAATTTGACCGCGACCAGCGCCCGCTGCGTGGCGTTGAGTTGGCGACGCGGGAGGTTGGCGGCGATGACGTAGGCCACCGGGTCCTCACAATGGCCAAGCGAGACCGTGCGCAGAGGAATGCCGAGGCGCTCACAGGCTACGGCCCGGTCGCGACCGTCCAGGATTTTGTTGTCGAGGAGGACGGCCGGATGTATCTGTCCAATCTTGGCGATGCTGTCCACCAAGGCAGCCAATTCCGCTTCGGTCCCCGGTGGTAAAACCAGCGCCAAAGGATCAATTTGGTAACCGGCGACTTTCGGCACAGGATCGTTTACAGCCGCTTTTGCGGGTTTGCCTCGGCTCGGGTTTACCGGCGCCGTAATATCGTTGGCGGGAACGACCGTAGCGCGTGCGCTCAAGCCATCGGTTTGCGGGTGCGGCGGAGCCGCTTGGGATTTTGGTTTCATAATTTTTGAGTTTGACCCGGTGACGCCATGTCACCGATCGACCAGTAAGAACGGCAAATATTTTTCTGGGACGTCAAAATCGCCACCGAAGGGGAAAAGTAAAACCGCATGTAACGTTCAATTTCAGCCTTCACGCCGCGCGCTGCTGCGCCCGCCGGGTCGCCGTCCGTTCGCGATGCGCCTCGCGCCAGAGGCGGTGGCGCTTGGGCTCGGTGAGGAGGCTGCCGCGACCGAACTTGTGGTTGCCGCGCACGTAATGCCGGCGGAGGGTGTAGGTGTGCGTTCCCGCCTCGCCGAGTAGTTGTAGGCGCGCCCCTTTGAACACTTCGCGCGTACGCTGTGGATACAGGCGCAATTCTTCGAGGAACTTCTTGAAGGCGGGGTCGGTGCGGCGCAGGCCGGGGGAACGATTGTAAACCGACGCCACGGGCGCGACGAGGTTGACCGGCTTATGCGAATACTTTACCCACCGGCGCAGGTCCT
>CAIKLQ010000980.1 GCA_903828255.1 uncultured Verrucomicrobiota bacterium
CCTGGTCGGTCAGCACATCCCATGAATCGTCCACATGAAAATCCTCGAAACGGAGGCGCAGGGTGAAATGAACACCAGCCACAGCAGCAGTTGGCACATGCTCCGCCACCACCTGCCCCTCGGGGAACCGGCGGTGGTGCTCGGCAAGTTCAGCCACCGTGTAGGGCGTGTCCGCCGGGTAAACACGGGCGCAGATTTCCGCGATGGCCGGGTAATCGGTTTCCTGCATTGATCGCAGGCGGTAGTCAGGGGAAGCATAGCGACTGCTACTGATAGGCATTTGTTTTCTGGGCGCTCCGCAGTTTATGGAGAATTGCTTTTTCATCGGAATCACTTGCCTACGGTTATATGCCGTTCGGAGCGCGGAGCAAGACTTTTCCGGGCGATTGCGCCGGTCCGGCGCGGCGTCCGGGAAACTCCCCCGCTCAGAGGTCGTTTACAATAAACAGAAAGCTCGCCCCGAGCTACGCCGGGATCAGAAAGCTGGCGGAGCACGAGGCCGAGGCTCGAAACCGAGCGCGATTCGGGCGGCTGCCCCACGGCACTTCCCGGCGACCGCCGCGATTCATCCTCTGCTAAATTGCGCCGGGATATTCTCTGCGTAATTTTCGCAGCCGACGACGCTAAAAGCTCAAAAGCGGAAGAGGCGCAAACTGTAGGGCTAACCGCTTCACGATGGCGGCAGTCCGGGAACCCACGATCGGGAACGTCCCCGCCACCGGCGCAACCCGTGAACCCCCAGCGCGCCCCCGGCAAAGATGCCCAACGCCGCATTGATCGGTTCGGGCACGGCGGTGATATTGACGCCCAAACTCAGCACCTGGGCCTGGCCGCCGCCGGCTGACAGGTCGGCAAGCACTAAGGTCCAGTCCCCGTTCGGGCTCAACCCAGCCAGGTTGGCGAACGTGGTTGTGCCCGCCGCATCGTAGGCCGATATTCAGGTCGGTGATGGCGGCGAGCAAGGTGGCATAATCGCCCGGGATATTTTTCGTGACGGAGAGCGGGGTGGCGCGGGCGGGGGCCGCGAGCAGCAAGGCGGCGGTGAGGGTGAGGATGGCAGTAGGGTGCATGATTGGGGACAGGATTGACCTGCCGCCCCAGGTGATCCGGGCGGGGCGTGGGCGGGGCGTATAGCGCTTTGTTTGCATGACCGAGTTTTCGTGGTACATGACGATTCAATTACCGAACAGATCCGAATTCTCGGGAACGAGCCAAGGGAGGGGAGCACGCTCGAAACCAGAGCTACTACGAACCTGCATTGCCAAATCAGAAGGGCGAGAACGGGTTGAGTTTACCCTGCCGGCTAAAGCCCGCTTTGACTTAAATCAAGTTTTGCGTAACCGGGGTGCTCCCTACTCTTCGACGACTGCAATATCCCCTATCACCACAGATTCCCGGATGAGAACGAGGCCGGTGCTGCCGCCGAGTGGTTTGATGACTTGTTGGAGAACCCTGACAGCGAAATGTCGGCTACGGAAAACGGAAGCAGGCGCCGCAGGGCGAGGCCCAGAAGGGGAATTAGGCTGTGCTTCATATATTCGTAATAGTGTCTATTCGGTTCGTATTGTTGTTACTCATTCTTCGGTAAGTGTAATCTGAAGAACTGTTGCGCGTTGGTGGTGGCAAGGACGACATTGAACAAGCTGTTGCTCCCAATTACCGGCAGGTTGGTTACTGTCATCCAAGTCGAAGCAGGTAGCACCAGCGTCGTCTCAAGCACGAACCCGGCGGTGTTCGTTGGCCAGGAAAGTGTCGCCTGCAACGGCGAGGTTTGGGTGACGCTGAGTAATGGCCATCCGATGGGGGTGGAGGCGAACGAAACGGTGAACAAAGCGGGTATGCTTTCGCCGTCCACTTGGGTCTGCGACGCCCAGGTGACGCCGCCGTTGGTAGTCCATTGAATCGCTCCAATCCCTCCAGTCATCTGAGCACTGACTGCCCAGGCTTGCTGCGCGTCAACCGCACTGATGCCCATGGTGTAAGGCTGTGAACTGGTCACGTTCCAAGTCGCCCCGCCGTTCGTGGACCAAGTGGTGTTGTTGTCAGTGACCGCCCAGATCGTTGAGGCATCCACGGCGTGAATCCCGTTGCCGTCATAATTGCCGTGGCTCTGCTGCGTCCAAGTGACCCCGCCGTTGGTGGTGCTGAGCACATACCAGCCGTTGGCACCAGGATTGTCAGCCCCTATGGCCCAAGCATTGTTCGAGTTTACGGCGGAGATATCAAGGATGCGTTGGAGCAACTGGACATCGTTGGTGCTCCCGCTCTGGCGGATCCAACTCGTCCCGCCGTTGGTGCTCCTCAAGATCGTCGCGTAACCACCAACCGAGTTGCCCGTCACCCAGACGTTGACGCCGTCAGGTGAGGCGATGCCTTGAAATTGATTGGTCGCATAGCCAGCGGGGACCTGATTGGTCCAAGTAGCTCCCCCGTCGCGGCTATGCAGGATCGCGCCGATCCCAACCGCCCAGATGCGATTGTCTCCGAAGGTGGCGACCTTCTGCAAACCGACATTGGGCACCTGCGCCGCCGACCCCATGCGGTTCCAGATCAGGCCGCCATTCGTCGTATGGTAGATCGTGGCATAACCATCTGATTCCCCCACCACCCAGGCAGTTTGGGGATCAACGGCGGTCACCCCATACATTGGCATGGTGACCACCTGTCCATTAGTGGCTTGCCGTGTCCAAGAAGCCCCGCTGTCAATGGATCGCAGAATGGTGGGCAGGCCCGCCGCCGAAGGCATGCCCACGGCCCAGCCGGCATACTCCGCGCCCTGACTGTTCAGGGCCCACGCCAGCATCGCCCCGATCACTCCAAGGCGAAATTTCTGGCGGCAAAACTGGAGGAGTCCAAGTTCGCTCAAGCCAGTCAAGGCCAGGCTCGCTGGCGAATGCATCGTTGCAAACGCCGATTTGTGGGTTTTCATAGTGGTGTTTGGTTAGGGCAGACTTAGCCGATAATTTACCGCCGTGTTGGCTGGATTTATGGGGATCAACACTGCATTGACGGTGTCGGAGCCGGGCAAATCGAACCAATTGGTGGAGGCCAAGTTGTTGGTTTGGGCCTGGAGCGTCCACCCAACATGATCAGCGGGCCACGCAATGGTGAGCGTCTTGCTGCTGACGCTCGCCGTGATGTTCGTCGGATTCCTGGCGGTGTAAGGGTCTTGCACGATGGGCTGGATCTCATTCGTAAACGACTGCACATATTCCGGGCCAATTGCGGCGTTCATCAGATTGGTGAAGGTGCTAAAATCAACATCCAGCTTCGTAGTCGAGCTGCCGCCGGGAACCAGAAGCTGCATGGTTGCCGGTGGCGCCCCGAGGGTCAGCGGAGTCAGATTACGCAGTTGGTCGAAAGTTTGGGCGGTATAGAATACGCGAACGAGATACTGTCCGGTCGCGGTTACCTGTCGAAGTTCAAAGACCAAAGCTCCGCCCGGAGGGCAAAAGTCCGGTTGATAGCCGGGGAGCAACCAGTGCGCGTCAAGCAGTCCCGCCAATCCCGCCACATAGCCGTCCGAACTGATGATGACCAAAACCTGCGAGTCGGGCGTCCCCAAAGCTCCGTCCAGCGGCACCCCGCCCGTGACCTGAAGCATGGAACGCAGAATGTGGGAGGCCGCGCTTGAACTCTGCACTCTGGCAAGATAAGGCGAGCGCACTGCAATCCTAAATTGCAGGGTCACCAGCCGGGTCTGTTGAGAAAGCGTATCCAACGTGAACCGGCCCCACCCCACTTTGTTGGTCGGAAAGCCGTCCGCGTATTGCATGACAAACGGGTCGGCGGCGTCCACCATTGAATCCAGTCCCCCCATTCCAATCACTTCCCCGGTAATATAATTTGTTGAATACTGCGGCGCATTGGTCGTCAGCACGATGGGCAGGGTGGTCGGATCCACCGAGCCTGGCGGGGCGTTGGTGGTGGGCGGTATTCCAGGCGGATAAATGGGTTGCGTTCCGGGCGGATAGAACACTTGGCTGAGCAGGGAAAGCTCGCTGCTGTAGGCGGATGCCAGATTGGTTCCGCTGCCGAAAACGCCTTGATTTTCGGCCAAGGCGCGGGCGGGGTCCACGGTCGCCACCTTGGCCAATAGGGGATCGAAAACCAGGTCGGGTTCTTCCGCCAAAAACGTATGCACCGGTATGCTAACCCCCGGGATTAACCCCGCCCCGAAGTTGGCCGCCGTCATGTAGGAGCGCTCAATGGTATTGGCGCGGAAATACGAACGCGCCAGGTCCGTATTCGTGTCGCCCGTCAGCAACCCTTGCTGCGCCAGATAAGCGTGGAAGTAGGAGCCCATCAAGCCGGCCGCCTGTCGTCCATTCGGAGTTAAATAGCCGGTTGGAACCCCGAAGAAACTAGGGAACGCATCCGCGGAAAACTGGTTCAATTTGTCGGGTTCACTTGTAGGGGCGCGAATGCTATGGCGACCAAAGATGATGATTTGCTTTAGCACCGTGCCGTCATCCGCTAGGTTTATGGTCTGGGCCGGAATCGGCCCTTCCGTGGCAACGGCGAGCAACAGAGCGGCCAGAATCACCTTGAGGAAACCTCCGGCAACTTGATTCCGGCGTTGGGTTGATGGGTTGGGTTCGATATTTGGAATGATCTGATTCATGGCGACTCCCGTTATTTGTATAGTCCAGCGTTTTATCCGCAATTACTCAACTGAAGCCTCATTTGGCTGATTTTTAATTACAGTCACGCCCACTCCCTCAAGATGGCTGCCACTCAACTACGCGGTAATGGGTGCCGGACTCCTCAGTATTGCGTCACTGAGCCTCGATGCGAATGAAGAGCTTCTGTGCAGTGAGCGGCTTGGCGCCGCCGAGAGTAACCTGCACGGTCTGGATGTTGTTGTTGGTGGCGGTGACGGTTTGGGTAGCAGCCGCATCCTCGCGCCATGCGCTCAGGTCGGATGCGGTTTCAACCTTATAGCTCAAGCCGGTGCCCGCAGGATCCGACCGGGTGTAGCGGAAGGTGCCGGCCTGTGGGTCCAACGGCAGGCTGATGCTGGGGCGAGCTTTTGCCGAGGCAATCACCGTGACATAGTCTGCCACCGTCCAACTATTAGTCGTCGGGCTGTTATTCGTCGGGTTGAGTGAATAGTATTGGATCGTCATTTTTTCGTCTGTCACGGTTGCCAGCGCGAAGCCGAAGTTCCCTTGGACTGATACAGTCGCACCATTGGTGACCAAGATATTCCCATTGTTATAGAGCGGGGTGACGCCTGGTTCTGGGAAATTAATGAACTCCTGTGGCGGCGCCCCGCCATTGCCCGCCAGCAATTGAATGATCGTGCGGCCATGGTCATTGGTGGTGGAGGCGATGATTTCGAGGTGAAGGTGGCCGCACAAATAGATCTGGGCACCGGCATCGCCGATATCGTTCCAGAAATTTGCGCGGGTCTGGATGGCGGCGGCGTTGGTGCCGAAGAAATGCTGGGCATTCTCATTCTCCTGCTCCGAAGAACTGTTACCATTCGCCTGAAAGATCGGCTCATGGGCAATGAAGATTTTGTAGGGCGAGGTTGCCTGCCTTAGCTGCTGGGTAACCCAGGCCTGATCCAGATAGTGATATCCCGACCAGGGGGTGTTGGTCGCTCCCGGGTCGAAATCAAAATACTGGTCGGCGGCAACGAAGGTGACGTTGTTGTGCGTGCAGGACCAACTGAAGCCCCGCTGGTCGTCGGTCGAGCCGTTATTTGGCCCGTTAACCGGCACATACGCGCTGAACGCCTCTTGATACGCCTGCTTCAACACGTCGATGGGGGCTTGCCCGGTATCATTGCTCTCATGGTTCCCACGCACGGTGTAGATCGGAATGCCGTTGCTCGTGGAGTAATCGAAAACAGGCTGCATGGCCGCCTTCCAGTTGGCAAAAAACTCGGCGTAGATTGCTTTCGTCGCCGCATTGGTAAAATTGCCGCCAGCGGGATACCGGGGGGAATCGGTGTTCAGAGCATTGCCATTGCACAAGTCCCCGGCCACGATTACTAGTTGAGGATGCAGAGAGGCGATCTCCTGTGCCATGGCATTCAGATAGGGACTGACTCCGTTGGAAGTGTTGTTGGCATCCCGGGTGTCGCCCAACATCACAAAGGACCAACTGTTTTGAGCTGAAGCGGTATTCGCCACCGCCACCACCATCAGCGTCATTGCCACCAACATTGGTATGGTTGTTTTCATTATTGTATTTTGCATTTGAGTTTGTCTTAAATTGTCAATTACAGTCATGTCCACTCGCCCAAATTGGCTTTTACTCGGCACCGCGGTAGAACTTCACCCCGTTCGTAGCCGATACCGGGTGAGGGCTGCTGTTCGCAACTACGTTCCACGGTCCAGACAAGGTGTCCGCCGACTGCAATTCACCGAGGAAATTGATCACCACTCCGGTGGCGATGTGATCCATGGCAACGTTGTGCCCCAGTGGCCCTCCGTAATTGGCGATCTTCGACTGCATGGCCGGGGTCAAAAGCTTGAGCAGTTCCGCATTATGCGCATACGAATTCGTATCGGTGAGGGAGGTGCAAGGAGCGCCGAATATCCGGGCGGCACCGACGGCGTATCCCCGTGACACCGCCGCCGGCGAATTGGGGGTTGCTTCGGGATCAATGTCCGTCACCCGGATCGAAACGGAATTGTCGGTATTGCGGAGGATCTCGAAAGTGCGGAATTCCTGTGGGAAATCCCTCAATGATGCCGTTTCGACCTCCCAGAAGCCGTATTCCGGATGCTCCGGGTCCGGTGACGGTTGCGGTATGATATTGTTTTGATGCGTGTGTCCGCAAATCCACAGCAGGAGATTCGGATAGGTGTGAAGTGCGGCCATTACGTTGGTGAGGGATACGGGAGAGTTTGTGCTAATCAACTCAAGCGGCGCGTGCGTCGCGATGATCATAAGCTGATCCTGGTCCTGCCCGAGCTGAAGTTCGTTCGTGAGCCAGTGAAAACGGCTGGTATCGAGCGTGGCCTGCTCCCCAAGTTCAAAGTTCTGGTCCGACACCGTATCGTCGAGCACGATGACCTTCAGCGGCATATTGGTCCGCGGCTCAAAGCTGTAACAGGCAAAGTTGCTGGTGATGTTGGCCTCGGAGAACCCATGCCCGACCGGCTTTGAAGTGGTGTTAAAGAATTCGCGCATCCAGTTGCTGCTCGTGAGTGAATAGCGGTTGGGATCGGCGGCAACCACGGGGGAGTTGGTAACACCTCCAACAATGAAGTTGGTGATCGCACCGACGCCGATGACGTCACCATAAGGAGTGCTGCCGTCAATGGTGCCCATGTAATTGGCTCCCAACAGGAGCACATCCGTGTTGGTAAAGTAAGCTTGGGAGGGCACAACGGGGAGTCCGCCCATCCAGAAGTGATCGTGGTTGCCGAGCACGGCATACCAGGGGATGGCGGGATCAAGGCCGGCGGCTTGGAATGGTTTTTGGTAATCAATGGTGCTGGCCCCGGCATGGGTGCCAGAGCTGGGCGTGATATATTTTCCGTCCAGGACATCAATATACCAGCGCAGTTCATTATACTGCGGGCCATTGGCATCATCCCCCAGAGAAATGGCGAAATCGAACGGAAGCAGCCGATTCACAGCATTGGCAGTCCTGATGGCGGCGTCGAGAACCTGCGTGGTGTAGAGCATCACCGGGGAATAGCACGCGGGCGCACTGCCGTTGCTCCCCTGGTAGCTGAAATAGATCGCCTGGCAAGGAGTTTCCTTGTCGGTGATATGGGCGTCGCTGATACTAAGAAAAGTAAAAAGCCTGGCCGCATTGGTTGCCCCCGTGTAGCCGGCTGGCATGTTGGTGCGTTGCTGGCCGGCATCCTCGCCCGGTCCCCATTGCCATGAACTGTAGCCGTAGCTCGCATAATTGGAGACAGCCGACGGGTAAATCACCGCCGTGTTCGTCGCCAAGGCAACTGGCCTGATCGTCTGCTGGCGGGTCCCCAGTTCGGCTCCGTTTCCTGAAAGGAGAAGCCATAGTGGCAGCGACAGGCTGATGATGTGCCAGATCGGCACCCGTTTTTTGGGCGCTCCGCAGTATAAAGGAACTTGCTTCAGCTCTATCCGCATACGTATTGAGTATAATGCTCCGAGGTTGCACCGTCAAGCCGCAATTGATTGCGAGGAAATTGGCTTTTGACGCTCCGCAGTTCATGGCGAATTGGTTTTCCACCGCATTCGTTGCTGACGGTTTTACGCCTTTGGCGGCGCAGCGCAAGGCTTTTCCGGGCGATTGCGCCGGTCCGGCGCGGCGTCCGGGAAACTCCCCGCTCAGAGGTCGTTTACAATAAGCAGAAAGCTCGCCTCGCTCCCGAGCTACACCGGGATCAGGAAGCTGGATGATGAAAAAACCGTCCTCGTCACCGGGAACGAGCGCCCGGGAACTTTCTCGGGTCGCGACGTGGAAGGGATTACGACTTCGGGAACGCCGGCCTGCGGGGCCAATTTGCTGGTCAGGCGTGCCGGGTGAATTCTCCTTCGCCGTCGGCGTCGGCGCCGTCGCGGTCACCGCCAAACCCTTCTGGCGGCCAGAAAATCGGCTCCAACAAAAACTCACCGAAGGGTTGGACATGGTCTGCAACGAACTGGGATGAATTGTCACCAAGTGCGTGGGCGCTCCTTCATTCGTTGAACGTCGTCCAGCCAACCGGGCGAGCAACCCGGAAAATCCGCTGTTCCGTCTTGTGGCTGCGGCACCGTCATTCCAGGGCATTCCGCAGCCCGATGAGCCCCAGCAGTTTCTGACTCAAATTAC
>CAIKLQ010000981.1 GCA_903828255.1 uncultured Verrucomicrobiota bacterium
CTCGGTGTTCCTTGCCCGCGTGGCCCACGATGAACTGGGCGCACGGGCGCTGGCGGCCATCGCGGATTCGCCCAGCTTGCCCCGCCGTGAACTGGCGGAGGCGCTGGAGTTGGGCCGCCAATTCGGTTTTCCCGTCCGGGTAATTCGCACGGCGGAGTTCGCGAACGCGGCGTATCTCGCCAATCCGGTCAACCGCTGCTATTTCTGCAAACACGAATTGTTCGAGGAACTCGCGCCGCTGGCCAAGGCGGAGGGCTTCGCGGTGATTGCTTACGGCGAGAACGCCAGCGACGTGGGGGATTTCCGTCCCGGCGCGCAGGCGGCGCAGGAATTCCAGGTGCGCGCACCGCTCAAGGAAGCGGGTTTGACGAAGGCGGAGATTCGCGAATTGTCTGCCCAACTGGGCCTCCCCACGGCGGACAAGCCGCAAATGGCCTGCCTGAGCTCGCGCATCCCCCACGGCGAGCCGGTCACGGAAGCGAAGCTGCGGATGATCGAGCAGGCGGAATATGTGTTGCGCGATCTGGGATTTTACGATGTGCGGGTTCGTCACCATGAACTGAGTATTCAGTATTCGGTATTCAGTATTCAGTTGCCGAAGCGGCCGCTGAATTCTGAACCCCGAACCCTAAATACTTCCGCCCGGACGGCGCTGGCCCGCATCGAAGTCGGCGCGGCGGAATTGCCGCAGTTGCTGACGGCGGGCACGGCGGCGCGCGTCACGGAGGAACTGAAGAAACTCGGCTACACTCACGTCACGTTGGATTTGCAAGGGTACCGCAGGGGCGGGGCGGACAACGGAGTTCCTTCCCGCCACCCACAGCCCGCCTCCCGCGACGGGGAGACGTGAGGCGTGAAACTTTTCTCGCGGAACGGTTTTAGAAAGACAGGCTATGGCACAATTCTCATATAAGGCCCGGCGCCGCAGCGGCGAGGTGATTCAAGGCGTGCTGGACGTCGCCGATCGTTCGGCGGCGCTCGTGCAGATTGAGCGGCTGGGATTGTTCCCCGTGGCCGTGGATGCCGCCAAAGGCAGCGTCGTGGTGAGCACCGCGCCGAAAGGCAGCCGCACGGAAGCGTTCGCCGCCATGCTGCCGCCGGCGTTGCGCCAGGTGCTGCTCTCGAAGCGCAAACCCAAGTTGCAGGAGCTGGCAACCTACACGCAACAAATGGCGAATCTGCTGCAAGCGGGCATGCCCCTGACCGTCGCGCTGAACAGCATGGTTCACCTGGAATCCAAGGGCATTCCGTCCGAAGTGAGCAAGGGTTTGCGGCAGGACGTGATGGAGGGGCGCAGCTTGTCGGACTCGATGGCCAAGCAGCCGCATATTTTCAGCGACCTCTACGTCAACATGGTCAAAGCGGGGGAACAATCCGGCGCGCTGGTGGAAGTGTTGCGGCGCATGGCGACGCATTTTGAGCGGTTTGCGGAGGTCAAAAACAAGGTCACGTCCGCCGCGATCTACCCCTTGATGGTTTGCGGCGTGGGCGTGGCGCTCGTGCTGTTCTTCATTTACTTCATGCTCCCGAATTTCATGGGGTTGTTCAGTGGGTTTTCGATCGAGTTGCCGTTGCCGACGAAGATCCTGATCTTCGTGGGGAATGTTTTCACGAACTATTGGTGGGTGCTGTTGCTGACCGGCGTGGGGATTTTGATCGCCTTTCAACGCTTCCAGTCCGGCGAGTATGGGAAACGCCGGTTGGATGAATGGAAGATGCGGATTCCCGCCGTCGGCAAGGTGATCAAGTTGAATTACTACGGCCAGTTTGCGCGCACGCTGTCCACCTTGCTCGAAAACGGCGTGCCAGTGTTGACCGCGCTCAAGATCACCGAGCAGGTCATGCCCAACCGCGTAATCAAGGAGGCGATCAGCAAAACGCGCGACGCGGTCACGGACGGCAAGACGCTCGCGCAACCGCTGGCGCAGAGCAAAGTCTTCCCGCAACTCATGGTGGACCTCGTGAAGATTGGCGAGGAGACCGGCGACGTGCCGGCGGCGTTGAAAAACGTGGCGGACACTTACGAAAGCGAGTTGAACACGGCGTTGCGGGTGACGATGACGTTGATCGAACCGATCTTGATCATCCTCATGGCGGTCGGGGTCGGCCTGCTCCTGTTGAGCGTGCTGATGCCGATGTTCAAACTGATTTCCAATATCGGCGGGTCCATGGGCCATTGATGAAACCGGCGCTGACATGCGGTGACCGGAGTTGGCGGGCGAAACTTCCGACGCTCGGAAGCCCGGCGGCCCCACAACCCGGGCGCCGGGAAAACCTCGCAGTCGGCGGGGATTCAGGCGCAAAGCAGCGTGGCGGCTTCACTCTCATCGAGATCATGGTCGTGGTCGCCATCATGGGCATCATCGTGGCATCGGGCGTTCCGACGCTTTACCATCTCCTCAAAAAGGACGGCATGCGGAAGGTGACGAGCGAAGTGGTGGAAGTTTGCAGCAAGGCCCGCGCGCGCGCCATCTTGCTCGGCGCGCCCACGGACGTGGTTTTTCATCCGCTGGACCGCCGGTTGGAAATTGGTGCGGGCGGCGAAGCCTCCCCGGGAGCGGGCGTCCCGGGAGCCGTTCCGGAGCAACCTAGCGTGACGCCAGGCACCGGACAGTCGGCGGTGATTCCCGAGGACTTCGTCATTGAAATGCTCGACATCAATCTATCGGAATATCGGGAATCACAGTGGGCGCGGGTGCGATTCTACCCCAACGGCACGAGCGACGAACTGACGCTGGTGCTGCGTTCCAGCCAGAATGAGTGGAAGAAAATCACGCTGGAAGTAACCACCGGGCTGGCCAGCGTGGACAACGTGCGATGAAAAGCCCCATGAAAAATGCCGAACGTAGGGTGGCTAAATCGCCCACTGGTCCCTCGGCTTCATGCTTCATTCCTCATTCCGCCTTCACCTTGGTCGAGGTGATGATTGCGATGTTCATTTTCTTCATGGCCGTCTTCACGATTCTGGGAGTGATTTCCGGGGCCTTGCGCAACGCCCGCGCGTTGCAGCGCAAGACGGTGGACGCCGGCATGGTCGCCGCGCAGATTTCGCTGACCAACAAGCTCACAGAACAGTTGGAAACTGGCGATTTTGAGGACATGTATCCCGATTACGGGTGGACGCGCGACATCTACGAAGTAGCGACCAACTCCTTGTTCCAGGTGGACATTCTCGTGCAAAAGCGCGCCGGCAATTCCCCCATCGAATCGAAGACCGCCATCCTGTTATACCGCCCCGGCTCGCCGGCGGGCGGCATGAGCCGGGGGATGGTCCGATGAAAACCCCAACCCGACGAACCCGGCGGGGCTTCACGCTGATCGAGATCATGATGGCCATGGCGATTTTCGGCCTGGTGATGACAGCCATCTATTCGACTTTCATGGCCATTCTCCGCGGTTCGAAAGCAGGTTTGAAAGCGACCGCCGAGGTGCAGCGCGAACGCATGGCGATGCACACCATAGAGCAGGCCCTCACCACAGCCCGCTCGTTCCAATTGGATGTGCAGCATTACGGATTCATCGCGGAAAACGGCAGCGACGCCAAGCTGACCTTTGTGGCCCGGCTGCCCAAGTCGTTTCCACGCGGCGGAAGGTTCGGTGATTTCGATGTCCGGCGCGTCGAGTTTGCGCTCGAAAGCGGGCCCGAGTCGTCGCGCCAACTTGTGCTCCGGCAAACTCCGATCTTGATGGATTTTGATCAGGATGAAATCCAACACCCGCTGGTGCTGGCGCGGAACGTCAAGGATTTGATTTTTGATCTCTGGGATTCGCGGGCCAACGACTGGACGGACAATTGGCCGCAAACCAATCAACTGCCGAGGATGGTCAAAGTGACCCTGCGGCTGGCCATTCCTACCGAAAGCTACTCGACGGTAAAGGAAGAGATCATTCGCACCATCGCCATCCCTTCAAGTGCCGTGCCGGGTGCCTGGCAGCGGCCCAACCCCAACGCGCCGCCCGGCGGGCCCCCCGGCGGACAGCCCGGTGGCTTGCCCGGCGGACTGCCCAACAATCGCCTCAACCCGCCGGGGGGGATCAACCCGCAGTGAAGCCGCAACCGAAACCCCCGCGCGCCCGGCAATCGGGCATTGCGCTGATTGTCGTAATGATCGCGGTCACGGTCCTCTCCATTCTAGCCGCCGCGTTTGCCTACTCGATGAAGGTGGAAACGAAGCTCGCCCAGAACGCGAATTCCGAAACCGAGTTGATCTGGCTGGGGCGTTCGGGCGTAGAATACGCCCGTTATATCCTGGCCGAGCAATTGAAGATCAGCAGTGAACCTTACGATGGGTTGAACCAGATTTGGGCCGGCGGGCCGGGCGGGATCGGCACCTCCAACAGCACGCTGGCGAACATCTCGTTGAAGGATTACGCGTTGGGTAACGGCAAGTTTTCCATCTCCATCACGGACACGGAGCGGAAGTTCAACATCAACGTCGCCGACCAACCGGTGCTGGAACAAGCCCTGCATCTGGTGGGCGTGGACGCGGGTGATGCCTCTTCGATTACCGGCTGCATCCTGGATTGGATTGACCCCGACAACAACGAGCACACCGGCGGGGCCGAGAATAGTTATTACCAATCACAGGACCCGCCCTACTATGCCAAGAACTCGCCGCTGGATGATCTGTCCGAGTTGCTGCTCGTGAAGGGCATCAAGGACTTCCCGGAAGTCTATTGGGGCGGAGTAGCGACGAATCATCCGCCCGCGGCGTTTCAAAACAAATTCCGGCGGGCGGGCCAGAATGCGGGTCCAGTCTCGTACCCCGTCGGGTTGGTGGACCTGTTCACGCCGCTTTCCAGTGGCCGCATCAACATCAACACGGCCTCGCAAACGACGTTGCAAATGATTCCTTTTGTGGACGATTTGATCGCCGCCAAGATCATCGAGTTTCGCGCGGGCTTTGATGGCCAGCCGGGAACAGAAGACGACACCCCAGCGGGTGTGGGCGGAATGACAATTGAAAGCGCGCTGCGTTCGGCGGGCATGAGCCAGCAGGCCGTGGGGCTCGCCGCGCGATACTGTTCCACCCGGAGCAGCACCTTTGAAGTCAAGGTGGACGCGGACGTCGCCGGCTACCATCGGGAATTCTTCGCCATTCTGGGCCGCGCCCCGAACCGCGACGTGCAGGTGTTGAGTTTTTATTGGAAGTAAGCTGCAACTGTTCGATCCGCGCGCGACCAGTCCCCGGACCAACTTCGCGCGGTGGACAAGCAGCGTTCCGTCAGCGCCAAAGGCTTCCGCAGCACCGACGACTTGGAAGCTTTGGAGGAAACGATTGGCCACGTTCTCGACTTGCCGTAGCGCCCCCCGACCTCAAGCGTGGCCGCATCCGCAGCGCTGAATTGAGGCAAGAAATTGAGCCGACAGAGCAGGCCGCGGTGGCGCCATTCAAATCCTTCCAGCAGGTCCGCGCCCGGCTCGGACGAGCGCGCAAGCAGGTGAGAAGTGGAAACCAATCGGGTTGCAAACTGTTTCAACCGCTCGATCGCAGACTCGCGGCTTCTTAAGCAAGGCTTGCGGTGGGCCGGCCCGTATCGGTAAGACTGTGGCGTGAACAGTGGAAAAACATTTCGGCTCGGCGTGCTCGGCTCGGGCAAAGGCTCAAACTTCGTGGCCATCGCCGAGGCGATTGCCGTCGGAAAATGCCCGGCGGAAGTTGCGCTCGTTCTGAGCGACGTGGAATCCTCCGGCATTCTCGACGCAACCCGGCAACGCAATTTGCCCGCGCGTTTCATTGCGCCAGGAAAATTCCGCACCAAGCTCGACGAAGATGCCGAGCGTGCCTACGTGGCGGCGTTGCAGGACGCAAAAGTGGATTTGATCGTGCTGGCGGGCTTCATGCGCGTCCTAAAAGGTGACTTTCTCCGCGCCTTTGAAGGGCGCATCGTGAACATCCATCCGTCGCTGCTGCCCTCATTTCCTGGACTTGAGGCGTGGAAGCAGGCGCTGGATTACGGCGTGAAGGTCACGGGTTGCACGGTGCATTTCGTGGATGCGGGCGTAGATTCGGGCGCGATCATCGGCCAGCAAACTGTGGCGGTGCTGGATAGCGACACGGCGGAAACCCTGCACGCGCGGATTCACGCGGCGGAGCACGAATTGTATCCAAACTGTGTGGCGGCGATTGCGCGCGGCGAGATTTCGGTGTCGGGACGACAGGTAATTTGGCGGCCGTAAACGGAGAAATACCCAAGCATCCAAGCACCCAAGCACGCGATTGGGGGGCTTCAGCATTTGGGGACTTGGGTGTTTGTGAAATAAAAGGTTCGCTTTACCGCTCCAAATTTGGCAAATCAATCGCGCTGCAAGCGTGAAAGCTTCGACGAGGAAGTGTTCCCGCGTCCCGGCGCAGCAGTCAGAGTGTAAAGCAATCTATGTCGAGTAAGAAGATTTTGAGGTTCGGACTGCCCAAAGGCAGCTTGCAGGAAGCGACCGTGCAGAAGATGGCGAAGGCCGGATGGAACATCTCGGTCAGCAGCCGTTCGTATATTCCGTACGTGGATGATGCGGAACTGGAGATCCGGCTCATCCGCGCGCAGGAAATCAGCCGCTACGTCGAGCATGGTTATCTGGATTGCGGAATCACGGGCTTGGACTGGATCGTCGAAAACGGCTCGAAGGTTCATGAAGTGGGCGAGTTTCTGTTCAGCAAAGCGACGCGGCAGCCGGCGCGCTGGGTGTTGTGCGTGCCGGAGAATTCGCCAGTCCAATCGGTAAAAGATTTGCAAGGCAAGCGCATCGCCACCGAAGTCGTCAACCTGACGAAGAAATATCTGCGCAAGCAGGGCGTGAAAGCCGAAGTGGAATTTTCTTGGGGCGCGACCGAGGTGAAGGCGCATGAGCTGGTGGACGCGATTGTGGAGTTGACCGAAACCGGCTCGTCGCTCCGCGCAAACAAGCTGCGTATCGTGGATACATTGCTGACTTCGACGCCCCGCCTGATCGCGAATCCCAAGGCTTGGGAAGACGCTTGGAAGCGGCACAAGATTGAAAACATCGCGTTGCTGCTCAAGGGCGCGCTGGAGGCCGAGGCGAAAGTCGGCTTGAAGATGAACATCCGGGAAGAAGACGTGCCAGCGTTGCTCAAGACGTTGCCGGCGTTGCGTAATCCCACGATATCCAATTTGAGTCTCCCCGGCTGGGTGGCCGTGGAGACGATCATAGACGAGCACGTTGTGCGGGAATTAATCCCCGCGCTGAAACGGGCGGGCGCGGAGGGGATCACGGAGTATCCTTTGAACAAAGTAGTGTACTGAAGCGAAAACCTATGGGTTCCATCAAAAAGCGCCGCAAGGCGAAAATTAACAAGCATAAACGCCGCAAAAAGTTGCGATTGAATCGGCACAAGAAGCGTACCTGGCAGAAGTAGTCTGGCTGCCGGTAGGAGTGAATCATCAGCGCGGGCGGCTCTGTCACAGGAGCCGCCACGCGTGATTTGTTGTACTCAATGAAACGGCAAGCCGCCTTCTGGATGGTCGTCACGCTCGCGAGCAGTCTGCTCGCGAACGGCTGCCGGACCGTGCCAAAGCATCCCCGGCCTGCCCCTCCGGGGTCGCCGCCGAAAAAATCAACCTCGAAACGCGCGCCGGGGAAACCAAGTTCGCCCAAGCTGGCCAGCGCACACGCCCACTACGCCGCCGGAGTGGTTCATGAATTAAACGGCGAGACGGACCTCGCCTTGCAGGAGTTTCAGCGGGCGGCGCTGAACGATCCGGACAACGAGACCCTAATGCTCGAAGTTTCGCGGCGAATGTTGCAAGCAAAGCAACCGGAGCAGGCGCTGGAATTTCTGGAGGCCGCCACGGCTCGGAGCAGCGCCGGGGGTGAAGTCTTTGCACGGTTAGGGGCTGTTTACACGATCCTCGGTCGCCCCGAGAAATCCCTAGCCGCGAACCGCACGGCGATCAAGAAGTCTCCGCGCGAATTGACCGGCTATCAAAATCTGTTCCTCGGTTTGCTCCACGCCAAGCAACCCGACGCCGCCCTGAAATTGCTCGCTGAAGCCGGGCAACTCGATTCCGTGGATGCGGATTTCGCGCTGGGCATTGGCGATCTATATCAACACTACCTGTCGCAGTTTCCCACGCAGCGCGAGGCCGTACAGGGGCGGGCACTCGAAATGTTCGTCCGCGCGGAGGCGCTCCAACCGGCCGATCCGCAGACCCGACTGCATCTGGCTGACGGACTTTACCTGCTCGGTGACACCCAACGGGCGACGCAGCTATACTTGAAATTGCTCGGGCAGATCGAGGATTTGCCGTTGGTGCGGGACAGTGTCCGGGCAAAGCTGGCCGACATCTATCTACGCGACGACAACCGCCAGGCCGCGCGCACGCAACTTGAAGCCATCGTGCGCGATGACCCGGGCAACGCTCAGGCCTATTATTTTCTCGGCAGCCTGGCCTACGATGACAAGCAATGGAAGACCGCCGTCGGGCACTTCCAAAAAGCGCTACTCTTCCGCCCCAACTTTCAACGGGCCTATTACGATCTTACGGCCGCCCAACTCGCGGCGGATGACGCCGCCGGTGCGTTGCTCACGTTGCGGCAGGCGGGAGAAAAATTTCCCCAGAATTTCCTGAGCGAATACCTCGCAGCCCTGGCCCAGGGAAAGCAGAAGAATTTCGCCGAGGCCCTCAAGCATTTCACCGAGGCGGAAATAATCGCCAAAGCGAGCGAACCGCAACGCCTGACCGCAGAGTTTTATTTTGAAGTGGGCATCGCCTTCGAGCGCAAGGGGGATCGCCCCGCCGGGGTTAAGTATTTTGAGCGGGCGCTGGAATTGAAGCCGGAATTTCCCGAAGCGCAAAACTATCTCGGTTACATGTGGGCGGAGCGCGGTGAAAATCTGGAGCGCGCGCGGGACTTGATCGAGAAGGCGCTGAAGGCCGAGCCGAAAAGCGCCGCCTATCTCGACAGCATGGGTTGGGTGCTCTTCAAGCTCAACCGCCCCAAAGACGCGCTCGACTACCAACTCCAGGCGGTTTCCCTGAATGACGGACCGGACGCCACGCTTTACGACCACCTCGGCGATATCTATTCGGCGTTGGGCGAAACGGACAAGGCCAACGAAGCCTGGCGCAAATCCCTGGCAATCGAGGCCAGCGAGGTGATCCAGAAGAAACTAATTCCGCCGAAAGCTCCGTGAATGGAATATCGCTTTGAAAAACATTACACGATCGAGGAAGCGCGCGCGTTGCTGCCGCAAGTGCGCGAATGGCTCAAGCACCTGAACGAACTGCGCCTAGACCTCGACCGCTTCGACAAACGGCTAAATTCCCTCATGAGTCCCGGCCACGATGTCGGCGGCGACATGGTGAATCGCTGGATTCGCACGCTGGCCGGGATGCAGGAAATCCTGGGCGAATTTCAGCGCCGAGCAATCCAGATCAAGGACGTGGAACGCGGGCTGATTGACTTCCCCGCGGTCATCGGCGGCAAGGAGGTTTTTCTATGCTGGGAACACGATGAGGACGACATCGAGTTCTGGCACGACTTGGATTCCGGCTATTCCGGGCGGGAACATCTTTGACGATGCAGGCTGTCGGCTGTTGCTTCCAGGTAGGTTTCTGGATTCAAGATTCTCCGGCTCGTCTTTTCGGATTCCGCCCGGAGCAGAACTTGCCCCGCCGGACAAACCAAGGCGGATCGCAGTGGCTTACGTTGCCCGCAGTTTTGATGCCTCCCAAAACAATCCCGCCCGAGAATCCTGTTCCCCGCGCCAAGCTCTCCCGCTACGCTCAGGCAAGTTCATCGCTGTGAACAAATACTGGCACGTCATCAACATCGGGATTCAGAACAACCTGACCTACCGCTTCAATTTCCTGGCGCGGTCCTTGTTCGGCCTCATCCCGTTGACCGCCGTGGTTTTGTTGTGGCGCACCATCTATACAACCAAAGGCGCGGACTCCGTCATTTCCTCCTACACCCTGGCGGAAATGATTTCTTACTATCTGCTCGTCACCGTCGTGGACGCGCTCACCGCCGTGAACGAGGACGACTGGCAAATCGCCGCCGACATCAAGGACGGCAACATCAGCCAGTTCCTCCTCAAGCCCGTGGATTACCTTTGGTTTCGGCTGTGCCTCTTCGTAGCGGGCCGCATTACCTACCTCGCCGTCGCGGTGCTTCCCCTCGCGCTGTTCTTTTTCTGGCTGCGCCAATACTTCGTGCTGCCGGCAGACGGGACCACGCTCGGCTGTTTCCTCGCCTCGCTGGTACTGACGGCGCTCCTGCAATTCTTCCTCTCCTACACGATGGCCATGCTTGCCTTCTGGGTGCTCGAAGTCTCCACGTTCATCTTCATCCTCTATGCCTTTGAATACATCGCCAGCGGACACCTCTTCCCGCTCGACATTCTGCCGCCGGCCATCGCCCGCGTGCTCGCCTTCACGCCGTTCCCCTATCAACTGTATTTCCCCGTGAGCATTTACATGGGCAAGGTCACAGGCGCAGCGCTGGCGCAAGGCTTGTTGATTCAACTCGGTTGGGTCGTGTTCGGGTATAGCCTCGCGCGGTTCGCCTGGAATCGGGGCATCAAAAAATACGCCGCCGTCGGAGGATGAAACATGAGCCTGAAGTCTAAAGTCTGGAGGCTAGCGCCGAATTGGCTAAGAGCCTGTTTGAAAACTCCAATTTCGGTCGTCGCCGCCGACGTAAGGACGCTTAAATCTCTTGGTTATTGCGGAGCTAGACGACCAATGCGGTCAAAAGTTAGAGCCTCCTTGCGGCGGCGGCTACTTTTCAAACAGACGCTAAGGGGAGCGCTGAAATCGCCCGCCATCTGGCGGCGATTCTCCCTCTCCCTTTCCGAAAGGGCGAGGACCGGGGCGAGGATTGACTCCACGCTGGCCGGGCAACAAGTGATCAACCCAACTCTGTCAAACTGGCTATGACCTTGAAACGTTACCTCACGATTTACGCCGCCCTCTGGAAAAACTCCGTCACGCGCGAGACCATGTTCAAGGGCAACTTCCTCCTCTGGATCATTGTCGAAGTCCTGTGGTTTGGACTGCAACTCAGTTTTATCGGCGTCCTCTACCTGCACACCGACGCCATCGGCTCGTGGACAAAATGGCAGGTGGTGATGCTGGTCGGCGCGAGCCACTTCATTCAGCAGATATTCCAGGCCTTCTTCCTTATCAACTGCTCCAACCTCTCCGAACTGATCCGCACGGGCAAATTGGATTTCCTCCTCCTATTGCCGGTCAACACCCGCTTCGTCCTCTCGCTGCGCCAGGTGGACTTGGGAGGCTTTGTCAACGCCTCGTTTTCCGTCGCAGTAATCGCTTATGCCATGCGGCAACTGCACCTATCCCCTACCCTTGCGCAAGTGCTCGGCTTCGGGGCGTTGTGCGCCATCGGCATTCTCATTCACTACTCACTCATGTTCATGCTCGCAAGCATCAGCTTTTGGACCGTGCGTGCGCAAGGGGTAGTCCATGGCTACTACAACCTCTTTCAAATCGCGCGCATGCCCGACGAAGCCTTTGGCAACGGAGTCTTCCGCGCCGTGTTCACCTTTGCGCTGCCGATGCTCCTCGTCACGAACGTGCCCGTGCGTTTGCTCACCGCTAAACTCCAATCCAGCGGCCCGGTGTTGGTGCTGCTTGGCATGGGGGCGCTGTGCGCGCTCGCCTCCGAATGGTTCTGGCGCAAGTCCGTCCGCCGGTACACCAGCGCCAGTTCGTGAGGAGTTGCAACCTCCAACGTCCCCTGCTCATCTGGACGGGGAGCCGACTCCTAAATGCAATACGCCCCCGCAGCGGAAGCAAGGCACTCGCCGCACCCTTTACATACCAACCCAATGTGCGGCACCATGCGACATGGAATCTGTGATGAACTCTCGCCTCAAGGCAGTTGCCGGTCGGCCCCTTCGCCGGCTCGAATTACTAGCGCTCAGTCTGCTGCTATGGGGCCGGGCCATCGCCCAGCCGCTGCCCGCGTTCGATTTCACCAACCTGGCCGACAGCGCTGGCTGGAGCCCCACCCACGACATCAGTTCGCTTGTCACCACCAGCACTGGGCTGTTAGTCCAGATTAGTGGCGGCGACCCTTTCACCGAAGGTCCGCCGCGAGATTATCCCGCCGGCGGGCCGCTCTGGCTCCGGCTCAAAATGCTCAGCGACGCTGCCGGCTCGTGCCAGGTGTTTTACTTCAGCAACGTAGCCACGGAGGCCGCGTCGGTGCGCTTCACGGTCCCGGCGGGCCAGTGGACCGAAGGCCGCGTGCCTATCCCGGCACTCGGGTCAGGCTATCGGATGCGGGTGGATCCCCCCGGCATCAGCGGCACCGCCACGCTCGCCTCCTTGCGTTTCGAGACTCGCAGCGCCTTTCCCGATTTTGACCTGGCTACTGTCCCCGATGCGACGAGTTGGACCGCTCAACACGACATTGCCTCGCTCACCCCGACCACGAACGGCTTGGTCATCACCCTCTCCGGCAGCGATCCGTATATGGCCGGTCCGGCGCGCGACTATCCCGCCGGAAAGCTGCTCTGGCTGCGCGTGCGGCTGAAATCCGATCAGCCAGGTACGGCCCAGATGTTTTATTACCAATCCGGCCCCACGGAAGCGAACTCAGTGAGGTTCTATGTATCGGGAGGTGGTTGGCAGGAAGCCCTGGTGCCGATCCCCGCATTGGGAGCCGGTTGGCAGTTGCGCTTCGATCCTCCGGGAGCCAGCGGCACCTGCACGCTGGCCCGGATCTGGTTCGAGGAGCGCGTGATCTATCCGCCGCCCGCGTGGCCCACTCCTACCCTCCCCATCATCGGCAGTAATGCGTTCCGCCTGACTAGTGGTGAATTGGAACTGGCGCACAACCCCGATGCGCTGGGCGCGTTTAGAGTCAGCTTCGCCGGGCAACCGGTCGCCGCCGGCAACCCCGAGGCATTGCTGGGCTATGTGTTCGGCAACCAAGCCCGGTGGCTGCCGTATGGCAATTTGCCGACTCGGCTAATAACCTCGCAGACCCTCAGCAACGGCTTTGCGCTGCGAAGTGAAGCCACCGATAGTGACGGCGCGCGCTGGCAGATCGAACAGCGCTTCACCTCAAATTCGCCCAATGCTATCGCGGTGGAAGCGCGTGTCAGCACGGATCGCGACCGGCAACTACTCTACCTGCCGGCCTTTACCCTGCTGGTAGGTGCCGGTAGCCATGGCACCAACAAGTCTCAGGGACTCCTTGCCGGCCTCGAGTATCTGGAGAACGAACCCAGCAGTTCGGAACTGGACGCGATCGGTGCTGCGGCCCGGCGGCTCGTTCCGGATGGAAAGAAGATCACCCTGCCACTCATGGCTATCGCCGCCAGCAACCATTGCCTCGGATTGATTTGGGAACCGCAGCCCGACCTCGCGCCGGTGTTCGATTCGCCCGATCGCCAGTTCAACTCCGGCGGCCACCTGCTAGGCTTGCTCTGCCCCGGCTCCGACGGGTTCAACCGGGAAGAGGGCAACCTCCTGCCCTACTCGCCCCGGATGTTACACTCGAACGAAACCTTCATCGCGCGCGGCACCCTCGTCGCGGGCCACGGAGACACTGTCATCCCAGCCGTACAGCAATATGTCGCGCTCCACGGGTTGCCGCCGGTGCCGGCCGCTGCACTTACGGCCTCGAACTACTTCCGCAATGCGGCGCACGCCTGGCTGGATTCGGACATCCGGACCAACAACCTGATCCGCCACGCCGTGTGGCCGGGATTCGGCGCGCAACCCGCCGCCGATGCGGCCGTTTGGATGCGGTGGTTGGCGGAACGCGTGAGCGAGCCGTTACTGTCGGCGCAGCTTTCTAATGTCGCGGCCATGGTGCTCGCCCAGGTCCCTAGCCCGACCCGCTACAACAACTACGCAGTCGGCCACGTCCGGTATCCCTTGCCGGCCTTGATCTTTGGGGCGGTACTGCAAAACGCCACCCAGGCCAAGACCGACGCCCAGGGCCTGCTAGGACGGTTTCAACCCGATGGGAGCGTCCTATACGTCCCACCTGCCGGGGGGCTAGACCTTGGGTCAACGCATTACGCGCCGGACGCCAACGGCCTTACCGCCGACGTAGTGTGGTCGCTGCTCGACAAAGCCTTGTTCGCTGGCGACCGCGCGCTAATTGACACCGGGCTAAGCCAGCTCCGCGCGCTGGCCAAGTTCCGGAACACCGTTCCGCGCGGTGCGCAAACCTGGGAGGTACCGTTGCACACCCCGGACATATTGGCTTCGGCTTACCTAGTCCTTACCCACCTCCGCGGCTATCAAGTCACCGGCGATCCAGACATGCTGGAGCAGGCGCGCTATTGGGCATGGACGGGCGTGCCGTTTGTTTACCTGACGCCGCCAGTGCCGGGCGCGGTCGGCCTTTACGCCACTATCCCAGTGTTCGGCGCGACGCAGTGGATAGGACCGTGGTTTGGCGTGCCCGTGCAATGGTGCGGATTAGTCTATGCCGAAGCACTGCATCAACTCGCGCGACTGGACCCCGCCAGTCCGTGGCAGCAAATCGCCGACGGCATCGCCGCCTCAGGCACCCAGCAAGCCTGGTCGCCGACCGACGCGACCCGCCAAGGTCTGTTGCCGGATTTCTACCTCCTCCAAAACCAGGTGAGTGAGGGCCCCGCCATCAATCCGGGCACCCTCCAATCACAGGCTACCCAACTCTACACCGGCGCGCGTCCTTACAGTTTCTCCGCCTGGCGCCAGCACGGTCTTTTCCTTCACGCGCCCGGCGAACTCGGCGACGTAGTCCAGTCTCAGGACTCAGTCACATTCACCCTCACCAACTGGGCGGCGAGCCAGACCTGGGTATTACTGGGCGGCTTCACCAGCGTGCCCGGCGTGATCATTGATGGCACCAATGCGCCAATAGTGTGGCCACACCAATTTGATTCCGCGCGCGGCCTGCTCGTGCTGGGGCTGCAAGGCACTAAGCGGGTGCGCATCCTCCACGCGGGCATACCCCGGCTGGAGATCAAATCCACCATCACCAACAGCGCGATCGAACTTTCCTGGCCGGCGGCAAATTCAAACTTCGTGCTGCAACAAACCACCACGCTGCCGAACCTCAACACCTGGTCAAACTCAACCGCCCCGGTGTTCGTGGCCGGCGACCGCCGCGTTGCCACGCAACCGACCGCGGCAACTTCGCGCTTCTTCCGGCTTAAGAGCACCCCCTAAGACGATGGCTGGTGTAGGCGATCCGCAGCGCGCTGACCAAGCCCCAAAAGCCTGAGTATGCATGTTTGCCGAAGCAACACGATACAACGCCTCTCAATGGCGGTAGTGCAGGAAGACCCCGAGCTTGCGCCGCAGCGCCGTGATGAGGTGCCGAAAATCCACATGCGCCTAACGGATCGGGCGCAGCCTTTGGAGTGCGGCGCGCTGGCTCCTGCTTTTTCGCACGGCGGCATGAGATCGCGGCAGCAATTTGCGGGACGCGCAGCCTTGTGGGTAAGGAGGAGGCTCGTAATTGCGCGGACGGCTTGCGCCTGAGAGCGAACCCAGCTAACCCTCCCGCGTGAACCGCGAAAACTTTTCCACCGCCGCCCTCGTGCTGTTGGGCCATGGTACGACGCAGAATGAGAACTCCGCCGCACCGGTGTACCAGCATGCGGCGGAGTTGCGGCGCCGCGGCTTGTTTGCCGAAGTGCGCGAGGCGTTCTGGAAGCAGGAGCCGCGGGTGCAGGCGGTGCTTGTCGAAATCAAAGCCCCGCGCGTTTTTATCGTGCCGCTCTTCCTTAGCGAAGGCTACTTCAGCGCGGGTGTGATTCCGCGCGAACTGGGGTTCGGCGCCGACTCCAGACTCCAGACTTCAGACGCCAGACTTTTTTACTGCAAGCCGATCGGCACCCACGAAAGTATGACCAGCGTGTTGCTGGCCCGCGCCGGCGACGTGGTGGCGCAATCTCCTTTTCCCCGCGCCCCCAAGCCCAAAGACCTCACGCTCTTCATCGCCGGGCACGGCACGGACCGGAACAAGAAATCCCGGCAGTCCATCGAACGGCAGGTCGAGTTGATTCGGGCGAAGCAACTCTACGCCGGCGTCCACGCGATCTTCATGGAGGAAGACCCGCGCATCGCTGAGTGTTACTCGCTGGCTCAGACCAGAAACTTGGTCGTGGTGCCGTTTTTCCTGAGCGACGGCTTGCATGTGGTGGAGGACATTCCGGTGTTGCTGGGTGAACCGGAGCGACTCGTGAAGCAACGATTGGCCGCCGGCCAGTTAACGTGGCGCAATCCCACGGAGCGAAACGGGAAATTGCTCTGGTATTCGCCCGCCGTGGGCACGGATCCGCACATTGCGGAGGTAGTGGTGGCGCGGGTGCGGGAGCTGGCGGCGATGGTTGGCGGGGCGGGGTGAGCCTCGGCTGAGTTGCCGGTGGTCGCAGAATTCTGTCGGCCCAGTCGGACGGTCACAGCCCTGCCGGTAGGGCTCACCCCTCAATTGACAGCCCGCACCCGCCAGATCATCCTGCGGCCATGAAACGCACTTTTCTGCTGATTTTTTTGACCTTGGGCGGGTTGGCTACCTACGCCGACTGGCCCGAATTCCGCGGCCCGCGGGGCGATGGCCACGCCTCCGCCCCGGGCGACCCCAAACCCCTCGGCTTGCCGCTCCACTGGAGCGAGACGAACAATATCAAATGGAAAACGGCGATCCCGTTTCGCGGATGGTCCGCGCCGGTCGTGATGGGTGGCCAAGTCTGGCTGACCACGGCGACGGAAGATGGCCGCGACTGTTTTGCGATCTGCGTGGACGCGAAAACCGGAAAGGAAGTCTTCAACGAAAAGGTGTTTCACCACGACAGTCCGGAGCCGCTCGGCAACGGGGCTTCGATGAATTCTTACGCAACGCCGTCGCCGGCGATTGAGCCGGGCCGGGTTTATGTTCACTTCGGCAGCGCGGGCACAGCGTGTTTGGACACGAAGTCGGGCAAGGTGCTCTGGAAACGCGACGATCTGCCGTGCCGGCATTACCGCGGGCCGTCGTCGTCCGTGGTGCTGTTCGAGAATCTCGTGATTCTGACTTTCGACGGTGCCGATCTGCAATACCTTGCCGCCCTCGACAAACAGACCGGCGCGACCGTCTGGAAAACAAATCGCTCCGTCGCTTGGAATGACGAGACTGTCCCCGGCCCGATGGCGAAGGACGGGGATTTGCGCAAAGCCCACAGCACGCCGCTGCTCGTGACCGTTGGGGGGAAACCGCAATTGCTCAGTTCCGGGGCGAAGGCGGCCTACGGCTATGATCCCCGGACGGGGCAGGAACTCTGGCGGGTTCAATACCCCGACTGGTCGGGGGCTCCGCGGCCGCTTTTCGACAACGGCCTGGCTTTCATCGTCACCGGCTTGACGAAGAAGGAACTCTGGGCCGTGAAGACGGACGGCCACGGCGACGTGACGGAAACCGGCGTGGTTTGGAAACTCAAGACGCACATCGGCAAGTATGCCTCGCCGCTGCTCGTGGACGGTCTGATTTACACGGCGGCGGAGGAGAGCTTTGTCACCTGCCTCGAAGCCGCCACCGGACAAACCGTCTGGACCGAGCGCGTCGGCGGCAAATACGCCGCGTCGCCAATCTACGCCGACGGGCGCATTTATCTTTTCGATCAGGACGGCACTACAACCGTGATCAAACCGGGTCGCGCGCTGGAAGTGCTGGCGACCAACACCCTCGCGGCGGGTTTCATGGCTTCGCCGGCGGTCTCCGGAAAAGCGCTCTTCCTGAGAACCAGGACACACCTTTACCGGGTGGAATCCGCTCCCTGAACCCAGGTAGTGGCACGGGCGTCTTGCCTGTGTGGTTCGAATCGCACCGGCGGGGCGTCCGTGCCACTACCGCCACGACAATTCCGGGGTTCGAAGCGCAGAGCTGTTTGAACCCACCGGCACAAGTATCCGACATCAAATCAGGCGGAAGCGACAATACCCAGATTCAGAGCTTCCTTGCTTATCTCCGCTCCCAGTTGTTGTTTGATTTCTTCAATTTCCTTCAGCCGCTGCTTTTCCAAACCTGCTTCAACAAGGCAGCGCTTGATTTGCCACCAACC
>CAIKLQ010000982.1 GCA_903828255.1 uncultured Verrucomicrobiota bacterium
ATCCAACTGCATCGTTACGGCTGAGGTCCCTCCGACTTGGTTCATCATGCTCTTCACGGTTAAACTCACACTATAAAATGAAATCCGAATTCACAAACCGATCAGTCTACCCAACAAACACTTGAAGAACCAACCACACCAACACATGACAACCTACCCCCCTCGCTTTTTTTTCGCGCGGCGTGCTCAGATGTTCAGCATCACAGCGCACGCGTGGACAGCCTTGTGTGTTTGCGCACTTGCCAGCTCCACCTTGGCCGAAGTCAAGCTCGCCCCGGTATTCCAGGACCACATGGTGCTACAGCGCGATATGCCGGTGCCGGTGTGGGGAACGGGGAATCCTGGCGAGGCCGTCAAGGTGACATTTCAATCGCAGACCCGCGAAGCCAAAACGGACGCAGGCGGCAAGTGGATGGTGAAGTTAGATCCGCTTTCGACCAGCGCCCAGGGGCTTGACCTGGCAGTCCAAGGCGAGAACACGCTCAAACTGGCCGACGTGCTTGTGGGCGAAGTGTGGATCTGCTCCGGCCAGTCGAACATGGAGTTCATGCTCAAGCAGGGCAATAACTCGTATACGGAAGTCGAGAACGCCAACCATCCGTTTATCCGCCTCTTCAATATGAAAGGTGCGACATGGACAGGCAAACCTTACACCAAAAAAGAGACGGAACGCCTCCTCGGAAACGAGCCATTTTTCACCGCGACCTGGGCCGCCTCTAGTCCCGAGAGCGCCAAGGAGTTCTCCGCGGTCGGCTATTTCTTCGGGCGGGAACTTAACGAAACACAGAAAGTTCCCGTTGGCCTCATCAACAACGCGGTCGGGGGATCGCCTGCCGAGTCATGGACGAGCCGCGAGGCGTTGTCTGCCGATCCGCAGCTGCGCACGGTGATTGAAGGCGACTGGCTGGATCGCATAAACTACGAATGGTGCCGCAATTCGGCCAAAAAATCTCTGGCCTCTTGGTATGAGGAATCCGCCAAAGCCAAGGCGCAGGGAATCGCCATTCCTCCGCGTCCAGGCCACGTCTTTGCCCCTACCTTCCTCTACGAAAAAGAGTTGCTTCCGCTTGCTCCCTTGGCGTTCCGCGGCGTCGTCTGGTATCAGGGCGAATCCAATGACCGCGATGGGTTTGCCTACCATAAAAAATTCCAGACGATGATCGAATCGTGGAGAAAGCTCTGGGGCCGCGAGTTTCCTTTTCTTTTCGTCCAGCTGCCTGATTACGGAGACGATATTCAACAGCGCCCGCGTATCACCTACAACGAGCGAAGCTGGGCGCTCGTTCGAGAGTCGCAGCGTGCTGCGCTCGCAATCCCCGCCACCGGCATGGCCGTCACGGTGGGGCTAGGCGATCGCAACAACATCCACCCCACAAATAAGCAGGACGTAGGGCACCGTCTGGCGCTCATTGCCCGTCAGCAGGTGTACGGTGAAAAAGTCGTGTGCAGTCCGATGTACCAATCCATGAAGATCGACGGCGACCGGATCGTCCTGAGCTTCTCCAATGTCGGCGACGGGCTCATGGCAAAGGACGGAATCTTACCTAGCTTCATCATAGCCGGGACCGATAAAAAATTCTATGCAGCCGAGGCAATAATCGATGGAGATACCGTGGTCGTGCGCAGCGAGAAAGTACCCGCCCCGGCAGCTGTCCGTTATGGATGGGCGATGAACCCTGAGTGCGATCTCTATAACAAGCCCGTCGCACCCGCTCGAATCGGGCTTCCCGCCGCGCCGTTCCGCACCGACGACTGGGCATTGCCAACTCGCTTTTGGCTCACCGATCCCGATGACAAGCCGACGGATTACAACGGCACCATCATCTTTGACAACCCCCAGTGGACCCGGCCGAAGCAGCCATAGGCGCACCCGTTTTTTTACATCGGTATCTCACGCCTCAATATGGGTCAGCGTTTTCCCACCGTCCGTCTTACCGTCGCACTCGCGCGCGTTTCCGCATCAGCAAACTGTATCCTGCCCGCCAGCATCCTTCCTTCTATTTCATCATGCTCTTCATGGTTCAACTCACGCTTATAAAATGAAAACTGAATTTTCCAACCGAACCGGCAACTTGGTCGCGCCGATGGCGGCGAATCCCGACAGCCAATTCAACCAGCCGGATATTTCCTACGCTCCGCACGCCTTTTGGTTTTGGAACGGGCAAGCGGAGGAGTTGAAAACTCCCGCCCACTTCGCCGAGATGGCCAAGGATATGGCCGCGCAAGGATTGAACCCGGGCTATATTCACGCCCGCCATTACGAATCCCAGACGCCGCTCTGGCTTTCGGATGACTGGTATGCGTGCTTCCAAGCGTCCGTCGAGGCCTCCGAGCAAGCCGGGGCGCGCGTCACCTACACCATGGGCGATCCCTGCTTTCCCGACAAATACCTACTGCCCGACCACCCCGAATACCCTAAGTTCCCGGTAGGCGGCGCCCCGCTGCCAACCTGTCCCGAGCTCAAATCCGCATCCCTCTCCTGGACCACCCAAGATGTTCAGGAGGACGCGACGACCGAAGTCCCTGATTGCTTCTTCGCCGTCGCGGCACGGCTCGACGCCAATAAACGCCTCCTCTCCTCGACGCTGAAGCTGGTCGAACCCGGCCCCTGGATGGCGCCGTCTGACGGCACCTGGCGCGTATACGCCTTCGCCAAGTACCACGAGGTCCGCCAGTATGTCATTAACTTCCTCGACCGACGCCTTGCGGAGCCCTGGCTAAAGCTGGAGAACGACAAATACGAGCAACTATTCTCACGTCATTTCGGCAAGACGATGCAGGGGGTATTCTTCGATTTCGAGGGGAGCTTTGGCTACAAAATCGCCTGGGCTGAGGACTTGGCTAAAGACTACCTCACGAGTAAGGGCGTGGACATCCGGCTGCGCATGCCTCTGCTGGTCGAGGAGGATGCCGAGGGCCTCTGGGCCAAGGCCCGCTGGGACTGGTTCGACGTCGTCGGGCGTCTTTATGTGGATTGTCTCTTCACCCCGCTGGATCAGTGGTGTCGCGAGCGCGGCCTGTTCATGACCTGCCATTTCTGGGAGGAGGGGCTTTTTCTGCAGGCCGCTTATGTCGCCAACTTCATGGGCGCCCAGCGCTCCTACTCGATGCCTGGCACCGATGCGCTTTTTCGGACCATTCACAACCCGCGCTTTTTCAAGGAGACCCAGTCGGTCTGCGAATTCGAAGGTCGCCAGTTCATGTGCGAACTGCTCGGCATCGCCGGCTGGCACCTCACGCCCGCAGAGTTGAAGACGGCGGCCAACTCCGCGGTCGCCCAAGGGCTTACTCATCTGATCCCGCACGGCGTCAACTCGAGCCGCGAACTCCGCAAGGCCAGTTATCCCCCCGACTTCTTCGAGTGGAACCCTTATTGGCGCCACCTCCACCTCTGGAGCGACTTCGCGCGTCGGGCCTGCCATGTTAACGACCATGGACGGCTCATGGCGGACGTTCTGATCCTTTGTCCCATGGACAGCGTCTGGGCTCTCGTCGGCGATTCTTTTTTCGACCGCGCCCAGCCCCAGCCGCACATCGACAATGCCGGCTCAGTTAAGTTTTCCCGTGCAAATGAGATCACGGCCATCGACGACGCCTACTCTGCGGCGATGCAATCCTTGTTCGCCGCCCGCATTGATCACCTCGTCGCGGACAGCCATTACTTGGAGAAAATGGATGTTAATGGCACGGCTTTGGCTTATGGCACCTTCTCCTTCTCGACGCTGATCCTGCCGCCGCTCAAGCTCCTGCCCCTAGCGGTGGCGAAGCGTATCGTGGATTTTGCCCAAGCAGGCGGGCAGGTCTATGCTCTCGGCGCACTTCCGAACGCCTCAGCCGAGAAAGGCGTTGGCGACCCCGATCTGAAGAGGCTCATGGACGCCTTGCGGCACGCCCCCACGTTCGTCCAGGCCAGCGACAGCACCAGGCTCTTGTCGGCCCCCGACCGCAGGACCAGCCCCTCCTTCGTCAGCACCGCCTCCCCCGGCCCCCGGAAGGGCCCCTCCAGCTTGCTGAGGTAGCCGG
>CAIKLQ010000983.1 GCA_903828255.1 uncultured Verrucomicrobiota bacterium
AGGCGATGACCGCGACCACACACGCCGTCCACGACGGCAGCATGTCCGCGACGGGAATAAACTCCACCACGAACGTCGGCAACAGCAGCAGGTGGAAACCCAACACCAACGAGGTCAAAACCATTGCCACCACGTCAATGATCTCATCCGCGACAACCCAGCCCATTGGGCCCAGAAGCAGTTGGAGGCCGTCGGCGACCACGGCGACCGACAGGGCGAGCGCCATGCGTCCGCGGGTCAGTTTCGGCGCGGCAAACCGGCGGGCCAGGGGTTCGAGCAGGCGCATGTTTCGTCAGGAGCGAAGTTTTAGGAAGTCCGCCGCCGGGAGAAAAAATTCGCCCGCGGAGAACCATCGGGTTTTCAGTGGCCGTTGCCGCTCCACGGATTCCACCAGAGCAAACCCTTGGCGGGATTGTTCTGTTCCGTGGTGAACTGCTTGAAGGTGATATACAAGACGTGCCCACCCACGGCCTGAATGATCGCGCCCGAGCCGTGCAACCGGCCGACGCCTTCGTTGTGGTCCGGAAAACTGCTGGCGTCGTTGTAGGCAAACGCGCCGATGCCGCCCAGGTTTTCGTCTGGCTCCCACTGGATATAACACATGGTGTTCCAGACCTGCGTGATTCGGGCGCTGCGAAAAGGATCGCTGTTGAAGCCGCAGACGGCGCCGTTCATGATGTAGGAGGACATCTGGTTCGCCCGTTGGGAGAAATACTTGCTCTTGGTATCGCGCGGGCACATGAACGACTTCGGGTTGGACATATACTGGAAATACAAGCCGGTCTTGTAGGCCGCGATCGGCGAGTTGGTGTAAGTCGCCGAAGCCAGGTTAGGCGGGCCACCGCCCTCCGGCGTGTAGAGCCAGCCTGGGCCGGGAGACCCGTTCGGTTGATTCGGCCCGCCCCAATTCGGGTAGGGGAGAAATTCCCGGTTGTCGGTGGCGTACATGTTCATGGCGAGTCCGAGTTGCTTGTTGTTGTTCACGCAGGTGGTGCGCATCGCTTTGTCTTTCGCCTTGGACAATGCGGGCAGCAGCATCGCGGCGAGAATGGCGATGATCGCGATGACGACCAGGAGTTCGATCAAGGTGAACCCCCGGCGCAAGGCCGCGGGAGAATGGGGCGTTTTCATAGGTTTAGTTCTTTCCGAAGCCACCGGGCAACCGGTATCGCCACAGTTCAGCTTTCGAGCCAAAATACACAACGCCATCCACGAGCGCAAAGCCGCAACTCACGGGCACAGGGGCCGCGGCGGTGTGAACCAACTCACTCTTCTCCGGATCGAGAACATAAACGCCCTTGTTCGTAAGCCCGACCAGCTTGCCGCTCCGGTCCTGGCCCAAAGAGATTTCCGCCTGCGCGCCGGGCAGCGGAATCGTTTTCACCACTTTCATCGTTTGCGGGTCGAACTCGATTAACTTGTCGCCGACTGACGTGAACACTTTTCCTGCTGTCGCAAACGTGGCTGGATATTTGATTGCGCCCGGCACCAGCGCCGCCTCAAATACTTTCTTCTTCTGTTTCGGGTCGAACGCGAAAAACTTTGCCTCCGTCTCGCTGGGCCGCGTGCCGCCGCCGCCCACGGTGGCGCTGCCGCCGAAGATCAATCCGCTCTTCGGCTCCCAGGCGAGCGAGACGATGCTCTGGTTCGTCACGATGTGCCGGTAGTTTTCGACGGTCTTGTTTTGCCGCGGATCCCAAACGCCCATCGCGCCGCCGAGTTGTCCGTAGGGCGGCTCGCTGCCGATGTAGATCAAATCGGCCGGCCCGCGAATCATCGCGCGCGGACGCAGGTGGCCCTCGCCCACGCCACCGAAGGACACCGGGTTGCAATCCGCTTCGCTGCCGAATTTCCAGAACGGTTTGGCGGGATCGTAGAGATTCATCACCGAGCCGCCGTAGTAACAGAGATAGAGCTTCTGCCGGTCCTCGATCATCGAATAAACCTCGCCGCCTGGCATCGCGCCCAGGTCTTCGCTGCCGCCGTTGCGCGGGTCGTAGCGGAAAACCTCCAACGGCATGACCGTGCTGCCATACACGCAGTTCGAAGGCCCAACCCCGACGACAAAAATGTGATCGCCATTGCCAGCATACTTGAAGGTGCGCTCGACACTCTTGCCGCTGGCTGGATCGAGCACCGTGAACTTTCCGCGCTCGAACGTCGTGATGACCCGGCCATCGCGCAGTTTCATTTTGGGGCGTTCGGGCGCGCTGGCCACGCGGGTCAGGGATTCCTCGTCGCAACGCATGAGATTCGTGCCGAACTCCGCATAGACATTTCCATCGCTGCGGCGCGAAACGCCCACGAAGCCCCCCGCGTTGCTCCAACCGCTGGTGGCTCGCAACTCCGGCGTCAGCAGACTGTGGGATTTCTTTGTCGCCGGATCGAACACGACGAGATCGCCTTTCTCCGGACCAATACCGACAAACACTTTGCCGCTCGGCCCGACGGCGAGGGTGCGCGAATACATTTCCGTCGGGTGCAATCGGCCCAAGTCTTCCATCGCGCCGGTCTTGGGATCGAAGCTCACGAGTTTCGCCTGGGGATACGTGCAGGCGTAGAGTTTGCCGTCCTTGCCGGTGTCGTATTGCCAGAGATATTCCTCGGTGGGCGAAGGCTTGCCGACGACTTCAATTCCCTTGTCCGGCTGCTTCGGATCAAAGCGCAGAATCAGCGCGCCGTCCCACGTGCCGAGATAGATTCTTTCATCCGGCCCGGCGATCAGCGCCCACGCGCCCGGACCTTGCGGCGCGTTGAACTGCCGCGCCTCGCCGGTGTCCGGGTCCACCTGCACGAGAAAGAGTTTGCCGCTGATCTGGTTGAAGTTGAAATAGAGCGCCTCGCCGCCGCGCCCGTTCGGCCCGACGATGCAGCCCATCAATCCACCCTTCCGCACCGGAATGCCGAGCGACTCGAATTTCCCAGGCTCCGACTGTTCCGCGGCGAAGACGGAGGTGAAACAAAGAAGGATCAGCGCCCAAGAGTTGATGGCTTTCATCGGTGCGCCAGCATGGCCAGCCAGTGGCGTGGGGGCAAGCGCCTTTGAATCTCCGCGCCGAGCTGCTTCAGTTCCCGGGCAGGGCCTTCATTGCCGCGCGCCAGGTCGAGAGGGGTCTGTGGTGGCGAAAATTGCTTTCAAGAAATGGAACGATTGCGCCAGCCTCCGTGATCGCGTATTCCTCGACGCCGTGCAGCAAACTGTTCCAACCATCGCCGCCGAGCCTGCAGCCGGACTGCCCGAAACCATCCGCACGGAAGCGGAGTTGGACGAGGTCTTGACGCGCCCCAGTCCGCAATTGGTCGAGTTTATCAAAACCGTTTCCAGTCCGCTGCTGGTCCTGGGCGCGGGCGGCAAGATGGGGCCGACGCTGGCCGGGCTTGCGCGCCGGGCCGCCGATGCCGCTGGGCAACAGCTCGACGTGATTGCCGCCAGCCGGTTCAGCAATGCCGCTTCCCGCCAATGGCTGGAAGCGCGCGGCGTAGCGACTTTGAGTTGTGATCTGCTGGACTCTGACGCGGTTGCCCGGCTGCCGGACGCGGAGAACATTATCTACCTAGTCGGCCTCAAGTTCGGCACCGCGCAAAACCCGGCGGCGACCTGGGCGATCAATACGCTTGTCCCGGCGCGCGTCTGCGAGCGCTTTCCGCGTAGTCGCATCGTCGCGCTCTCCACCGGCAACGTTTATCCGCAAAACGAGGTGAGCCGGGGCGGCTCGCTGGAAACCGATCCGCTCACGCCGCTCGGCGAATACGCGAACGCCGCCGTGGGGCGCGAACGCATTTTCGAGTTCTACTCCCAGCGCCAAGCCACGCCGCTTGCGCTGCTCCGGCTGTTCTACGCGGTCGAGTTGCGCTATGGCGTGATCGCCGACCTGGCGCGGAAAATCTGGGCCGGCGAATCGCTCCCGCTGGGCAACGGTGCGTTCAACTGTATCTGGCAGGGCGACGCCAATGAACTGATTCTGCGCAGCCTGCCGCTGGCTGCGTCGCCCGTGAGCGCGTGGAACTTGTGCCGACCAGAGGTCTTTTCTGTCCGCGAGATCGCCACCCGGCTTGGCGAACTGCTCGACCGCCCGCCCACTTTTTCCGGCAATGAGTCGGGCACGGCCCTCCTCGGGAATTCTTCAAAGCTCTGCGCCGCGCTGGGTTCGCCGCCGACGCCGATGGAATCGGCTCTCCGCTGGACTGCGCAATGGGTCAAACAAGGTGGTCGCGACCTGGGCCGGCCAACCCATTTCGAGGTGCGCGATGGCAACTACTGAACAAGTGCGGACGCGGTTGGGAAAAGGGCTGGCAATTCCCGCCTGCCCGCTGGCCTTGAATTCCCAACGACGGTTGGACGAGCGCCGGCAACGCGCCTTGTTGCGCTACTACCTTGCCGCCGGCGCAGGCGGCTTGGCGGTGGGGGTTCACACCACACAGTTCGCGATCCGTGATGCGAAGGTGGGTTTGTTGCGTCCGGTGCTGGAGCTGGCGGCCGAGGAGATACTGAGGGCTGCGTGCGGTGGACGACAGGACGACAAAACGTGCGAAGGATTCTCCCTCTCCCCCGCAGAAGGGGAGAGGGTTGGGGTGAGGGGGAAAACTCACGCCGTCGGTGAGTCCTCGCCCGACCCCTCACCCTGGCCCTCTCCCCTTCCGAAGGGGAGAGGGAATCCGCCTCGTGCGCGGATAGCCATCGCTGGCGTCTGCGGGCAGACCAAACAGGCGGTTGCGGAAGCCACGCTCGCGCGGGAACTCGGCTTTCACGCCGGATTACTCTCGCTTGGTGCGTTGCGGGACGCGAGCGAGGATGAGTTGCTTGCGCATTGTCGAACCGTCGCGGAAATCATCCCGCTGTTCGGGTTCTACCTGCAACCGGCGGTGGGCGGGCGCGGGCTGCCGTTTTCCTTCTGGCGGCGCTTTGCCGAGATCCCGAACATCGTCGCCATCAAGATCGCGCCGTTCAATCGCTATCAAACCCTCGCCGTGGTGCGCGCGGTGGTCGAGTCTGGGCGCAACGACATCGCGCTGTACACCGGCAACGACGACAACCTCGTCCTCGACCTGCTCACGCCCTTCCGCTTCCGCGTCGGCGACAAAACTGTGGAGCGCCGGATCGTGGGCGGGTTGCTCGGTCATTGGGCGGTGTGGACCAAGCGTGCGGTGGAGTTGCATGCCGAATGTCGCCGCCGAGAGGGCAACGGCGGACCGATTTCGTCCGAGCTCCTGCGCCGCGCCGGCGAAGTCACAGATTGCAACGCCGCCTTCTTCGATGCGGCGAACAGTTTCAACGGCTGTATTCCCGGCCTTCATGAAATTCTACGCCGTCAGGGCTTGCTTGAAGGCATCTGGTGTCTCGACCCGAACGAAACCCTCAGCGCCGGCCAGCGCGAAGAAATTGATCGCGTGTGCCGCGCTTATCCGCATTTGAGCGATGACCCCTTCGTTGCCGAACACCGGGACAAATGGCTGGCGGGCTGACCCGTGAAGGGAACGAATTGAATGAACCGTTCCGCGAGCTCGGCACCGCTGCGTTTGACCGGGATTCTGTTTTGCACCTGCCTGGATATGGACGAAAGAGCGCTATGAACAAACGGAACACACTTCTTTTTGCAACGCTGTTGGCCATCGCTGGCAGCAGTTTGACAGGAGCGAACGCTCCGCAACCACGGCCCGATGCTGACGGCTGGCAAGGCGTCGCGCAACGCGAAGAAATCCGGCCCGGGTTTGTGTTCAAGAAAAATGGCGGACCTAACCACGGCGGCAGCCTTATCATCCGCGCCGATAATCGCGAGGGACTGGATGGTCATTGGACCAAAACATTTCCGGTCCAGGGGGGCCGGTATTACAGCTTCCGGGCGCGGCGGCGGTTGGAGAATGTGGCGTGGCCCCGGCGCAGTGCGTTGGTGCGAATTCTTTGGCGCGATGCCCAGGGCCGTCCCGTTTACCACGATGCGCCCGGGGCCAAGAGCTACGCGCCCGGCGTGCCGCCCCTCGCCGAACCGGAATATCCACCGGATCGGGCCACCGATTCCCGGGGCTGGACGGAAGTCGCGGATGTTTATCAAGCGCCGGCGAAGGCGGCAGCGGCCATCATCGAGCTCTGTTTCCGGTGGGCGCCGCACGCGCAGGTGGAATGGAGCGAGATTGCGTTGACTGAAACCTCGCCTCCGTTGCCGCGCAAAGTCCGCCTGGCCACGGTGCATTTCATCCCCAAAGGTGGGAAGACGGCGATGGATAGTTGCCGTCAGTTCGCGCCGTTCATCGAGGAAGCGGCGCGACAGCAAGCCGATCTGCTCGTATTGCCGGAAACCATCACGCAAACCGGAAACGGACTCTCCTACGTCGAAGCCGCCGAGCCGATTCCCGGGCCATCAACCGGATACTTCGGCGAATTGGCGCGCAAACACGGGGTTTATCTTGTGGTGGGTTTGGTGGAGCGCGAGAAACATCTGGTCTATAACACCGGCGTCCTCCTCGGGCCGGACGGAAAACTCATCGGCAAGTATCGCAAGGTCACCTTGCCGCGCACGGAGATCGAGGCGGGCGTCACGCCAGGCCACGAGTATCCGGTGTTCGATACGCGCTTCGGTAAGGTGGGCATCATGATTTGCTACGATGGATTTTTCCCGGAGCCGGCGCGGCAATTGAGCATTCGCGGCGCGGAGGTGATTGCGTTCCCGGTCGCGGGTTGCAATCCGCTGCTTGCCGCGGCACGGGCGTGTGAGAACCACATCTTTCTCGTCAGCAGCACCTACACTGGCAGCGAGAGCAACTGGATGATCTCTGCGATCTATGACCGTGAGGGACAAGTCCTCGCCCAGGCAAAGGAATGGGGCACGGTGGCGGTGGCGGAAGTGGACTTGGGGCGGCGGCTTTATTGGTCAAGCTTGGGTGACTTCAAGGGCGAGAATCCTCGCCATCGGCCCGTCTGGCCGGGCGAAGGGAAATGAGGCGGTTATATTGCAGGGGTGGAGTTCGCCGTACCGAGCAAAGCCGGTAAGGGGTAATTGACCAAATCGCCGATACGCTCGATGGTGAGGTCCGCCGCCGGATAGGTGGCGATGGCTTGGGGATCCTGCGCGTAGCGGCCTTGGCGCGGGAAAACGGTCGTCAAACGTCTGCCCCAGATTTTCTTCATCGCCGCCAAGATGCGCAGCTTGTCGTCCACCATCACGTAATGGTCCGCCGGATAACGCTGCGCCACATCGTCGAGTTCCATTTCCTTGTGGACGTAAATGAGCGCGTGGCTGTCCACGGCCTCGAACAGGCCGGAGCGTTCCACTTTGCGCGGCTGGAAGACGACGTCGCCGTCCGAGAGGATGACCGCTAGCCCCCACTGTTTGACATGGTCAATCGCGTCGAGTGCATTCGGATAAAGGCGGTTGGCGAAGGGATAATTGATGAGGAATTTGGAGACGGTGAGCAGGCGCGGGTCGCGCGGATATTCGCGGCGATAGCGTTGCAACGCGCCGAGGTAGTCGGCGTAACCCAGTTCGGCGCGGAGTTGCTCGAAGAAGGTCCAATAGTGTTGGGCGCGTTCGGGGCCGACTTCGTGTTGGAGATGACGCCGGAGGTCGGCGGTGATGCGATCGCTGTCGAGCAGCGTGTTGTCCACGTCGAAGAGGAAGATAATTGTTTTTGGGGGCATGGAATTGGTGCGGTTCGTCGGTTGCGGATCGCAACGTCGCTGGCGAACCGGGCGGGAGATTTTCAACTTCATGACATGGCGGGTAGCAGTTTGCCGAACCCCGGGGCCGTGGTAAACGACTTTGCGCACCGCGACTGAGATTGTCTGGGGGAAGCGTTGGCCCTCGGACCCGCAACCCGTCGCTTCGGCTCGAATCCAACCAATCAAACTGGCGCCCGATTATTACAGACGGCAGGCTTCCGACCTGTTAGGCTGCGCCCTTAACTGATTTAGAAAGATCAAAATACTGTGCATCATCAAAGAACCGGCCCTCGCGCGGAATATCGCATGCAGGAAGAAGTGCGCATCCAAGCCTCCGCCAGTGTCGCGGACCGCTTCAAGCAGTTGAAAGCGCTGACGGTGGACTTGGCGTTTTACAATCCCGAGGGCGTCACGCGCACCAGCCAGATCAAATACTCGGTCAACATCGCCAACGCGAAGTCGGCGTTTTCATTCAGTTGCCCAAACAATGAATGTGTCCGCGGGGATTTCGATCTGAGCGCGCCGCTCGCCAAAGCGGTGGCGACCAAGAAAAAAAGCGTGGCCGGCGAGATGTGTTGCCAGGGCTGGCGGACCAAGACTTCGATTGATACGGTTCGGTGCGCCAACATACTGCGCTATAAACTCACCCTGGGGTATTGAAGGTTTCCCTGTTGTTTTCGACGGAATAACCCGGTGGAGACAAAGCCTCCGGCTTGTTCGCCTTCCGCTTCTCCGCCAGCGGGCAAGGGCGTATAGTCGCACTTTTCCGGTGCTCTCGACACCGCGGGTTGTCTCCAAACAATGTTGAGCAGCCGCCGACGTGCGGCAGTGGATTTCCTTGGTTGCTGACCCGTCCGCCTCCTCGCCTCGGCGGTTGCCAGGCGCTACTCGCCGGCCTTGAGCGTTTCCGTGCGCCGGGTTTCTCCGCTGGCTATTTCCAGCAAAACGCCCTTTTTCAAATCTGCGCCACGCAGGGCGTCACGAAATTGCGCCGGGCTGAAGGTGCGTTCCTGGTTCGCCGCGGTGATGATGTCGCCCAGCTTGATCCCCTCTTTCTCGGCCAGCCCGCCCGGCGTCACCTGCGTTACGATGACGCCATCCGTTAGCTTGACGCTGAACTTTTTCGCGGTGTCGGCGTTGAGCCATTGAATTTCCAACCCCAGATCGGCGGCTTGAACGCCGCGCGGTTTCAATCTGGCGACGACTGCGGTTGGCGCTTCCGGATACTCCCCCGGTGACACGCTGATGTGGAGGGTCTTGTCCCCGCGAAACACCTCCAGCGTGACGGGCCGACCGATTTTCTTCCCGCGCACCTGGTTGCGCAGTTCCTGCGAACTAGCCACCCGTTGTCCATCCACCTTCGTGATCACGTCGCCGACCCGCAACTCGGAACGGGCGGAGGGGCCGTTGGGGACAATTCCACGAACCAACACGCCGTTGTCCACGCCCTTGACGAGTTGGCGCTCTTCCGAGTCTTCTTTCAACCCAAGAATGCTCAGGCCAAGCCAACTGCGGGTGAATTTTCCGGCGGTGATGAGTTGCTCCGAAACTTCCCGGGCGAGATCGCTCGGGATGGCAAAACCAATCCCTGTGCGCAGGCCGCGGATGAGGGTGTTGATGCCGATGATCTCGCCGTCAATGTTCACGAGCGGGCCGCCGCTGTTACCGGGATTGATGTTGGCGTCGGTCTGGATGAAATCCTGATCCAACATGCTGCCGCCGGAATACGCGGGCACGATGTTGGAACGTCCCTTGGCGCTGACATGGCCGAACGTGACCGAGTAATCCAGGCTGAACGGCGCGCCGATGGCGATGGCGAATTCCCCCACGCGGGTCTTGGCGGAACTGGCGAACTTCGCGACCGGCAACCCCTTGGTCTCGATCTTGAGCACGGCGACGTCGGAATTCTTGTCCACGCCCTGCACGGTGGCTTCAAAGGTGCGACCGTCCCGGAGCCGCACCTGGATTTTTTCCGCATCCTCGACGACGTGGCGGTTCGTGAGGATGAACCCATTGGAACGGATGATGACGCCCGAGCCTTGCCCGACAAGTTTCTCCATCGGCGTGTCTTCAAATTGCTGGTGAAATTTCCGCCAAAACTCGCGCGGCGTCACGCCGTCTTCAGAGTCAGCGATCGAATCAAAGGTCGCCGTGCCGGGTTTTTGCGTGACCGTGATGACGACGACGCTGGGGGAGACTTTCTCCGCGACCTCGACGAACGCTTCGTTCAACTTGTGGGCCAGATCAAGATTGGGGGACGCCGGAGCGCTGGTCGCGAGGACGAGGCTGAGCCAGAAACTGTGGAACGCGCGTGAATTCATGTTGGTGACCATTTGGTTGCCGGACTCTACCACTGACGGCGCGCCTTCGCCAGACTTCCTGGCTCAAAATGACGATGCTGTGCGAGTGAGTCAGGAAGTAATCTGGAGCCAACCGCGCGTGCGCGGAGAAAGGGTGAACGGCGGCCAACCGTTCCGCGGAGGTCGTCGGGGAGAAGTTGGGATGCCTATTATCGCCTGGTTTGCACTGAATACTCGAAAGACCCGCCCAAACAGATAACCACAGCCCACGAGTGTCGTCATTGCACCAACCGTTCTATGCGTTCATACCGTCGGGAGGGGGTGCAGGTTTTTCAATCAAGCTGACGGCGCCACATTCCATTCCTACTCGACACTTACGCCCGGTTGCGGTTTGCTTTGCAGGATAAATTGTTTACCCGAAACGAATGAACGCAGAGAAGTTAGCCAAAGCCAAGTCGCTCGGTTTTTCCGACCGGCAGATCGCGCATTTGACCGGCACCACTGAGGACGCCGTGCGTGCCGAGCGCAAGCGCCTCGGCCTCGTGCCGAGTTATCGGCTGGTGGACACCTGCGCCGCCGAGTTCGAGGCTTACACGCCGTATTACTACTCCACTTACGACCGCGGTGATGACGAGGTGAAGGGCAACACGGCCAAGAAAGTGATGATTCTGGGCGGCGGGCCGAATCGCATCGGGCAGGGCATCGAGTTCGATTACTGCTGCGTTCACGCCGCGTTCGCGCTCAAGGAGGATGGTTTCGAGACGATCATGGTGAACTCGAACCCCGAGACGGTTTCCACTGATTACGACACGAGCGACAAGCTCTTCTTCGAGCCGCTCACGCTGGAGGACGTGCTGCACATTTACGAGCGGGAGAAATGCTGGGGCGCCATCGCGCAATTCGGCGGACAGACGCCGCTGAATCTCGCGCTCGGCCTCCAGAAGAATGGCGTCAACATCATCGGCACATCGCCGCAGAGCATCGAGGTCGCCGAGGACCGCAAGCTGTTCGCGGCGATGCTCACCAAGCTCAACATCCCGCAACCCCCGAATGGCCTCGCCACCAACGAAGCCGAAGCGCTCGTGGCGTCGAAGCGGTTGGGTTATCCGGTGCTGGTGCGCCCAAGCTTCGTGCTGGGGGGACGGGCGATGCAAATTGTTTATTCGGACGCCGAACTGTCGCACTACATGCGCTTCGCGGTCGAAGCGTCGCCCGAGCGACCCGTGCTGGTGGACAAATTCTTGGAGGATGCAGCCGAGGTGGACGTGGATTGCATCACGGACGTGGGCCAGTTTGAAAACCCGGCGGACGGCACGATTGTCCTTGGCGGCGTGCTGGAGCACATCGAGTTCGCGGGCGTTCACTCTGGCGACGCAGCGATGGTGTTGCCACCGCACACGCTTTCGCAGGAGGTGATTCAGACCATTCGCGAATACACTCACGCCATGGCGCGCGAGTTGAAGGTCATCGGCTTGATGAACGTGCAATACGCCGTGAAGGGGGAAACGGTTTACGTTCTTGAAGTGAACCCGCGCGCCTCGCGCACCGTGCCGTTCGTGAGCAAGGCGATTGGTTTCCCGCTGGCCAAACTCGCCGCGAAAGTCATGGCCGGAAAAACTTTGAAGGAACTCGGTTTCACCGAGGAAATTTGGCCGAAGTATTGGGCGGTGAAGGAATCCGTTTTCCCGTTCAACCGCTTTCACGGGCAGGATATTTTGCTCTCGCCGGAGATGCGTTCCACCGGCGAAGTCATGGGCCTAGATGCTGATCTGGGCATCGCCTACGCGAAGTCACAGATGGCGGCGAACGCGCCGTTGCCGCTAGGCGGGCGCGTCTTCATCAGCGTGAGCGACGCGCACAAAGCCGAGGCCGTGGACGTGGCGCGGGAGTATGTGCGGCTGGGTTTCCAACTCGTCGCCACGGGCGGCACCGCGATGGCGCTGGAGAAGGCGGGCCTGACCGTGGAGCGCATCCACAAGATGTCCGAGGGCCGGCCCAACGCCGTGGACCTGATGAAGAACAAGGAAGTTCAACTCATCATCAACACGCCCGCCGGCCAGTCCCCGCGCGCCGACGAAGTGAAAATCCGCACCACCGCGATTTACACCGGCACGCCCATCATGACCACCCTCAGCGGCGCGAAGGCCGCGGCGCTAGGCATCGCCGCGCTCAAGAAAAGCGGCTACGCGGTGAAGACGGTGCAAGAGTATCATTGACAGAATGATTGATCGGTCTGCCTTTGCCGCTGCATGGTTCTGCGAATGAGCAGGCAAGAAAAAGGCCGGAGGGGAAAGCCCGCTCCGGCCGGATGAAAATCTCCGTCAATTTCGCGTCCCCTTACTTGTCCTCGGGAATCCTCATGTTGTAGAACGAGCGATAGACGAAGACGAGTGCGACCAGGAAGAAGAACGCGCCGATGGCCGTCTTGACCCCCTGATTCTGCATGGTTACGGCGATTTCCACCGCGAGCAATCCAAACAGCGTGGTGAACTTGATCACGGGATTCAACGCCACGGAGGAGGTGTCTTTGAACGGATCGCCCACGGTGTCGCCGACGACGGTGGCGGCGTGCAGTTCGGTGCCCTTCTGGCGCATGTCCACTTCCACGATCTTTTTGGCGTTGTCCCACGCGCCGCCCGCGTTGGCCATGAAGATGGCTTGGAACAATCCGAAGAAGGCAATGCCGATCAGGTAGCCGATAAAGAAGTAGGGATTGAAGAACGGCAGCGCCAGCGCGAAGCAGAACACGACGATGAAGATGTTCCACATGCCTTTCTGCGCATAGACGGTGCAGATGCGGACGACTTCCTTGCTGTCCTTCTCCGACGCCGTGGTGGAGTCCAGTTTCATGTTTTCCTTGATGTAAACCACCGCGCGATAAGCGCCGGTCACGACCGCCTGGCAGGACGCGCCAGTGAACCAATAGATCACCGAACCGCCCATGACGATGCCGAGGATGATTTCGGGCTGCACGATGGAGAGCTTGCCCACCACGCCACCAAACATATTTTCGAGGAGCATGATGATTCCGAACACCATCGTGGTCGCGCCGACGACGGCCGTGCCGATGAGCACGGGCTTGGCCGTGGCTTTGAAGGTGTTGCCCGCACCGTCACCTTTTTCGAGTTGATACTTGGCGTTCTCGAAATCGGGAACGAAGCCGAAGTCCCGCTTGATCTGCTCTCCGGCGCGCTTCCGGTCCGCTTCACTGTGACCTTCGATCTGACTCAACTCGTAAACCGATTGCGCGTTGTCCGTGACTGGGCCGTAGCTGTCCACGGCGATGGTCACAGGTCCCATGCCGAGAAAGCCGAAGGCCACGAGCCCAAAGGCGAAGATCGGCGTGGCGAAGGCGAACTGCGCCGGCATGATGGCCATCAACGCCGGATTGGTGGAAAACTGCCAGGCCCCGAACATGAGGAGCATGATGACCAGCCCCATCCAGAAAGCGGAGAAATTCCCCGCCACAAAACCTGACAGGATGTTCAACGAGGCCCCGCCGTGCTTGGAACAATTGGTCACTTCCCGCACATGCCGGGAGTTGGTACTGACGAAGATTTTGGTGAATTCCGGAATCAACGCCCCGGCCACCGTGCCGCAACTGATGATGGCGGACAGCACCCACCAGAGCGCCGGTTGCGCCACGCCGTTGAAGGCGAAATCGCCGAGCAACAGTTTGCTCGCGACGAACGTGACGAGGATGGACACCGCCGAGGTAATCCAGACGAGATGCGTCAGCGGGGCTTCAAAGTCGAAATCCTTCTTGTTGCCAAACATGGCCTTGCTGATGAATTCATTCACGAAGTAAGAAGCCAGCGACGTCACAATCATCAACGCGCGCATAACGAACAACCAGATGATGAGCGTGGCGCAAACCGCGGGACTCTTTGCCAGCGCCAGGGCAAGAAACGCGATCAGGGCCACCCCAGTCACGCCGTAGGTTTCAAAACCGTCCGCAGTCGGGCCGACCGAGTCACCCGCGTTGTCGCCGGTGCAATCGGCGATCACGCCGGGATTCTTCGGATCATCTTCGGGCAGCTTGAAGACGATTTTCATCAAGTCCGAGCCGATGTCGGCAATCTTGGTGAAGATTCCCCCGCAGATACGAAGCACCGACGCGCCCAGTGATTCGCCGATGGCGAAACCAATAAAGCAGGGGCCGACGAGTTCGCGCGGCAGAAACATCAGAATGCAGATCATGAAGAACAATTCCACCGCGACGAGCAGCAGTCCGATGCTCATGCCGGATCGCAGCGGGATGCAGAGCGTGGCGAAGGGGTTGCCTTTGAGCGCGGAGAAGGCGGTGCGGGAATTGGAGATGGTGTTGATGCGAATACCGAACCACGCCACCCCGTAGGAACCCAGAATGCCCAGGATGGAAGCCAGCAGGATGACCAGCACATGGCCCAGCGTGTTGCCCTGAAGAAATTTGAAATAAACAATCATGCAGCCCGCGATCAGCAACCAGAGGATGGCGAGCAATTTTCCCTGCGTGAACAAATAGGTTTTGCAGGTTTCGTAGATGCTGTGGGAAACCCTGGCCATGCTTTCGTGAACGGGCAGCGCCTTGGTCTGCAGGTATTGCACGACGCCGAACAAAGCGCCGATGGCGCAGACCACGATGCCCAGCATCATTAGCGTGTGACCACTGACGCCGCCAAGCCCGGCGAATTTGACGGCGGTCAGGTCGGGAATGTTGATGTCGGCTTCGCTCGCGCTGGCCGCGAACGTCAAACCGAGCATTGCGAGAGTGAGAACGGATCGGAATCTGATTGGTTTAGTAGCCATAAATTGGTGTTGACTATGACGTTGCTGAGAATGGAAGCCAACCACTTTTTGGCTGGAATGACGCCGTTTCTTGCCGTCCGAGTTTCATCATTTTTTTTCATTTCAGGCCCCCGGCCGCGGCGATCAGGGCCTCCTGAGCCCTGTCGGTCCCGGTGGCGACTGGAAGGGATCACGGTCCGCCGGGAGAGTCCAAATTTGTCAGCGGCTGAGTCCATTGACGAGAAGCGTTGAATTCCAGCCGCACCCAACGCAAACTCCCGGCGTGAACACCTCCAGCCAACTGGACGAACTCATGGCCTGCCGTTCCGCGGCGGAACGCAAAGCCGTGGCCCCGTGCTCCATCGTCATCTTCGGCGCCAGCGGCGACTTGACGGCGCGCAAGCTCATCCCCGCGCTCTACCATTTGTTCAAGGACCAGCAATTGCCGTCGGCATTCCGCGTTATCGGCTTCGCGCGCCGCGAGAAGACGGATGACTCCTGGCGCGCGGAGTTGCGCACGGCGCTGGATCAGTTCTCGCGCACCCAACCGGTGGACGAGGCCGTGTGGACCGAGTTCGCGAAGAATCTGGTGTATTGCATGGGCGACCTGACGGACACCGCGGCCTACGCGAAGCTGGAGCAAACCCTGAACGGCTTCGGCAATCCGGCCTTGCGGAACAATTTGCTTTTCTATTTAGCCACGTCCCCTAGCCAGTTCGGCGAAGTGGCCGAGCAGTTGCACAACGCGAAGCTGCTGGAGCGCAATGGCGGTGCAGGCTGGCAACGGCTCGTCGTCGAGAAGCCTTTCGGCCACGACCTTGCTTCCGCGCAAACATTGAACAATGAACTGACCCGTTTCGCGCACGAGCAGCAGGTGTTTCGCATTGACCATTATCTCGGCAAGGAAACGGTCCAGAACATTTTGATGTTTCGTTTCTCGAACTCGATTTTCGAGCGGCTTTGGAATCGCGACTCGGTGGATCATGTGCAGATTACCGTGAGCGAGAAGCACAGCGTCGGCGGCCGCGGCGGATATTACGAGGAAGCGGGGGCGTTGCGCGACATGGTGCAAAACCACCTCCTGCAAGTGCTCTCGCTCGTCGCCATGGAGCCGCCGGTTTCGCTCGAAGCGGAGTCCATCCGCGACGAGAAAGTGAAGTTGCTCAAGTCCATCCGCGCCCTCAAGCCCGAGGACGTGGCCAAGCAGGTCGTGCGCGGGCAATACTTCGCGGGCGTGATGAGCGGCCAGCCACAGGTCGGCTATCGCCAAGAAATCAAGGTGCAGCCCGACTCGAACGTGGAAACTTACGTCGCGGCGAAGTTTTTCGTGGATAACTGGCGTTGGTCGGGCGTGCCGTTTTATTTGCGCACTGGCAAATGCCTGCCGCTCGGCGCGAGCGAAGTGCGGATCCAGTTCCGCCCCACGCCGCAGGTGCTGTTCTCGGCGGCTAGCGGCGGCAAGCTGGATCCAAACGCGCTCACCCTACGCCTCCAACCAAACGAAGGGATTTCGATTCGCTTCAACGGCAAAGTGCCCGGCCCGAGCCTCGGCGTGCGTCCGGTTCGGATGCATTTCAGCTACGATTCGGAGTTTGGCGCCTACACGCCGGAAGCCTACGAGCGGCTCCTGCTCGAAGCCGTGGCTGGCGACGCGACGCTCTTTATCCGCCGCGACGAAGTGGAAACCGCGTGGCAAATCGCGGACGCTATCCGGGCAGGTTGGGAAGGCAAGCCGCTAACGAACCGCGAGTTTTATGCCGCTGGAACCTGGGGGCCGATCGCCGCCGAAGAGTTACTCGCACAAGCCGGCCACGTCTGGCGCGATCCACAGCCGGTGAAGTGATAGCCGATCGCCAACCTCAACGAGCCAATCGCCAATGTCCGAACACCCCGCAACGATCCACTGGGAGCGCTCGGGCGAAGACTTTCTCAAGGGAAAATACTCACACGAGCACATGTGGAGTTTCGATGGCGGAATGACCGTGCCGGCGTCGCCTTCGCCCTCGGTCGTGCCCGCGCCGTATTCCAATCCGGCGCACGTTGACCCGGAGGAGGCGTTCGGGGCCGCAGTTTCAAGCTGTCACCTGCTCACGTTTCTTTACGTGGCTTCCAGACATGGATTCCAAGTGGACTGTTACGAGGACAAGGCTTTCGGCACGATGACCAAGAACGAGCAAGGCGTGCCGTGGATCAGTTTTATCACGCTGAATCCGAGAATCGCTTATAGCGGCCCAAAACTCCCCCCGCCTGCGGACGAAAAACTTTTTCACCTCCTCGCGCACGAGCAGTGCTACATCGCTAATTCGATCAAGACCGAAGTGAAGATCGGCGGCGCGAGAGGCGCGTAACTCCCGGCATGGTCAACTTCGAACTGATTGCGTTCCCGGACGACCGCGCGCTGGCTCAGGCAGTTGGGCAGGCGTGGCTGGAGGAAATCGCGGCGCAAAGTGGCAGGGGCGAGCATTACTGTGTCGCGCTTTCCGGTGGGCGCATCGCGAAAGCGTTTTTCTCGGCCGTGGCGGGCGCAACGAGCGCGAGCGAGGGCTTGTTGCGCAGCGTGCATTTTTTCTGGGGCGATGAGCGACTCGTGCCGCCGGACGATGCCGAAAGCAATTTTCGCGTGGCGCAAGAGTTATTGCTCAAGCCGCTGCGAATCGAAGAAGCGCAAATCCACCGTCTCCGCGGCGAAGCTTCCATCGAATCTGCGGTGGCGGAAGCCGAGGTCGAGCTTTGCCGCCTCGCGCCCCTCAATGAGGACAGCCAACCGGTGCTGGACTTGATCCTCCTCGGCATGGGCGAAGACGGGCACGTCGCCTCGCTCTTTCCTGGCGAGTCGGAGACATTGATGGCGAGCAAGTCCGTTTACCGCGCCGTCATGGCGAGCAAGCCGCCGCCGTGCCGAATCACGCTGGGGTATCCTACGATTGCGGCGGCACGGCGGGTTTGGGTGCTCGTCTCCGGGGCGGGAAAGGAAGCGGCGTTGCGCGAATCTCTGCGCCCCGAGGGCCAAACCCCGCTCGCCCGGGTGCTGCGCTCACGACCAACCACAAAAATCTTCACGGACATTCGGCTGGGCGGAGGCTAAAAAGCCGCCCTTTCCGCGTGAGCGAACCTCGCGCGCGCGCCTCGTTTTCCCCTCTCATTGCTCAGGAAACGGCAGTTTCCGCGGGAAACCTTGCCCCGGATTACTCCCCTCCAAGGAATTGCACTTTGAGCTCCGAACTCACGTTACCCCTCCGGACAGTAAAATAAATTTGAACAAAACACCTCGCTGGAGTATCTCATTGGTTGGAACGAAGAATTTCGCTGTTCGTTTAGGGTTGGCATAGAGGTTTTGCTCGCAGCGCGGTTCGAACAGCGACCTCCAAGTTGACCGCGCTGCCCTTCTGAGCGCTTCGGGTGAGGGCGTATAAACCTCGTCACCAAGGGGGGCCGGAGTCATCCGGCCCTCCGATTTTTTTGCCCGGGTCGGGCCGAATTCAACGTTGCCTGCCCCGCCCTGCCCCGCCTAGACTGCCGCCATGAAACATCAGCTCGATTTCGAAAAGCCGATCATCGAACTGCAACACAAGCTTGAGGATCTCAGAAAACACCCTGAGAGCTTGGCCCTCAACTTCGAAGCGGAGATCAAGCTCATCGAAGTCAAGATCGAGGAAACCCGGCGGCAGATTTTCCTCAACCTCACCGCTTGGCAGCGGGTCCAACTCGCTCGCCATCCGAAACGGCCTTACACGCTGGATTACATCCGGGAGACGTTCTCTGATTTTCACGAACTGCACGGCGACCGGCTTTACGCCGAAGACCGCGCTATCGTCGCGGGCTTTGCCAAACTGGGCGATTACAGGGTGTTGGTGCTGGGCACGCAAAAGGGCCGGGACACAAAGGAAAATATCCTGCGCAACTTCGGCTCCGCCCACCCCGAGGGCTACCGCAAAGCCATGCGGCTCATGCGGCTGGCGGACAAATTCGGCCTGCCGATCATCACCCTCATTGACACGGCGGGCGCGTATCCCGGCATCGGGGCGGAGGAGCGGCACATCGCCGAGGCCATCGCGGTGAATCTACGCGAGATGACCTTGCTCAACGTGCCCATCATCGCCTGTGTCATCGGCGAAGGCGGTTCGGGCGGAGCGCTGGGCATCGGGGTGGCAGACCGCGTGTTGATTCTGGAAAACGCCTACTACTCCGTCATCAGCCCAGAAGGCTGCGCGGCGATTCTCTGGAAGGACCGCTCCGCCGCCGCCAAAGCCGCCGCCGCGCTCAAAATCACCGCGAAGGACCTGCTTCAGTTGAAACTCGTGGACGAAATCATCCCCGAACCGCTCGGTGGTGCGCACAATGACCCGGTCAGCGCCGCCCGGATGCTCAAGGAACATCTGCTGAAACATCTCACGCAACTGGTCGCGCTGTCTTGCGCCGAGCTACTGAAAAAGCGTTACGAAAAGTTCCGCGCCCACGGCCATTTCCTCGAGAAACCGCCCACGCCAGCGGAGAAGGAAGCCGCAAAAAAACCGGTTAGAAAGGCGTCAAGAGCGATCCCGATGGCTCCAGCCGCTTGAGCCAACTAACCACCGGAGCAAGTCCGCCTCGCCAATCGAAAATCTTAAATCCGCCGTGCTCTATCCCCTCACCTTCCACCCGATCTTCAAGGAGCGCATCTGGGGCGGGCGAAATCTGGCGCGGCTCTACGGTAAGCAATTGCCCCCCAACCGACCCATCGGCGAATCATGGGAAATCAGCGACCGACCCGGCGACGCCAGCGTCATTGCCAATGGCCCGCTCGCCGGCAAAAACCTCCGTTGGCTGATGGAAAACCAAGCCACCGAATTGCTGGGTGCTGCGCACGCCCTCAATGGCCGCTTCCCGCTGCTCATCAAGCTGCTCGATGCGCAGGAAAAACTTTCACTGCAAGTCCATCCGCCTGCCCACCGCGCCGCCCAATTGGGTGGCGAACCCAAGACCGAGCTTTGGCACATCGCCGATGCAGCGCCTGGTGCCGAATTGTACGTGGGCCTGAAACCCAGCGTCACGCGCGCCGAATTCGAGCGCCAACTCCACGATGGGTCAGTGGCCGACTGCTTTCATCGCATCCCCGTGCGGAGCGGCGACACCATGTTCCTCCCCAGCGGTCGCGTCCACGCCATTGGCGCGGGCCTGGTGATATTCGAGATTCAGCAGAACTCCGACACGACGTATCGCGTCTTCGACTGGAATCGGGTCGGCTTGGATGGCCAACCGCGGGAACTGCATGTGGCGCAATCAGTGGCGAGTATTGACTTCAATGACTTCGAGCCGGGTTTGGTGCAAGGTGAAACCTCCGGCGACGCGAATCTTCAGCGCCGTGAACTTGTTCAGGACGAGCTGTTCACGGTCGAATCCTGGCAACTCGCCGAAGGATCTGCCGCTGAATTAAGACCTCGAACGATGCAAATTCTCGCCAGCTTGCACGGGCAGTTGCGAGTCGCGGCGATGGGTGGGCTGGTCGAACTTTCACCCGGCGGCTTCTGTCTTATCCCCGCCCGCCTCGATGCCGTCACGGTCCACGCCGCCAGCGCTGCGAGTTTGTTGTGGGTCCAAGCCGGTTGAACCTTGCGTCGCGGCGGGTGTTTCGCGGCGGAAGGTGTGGGTGGCCGGGCAACTGGTTTGTGAACTGCACCCGCCGCGCTCTGGAATCCCACGAGGCGAGCCGCCCGACTAATCCGCCGCGCCGGACGCGTCGGACCGATCTGACGATCTCCATTGTTTCTCCAGCCGGAATTGCGTAAAAGTTCCGCCGTCACACCATGACTGCCACCCATAAATTGATCGCCCTGTTCGTCCTGCTCGGCGCGCTGCCAGGGTTCGCCGACTGGCCGGAGTATCGCGGGCCGTGGGCCAATGGCCACGCCAACGCGCCCACCGACTCCAAACCCATCGGCCTGCCGATCCACTGGAGCGAGCGCGAAAACGTGAAATGGAAAACTGCCATCCCACATCTCGGCTGGTCCACGCCGGTCGTCCTGGGGAAACAGATTTGGTTGACCACGGCGACCGAGGATGGCCACGACTTCTTCGCGATCTGCGTGGATTCGGCTTCGGGTAAAATTGTCTGGAGCGAGAAAGTGTTTCACAGCGATGCCCCTGAACCGCTGGGAAACAAGGTGAATTGCTACGCTTCCCCGTCGCCGGTGATCGAACCGGGGCGGGTGTACGTCCACTTCGGCAGCTACGGGACCGCCTGCCTGGACCCCAAGACTTTCAAAGTGCTCTGGACTCGCACCGACTTGCCGTGCCGCCATTTTCGTGGACCCGCTTCTTCGCCCATCTTGTTCAAAAACCTTTTGATCCTGACGCTGGACGGGATTGACCGGCAATACCTCGTCGCGCTCGACAAAAAAACCGGCCGCACGGTCTGGAAAACCGATCGCACCGCTGACTGGAATGATCTCAATGCCGACGGCCGGGCCATCGGCGATGGCGATTTCCGCAAAGGCTTTGGCACGCCGTTCATCATCTCGGCGGACGGCGGCACGCAGATGCTCAGCGTGGGCGCGAAGGCCGCTTACAGCTACGACCCGGCCACGGGGCGCGAGTTATGGAAGATCAAGACCGCCGCGCACTCGCCGGCGGCGCGGCCCTTGTTCAGTCGGGGGTTGGCGTTGATCGCCGCGGGCCGTGGCAAATCGGAATGGCTGGCCCTGCGCGTGAATGGCCGCGGCGATCTCACCGAGGCGCAGGTGGCGTGGCGAACCACCCGCAACGTGCCCCAGGCGCCATCGCCGGTGCTCGTGGACGATCTGCTCTTCAGCCTGACGGACAGCGGCGTGATGTGCTGTCTCGAAGCCGCAACCGGCAATGAAGTCTGGCAGGAACGCGTCGGCGGCGAATATTACGCTTCGGTACTTTACGGCGACGGCAACCTTTACTGCTTCAGTCAGGAAGGAAAAATCACCGTGCTCAAAGCGGGCCGCGCGTTTGAAGTCCGCGCCACGAACACGCTCGACGATGGCTTCATAGCCTCACCGGCGGTCGCGGGCAAGGCGCTGATCCTCCGCACGAAGAAGAATCTTTACCGCATCGAAACCGCCCCACCGCCGGGCAAAGGCGTGGCGGGCGAAGCGAACTGATATTGGAGTGCGCCCGTCCTCGAGTGCAGAGGCGTGGGGCGGGCGATTCGCGTTGGAATTTTCTGAAACCTCCGGGCGTGCGGACGTAACCGCCCCTGCGGACGGGCGCACTTCGTCAGTGTGGTAACGCCGGAGTGTGGCCGTTCTCAGCCAGAGCAAGGTGGAGCGGAGGCAAGGGGCCGTGGAGAAGGGAGTTCCGCCCGGCCCGGAAAACCCGCGTAAAGGGCAATAATCTTGGCACCCCGGGTGGCCATGGCGCGCTGGTCTTCGGCGGCTCCAGCTATCCGGCTTGGGGTGGCCCGCTTTTCCTGAACCTCTTGAATGCCGCTGCTGGGCCGATGGCTTTTGGCCACTATGTGAACGGTGGCGGTTACGAGGGGATGCGCATCACCAGCGCCGGCAACGTTGGCATCGGCACCATCGGTACTGTTGATTTTTCTTGTGCCGGCGATGCAAACACCCTAAGCCGCGTCTGCATTTTACTTTTTGCCATGACGAAAAAACAGCTCCAGTCCCTCGCCAAGAAACACGGCACGCCGCTCGTGATCGTGGATCACGATGAAATTCGGCGGAACTACGCCGTGTTTCGTAAACATCTGCCGCGCGTGCAGTGTTACTTCGCCGTAAAGGCCAACGCCGAGCCGGCGATCGTGCGGACGCTTTACCGGGCGGGCGCGAGCTTCGACGTGGCGTCGCTGCCGGAGTTCATGCTGGTGTACGAGAACATCAAAAAGCTGCCGGCGAAGGCGCAGCAGGATTTCATCTGGGACAAGATCATTTACGCGAACCCGACGAAGCCGAAGGAGACGCTGTTGGCGCTCGACAAATACAAACCGCTCGTCACCTACGACAACGTGACGGAGCTGGAGAAGATTCAGAAATACGCGCCGCACGCCGGCGTGGTACTGCGGCTCGCGGTAGCTAACACGGGTTCCCAGTGCGAACTCTCGAACAAGTTCGGCTGCGAACCCGGCGAAGCGGTGGATTTGGTTCTGGCGGCGCTCAAACGCGGCTTGGTCGTCGAGGGCCTGAGCTTCCACGTCGGCAGCCAATGCACGAACTTTGAGAACTTCGTTCAGGCTTTCAACACCGCCGCCGCGGTGATGAAGGAATCCCGCGAGCGCGGGCATGAGATCAAGATTCTCGACATCGGCGGCGGTTTCCCGGCGCCGTATAACAAGCATGTGCGGCCGTTTCCGGAACTGGCGCGCGTCATCAACGCCGAGATCGCCCGGCTGTTTCCGCCGGACATCCAGATTCTCGCCGAGCCGGGCCGGTTTCTGGTGGCGACGGCGGCGACGAGCGTGGCGCGGGTCATCGGCAAGGCGGTGCGCAACGGCAAGCGGTGTTACTACATTGACGACAGCGTTTATCATACGTTTAGTGGGATTATCTTCGATCATTGCCAGTATCCGCTGCGGGCGTTCAAGGGCGGGACGAAGGAAGTTTGCGCGGTGTTCGGCCAGACGTGCGACGGGCTGGATTGCATTTCGCAATCCGATCTGCTGCCGGACCTGGAGATTGACGACCTGGTTTACGCGGAAAACATCGGCGCCTACGGCAGCGCCTCGGCGACTTACTTCAACGGCTTCCCGCCGGCGAAAATTGTCCATGTGAATGAGTAAGTGCGGGGAATACATTCTTCAGTTCGCCCGACTGCGACTCAACCGACTGCGACTCAGGTTGGAGCGCCACACTGAGCCGATTGCGCCACCCCAAAATGCCAGAGATCTGGCGCACTCCAGGACGCTGCGTGCGTTTTGTGGATCACCCGGCAACGCCTTGCGTCATGGAATGCGGCGGCCCGCCGCCGCTTTTACTCCGTGCCGGGTGAGCCTCCCAATGCTTCCGTTCGCGCTCTATCATCCAAACCCAATACTTCTTCACCCGCTAAGGGGAGCGCCACCGGCACAACAACGATCGAGACGAAGGCTTATTGGCTCGGGCTTTTCCCGCTACCGCGGAAATGGGAATTTAAGCCATTCCGGACGGCGAACTAATCTCTACCAAACAAGTGGAGTTAGTCCGTTTCGAGACCTGACTTTTGCGCGACAATCTTATTTGACAGGTATTTGATGGCAGGGCAGAATCTCTATCCATTTTTTAATTTATCATGATTTTCACAGACGCCGCACCGGCCCTATCGAAGAACGAACTGCTGAAAGCTGCGAGTCCTACGCTCGCAGGCAGCATCGCCGCCACGATTGCGGACTCGACCACCGATCATTTCACGGACGACGACAATCAGCTCCTCAAGTTTCACGGCTCGTATCAGCAGGACGATCGCGATCTGCGCAAGGCCGGCAAGAAATACATCATGATGGTTCGGGGGCGCATTCCGGGCGGCATTATGACGTCCAGGCAATGGGGCGTGTTCGACGACCTCGCGACGCAATACGGCAACCAAACGCTCCGCATCACCACCCGGCAGAGCATCCAGTTCCACGGGGTGGTGAAGTCCAACTTGCAGCCCGTCGTGAAGGCGATCAACGATTCGCTGCTCTCCACCCTCGCGGCGTGCGGTGACGTGAACCGGAACGTGATGGCCCCGCCGACGCCGGCTTACACGAAGGCGCGCGATGCGGTTTATGCCGACGCGCACAAGCTAGCGCTGGCTCTGGCACCCCAGACCAAGGCTTACCATTCGATCTGGATTGATGGCGTGCAACTCGACAATGCCGCGCCGGAGAATCAGGACTTCGTGGACCCGCTTTATGGCAAAACGTATCTGCCGCGGAAATTCAAGATCGGCTTCGCTATCCCGCCGGTGAACGACATGGACGTGTTCACGAACTGCCTCGGGTTCATTGCCATCGTGGAGAACGATCAACTCGTCGGCTACAACCTTGCGGTCGGCGGCGGTATGGGGCGGAGTCACGGGAACGAACAGACGTTTCCGCGCCTCGCAGATGTCATCGGTTTCTTCACGCCAGACAAACTCGTGGACGTGGCGAAAGCTGTGCTCACGGTTCATCGCGACTTCGGTGATCGCGCGGATCGCAAGCACGCCCGGCTCAAGTACGTCGTGCAGGAACGCGGCGGGGACTGGACGCGGGCGGAAATCGAGAAGCGTGCGGGCCTCACGCTCGCGCCGGCGAAGCCCTACAAGTTCACCACCACGCAAGACTTGATCGGCTGGCACAAAGCCGTGGATGGAACGTGGTTTCTCGGGCTTTTCGTCAGCATGGGCCGCGTGAAGGCCGCGCAAAGGGCCGCGCTGCGGCAGGTCGCGGAGAAGTTCCCGCAAATCGAATTTCGCCTGACCGCCAACCAAAACGTCATCCTCGCCAACGCCAGCGAGGCGGAAAAAGCCGCGATCACCGCGCTGCTGAATGCCGCCGCGGTGAAGACGGAAAACCAAACGACGATTTTGCACGCGGCCTCGATGGCTTGCCCGTCGTTGCCCACATGCGGCCTCGGGTTGGCCGAATCGGAGCGCTATCTGCCGGGGCTGATTGATCGCCTCGAAAAGATTTGCGCCGATCTCGGTCTGGGCAACGAGGAAATCGTCATGCGCTCGACCGGTTGTCCGAACGGATGCGCCCGCCCCTACATGGCGGAGATTGCTTTTATCGGCAAAGCCCCGGGACGTTACCAAGTCTGGCTGGGCGGAGACGCTTCCGGCACGCGGCTCAATCGCTTGTGGAAAGACGTCGTCAAAGACCCGGACATGGAGAGCGAACTTCGCCCCGTGCTGGCGCGCTTCGCGACGGAACGAAACGCAGGCGAACGCTTCGGTGATTGGTGCGACCGCGTGTTTCTGAATGCGCCGCCCGCCGCTGCGGACCAAGAGATAAAAAAAGGCTGACCCGCAAAGGCCAGCCGCGATTGTGCTATGGAATCATTACGTCGAAAGCGCCGCGGCGACGTTCCCCACGAGATCTTTGCCGGGGACGAGCGTTTTGCCACCGGGCTTCCAGCGCGCCGGGCAGGCCTCGCTCGGGTTCGCCACCAGATAGACGTTCGCTTCCACCTTGCGGACCAACTCCTCGGCGTTGCGGCCGACGTTGTAGAAGTTCACCTCCGACGAAACGAGTTTGCCTTCGGGATTGATGATGAACGTCCCGCGCAATGCCAGGCCGGTCGCGTCGTCATACACGCCGAACAAGCGGCTGACGGTGCCGGTCGGATCGGCGGCCATGGGATATTTCACGGTCTTCAACAAGCCTTCGCTATTGCGCCAGGCCATGTGCGCGAACTTGGTATCGGTGGAAACCGAGATCACGGTGACGCCCAACTTGGTGAGCGCGGCGTGCTGGTCAGCGAGGTCCGCCAGTTCCGTCGGGCAAACAAACGTGAAGTCCGCCGGGTAGAAAACGAGGGCGGTCCACTTGCCGAGTTTCAGGTTCTCCGCGAGCGAGAACTTTCCAAAGTCTCCGAGCGCGGGATCGTAGGTTTCCATTTCAAAGCCGGGCACCGTGGTGCCGACCAGGAGCGGTTTCAATTCAGTTTGCATAGTCAGGTCAATTTCAGTTTTAGGTTCAGTCCCGCCGGGCAAAGCCCCAGCGCGGGGGTTCAAGCTGGCACAACTTTCGCCGGCGGCAAGTCTGGGTTATGCCAAAATTGAGCCGCGCGCGACTTGGAGCCGGTGCGGCTTCGTTGCCGGCGGCGCTGGGGATTGCGGAGTCAACTGCGGAAACCTCTCTGCCATTGTGGTGGTTTCAACCCTTGGGAGTCGCCGCCACTTCCGGTTCACATGACACCCAACCCGACCGCCGAAGCCAACGCCGGATTGTGCGCCGCTTGAAGGCTGTGTTATCCTGAATTCGCTGTGAACGAAGACACGTTGCTGCCTGACGAGAAGAACCCGCTGATCTGGATCAACCCAGAGCGCGTGAGCGGTGCGCCGTGCTTTTACAAGACCCGGGTGCCGGTGGACGCCCTGTTCGGCAATCTGGAATCTGGTCTCTCGCTGGACGAATTTCTCGACTGTTTTCCGAGTGTCGGTCGGGAACAAGCTGTGGCGGTGTTGGAACTGGCGCACAAATCCATTCCGTTGCCCGTGGCTGCATGAAGCTACTTTTCGACGGTTGTGTGCCACGACCACTATGGCGTTTTCTTCCAAGTCACACGGTGCAAACCGCGCCGGAACTGGGTTGGGAGGAATTGCGCAACGGGGAATTACTGCGGGAAGCGGAGCCGCTCTTCGACGCGTTTGTGACGGCGGATAAAAACATCCGGTACCAGCAAAATGTGACCCGCCGCCGGATTGCGATTCTGGTTCCGCCCACGAATCGCTGGCCGGTTTTGCGGACGATGACAGAACGAATTGCTGCTGCCGTGAACCGGCTGCAACCAGGAGAGTTTATTGAAATGGCAGCCGACTGAACGCATGAAGCCCGACCAAGCCACTAAAGCCAGCGCCGAGTTCCAGAGCCGATCCGCGCATTTGTTGCGCTGGATACGAACTGCGATTTTTGTAGGATAATCAGCGCGAACCAGTATGAATTCAACCAGACGACATGAAAGCTATCGGACGTTCGGCGCTTACCTATTGTTCGCGGAAGCGGACGCCGAGTTGCGCGCTTATTGGCGCCCGCGCCCGCCGGAGTTGATTGCCTGCTCGTGGGTGGGTTCGCTGTGAACTACTACGCTTATCACCGCTTCACGGAGGGCATGGACTCTTGGATTGCAGCTTCAGACGCCAATTTTGGCCGACTGCTGGAGGCGATTCGCAAGGTTTTCGGCGAAGACCTTGCCGAGCTGGACGGGAACTTTCTGAAGCACAACGTGTCACTTTACCTTGGCCGGGTGCCGAACAAAATTGAAGTATTCCAGAAAGCCAGCGGGGTTGAGTTTTTCCAAGTCTATCCGCGCCGCGTGCAGAGCACGCTGGCGGGGTTGCCTGTGAAGATCCTTCCGCTCGACGACCTTAAGACGAACAAACGCGCCAGCGGCAGAAACGAGGACCTGGCCGACCTCGCCAACCGGCCTTGATTTTTACATGACCCCCGAACAACTCTCCCAAGCCAACGCCGACTTGCATGACAAGTCCGCGCTCGAAATCGTGCGGTGGGCCATCGCGCAAGCGAATGGCCGCGCCCTCGTCTCAACCAACTTCCGCCCCTACGAAGCCGTCGTGCTCCACCTCTGCGCGCAGGTCCAGCCGGACATCCCGGTGCTGTGGGTGGACCACGGCTACAATCGCCCCGCAACTTACATCCACGCCGAACGCCTGCGCCAGTTGCTCGGGCTGAATATCAGACCATTCCTGCCACGCCTGTCCGCCGCCCACCGCGACGCGCTGCACGGGCCAATTCCAAGTCCGGAGGAGGAAGAGCGTTTGAAGCTTTTCAGCGCGCTCATGAAGTTGGAGCCGTTCCAGCGCGGCATGGCGGAACTCGCGCCGACTGTCTGGATCACCGCATTGCGCAAGGTCCAAAACCCCGACCGCGCCACGATGGACATCGTTTCGGAAGACAAGAGTTTCGGGGCCTTGAAAGTGAACCCAGTGTTCAATTGGACGGACTTGGAAATGGAATTCTATCTGACCCAAAATCACCTGCCCAACGAGTGGGATTACTTCGATCCCGCCAAGGCCAGCGACAAACGCGAGTGTGGCCTGCACACCGATTGGCTCACGAAAGCCGTCGCCAAAGTTTAGGGAACTGGCCAAGCTCTTTATCCTCATGCTTTCTTATCATCTTGACCATCTTCAGCATCTCGAAACCGAGGCCATTCACGTCCTGCGCGAAGTCGCCGCGGAGTTTGAGCGACCAGCCATTCTCTTTTCCGGCGGCAAAGATTCCATCTGCATCCTGCGCCTGGCGGAAAAGGCCTTTCGGCCGGCCGACCTTCCGATGCCGTTCCTGAACGTCGAGACCGGCCACGAGTTTCCCGAGTTGCTGGTATTTCGCGACCGCCGCGCGAAGGAACTGGGCGCGAAACTCATCGTCCGCACCGTGGAGCACGCCATCGCGCAAGGCCTCGCCCATCCGGCGCCCGGCGAGATCAGTCGCAATCGGTTGCAAATTCCCACGTTGCTCGGCGCCATTGAGGAATTTCGCTTCGATTGCTGCATTGGCGGCGCCCGGCGTGATGAGGAAAAAGCCCGCGCCAAGGAGCGGTTTTTCAGCCCCCGCGACAGCTTTGGCCAGTGGGATCCAAAGAACCAGCGCCCGGAAATCTGGAATCTCTACAACGCCCGCCTCAACCCTGGCGAGAACATGCGCGTCTTCCCGCTCTCCAACTGGACCGAGATGGACGTATGGGAATACATCAAGCGCGAGCGGCTCGAAGTCCCGAGCATTTACTTCAGCCACACGCGCAAGTGTGTTCGGCGTGCCGGGCAGTGGCAACCCGTCACCGACCTGCTCCCGCCGACGGCGAAAGAAACCGTGCAGGAACTCGTCGTCCGCGTCCGCACCATCGGCGACATCATTAGCACCGGGATGGTGGAGTCCCCGGCAAACACGGTGGCCGACATTCTCGCGGAGATCGCCGCCGCGCGCGTCACGGAACGCGGCTCGCGCGCCGACGACAAATCTTCGGAAGCGGCGATGGAAGACCGCAAGAAGGCGGGATATTTCTGACGCTTGCGACCGTGGGAAACAGCGATTACAGTTTTGGCAAATGAGTCAGACAATTACAGTGCGTCTCGATAAGGAGCTTTCCTCGTGGCTTGAGGAAACCGCCGCCCGCACCGGTATTTCGCAAGGTCAGATCGTCCGCGAACAATTGGCAAAAGCCCGGACCGCGAAGGGAAGCAAGCCCTTCATGCGGCTCGCCGGAATCATGCGCGGCCCAAAGGACCTGTCCCAACGAAGCGGCTACTCCACGTCATGCAAGCGTTAGCTGACACTGGTTTTCTGGTGGCGTTCATCAATCGCGGCGATAAGTATCACGACTGGGCCGTCAGTTTAGCTGAGCAAGTCAACGCGCCATTGTTGACCTGTGAGTCGGTCTTGTCAGAAACCGCGTTTCACACTGAAACGCAGTATGTTTTTGAATTGCTCCGACAAGGGCTAGTGACCCTCGCCTTCGATTGTAACGACCACCTGCCCCAACTCGAGGATCTGGCCACTCGCTATGCCGACCGCCGACCCGACTTCGCCGACCTATGCCTGATCCGAATGAGCGAGCTTTTTCCCAAGCATTCCCTCATCACCATTGATCGCGAGGATTTCCGCGTTTACCGCCGAAACAAGCGCGAGGTCATTCCATTGATCTGCCCACCCGAATAATTTTCCATGCCCCACACCCAACACCCCATCGAAATTCTCCGCTTCAACACCTGCGGCTCCGTAGATGACGGCAAATCCACGCTCATTGGCCGGCTCCTCTACGATTCCAAGAACTTGATGGAGGACCAGATCGAAGCGCTCGAACGCTCCGCCGACATCACCGGCGGCGGGCAAATCAATCTCGCCAACCTCACCGACGGCCTGCGCGCCGAGCGCGAGCAAGGCATCACGATTGACGTGGCGTATCGTTACTTCGCCACGCCGAAACGGAAATTCATCGTCGCCGACACGCCGGGCCACGTCCAATACACCCGCAACATGGTCACCGGCGCGAGCACCGCGAACCTTTCCATCGTCCTTGTGGACGCGCGGCTCGGAGTCATCGAGCAAAGCCGCCGCCACACCTACCTCGCGTCCTTGTTGCGCATTCCGCATCTCGTCATCGCGGTCAACAAAATGGATTTGGTGGGCTGGAGCGAAGATCGCTATCAGGAAATCCGCGATGCCTTCGAGAATTTCCTGCCGCTGCTGGACATGAAGGACGTGAAGTTCATTCCCATCAGCGCGCTCAACGGCGACAACGTCGTGGATGCGTCCCTGCACACGCCTTGGTATGTCGGGCCGACCTTGCTCGGCCATCTGGAAACCGTTCACATCGCGAGTGATTGGAACTTGAACGGCTTCCGGCTGCCGGTGCAATGGGTGAATCGCCCGAACAATCCGCGCGACCCGAAACTCCACGATTTTCGCGGCCTGAGCGGACAGATCGCGGCGGGCGTGGTGAAGGTTGGGCAAAAAATCATGGTCCTACCCGCTGGCCTGCGCAGCACGGTGAAAGAGATTTGGACCTACGACGGCCCCCTCGCCGAGGCGTTCTGCCCGCAAAGCGTGACGCTGGTGCTGGCCGACGACATTGACATCAGCCGCGGCGACATGCTCGTGGGTCTGGACGGATTGCCCGGCATGAGCACCGAGTTGCGTGCCCGGGTTTGCTGGATGCAGCCGCGCCCATTGCAGCGGGAGCGTAAGTTTTTCCTGAAGCATGGTGCGCAAACCGTTCAAACCGTCGTCACCGCGATCGAGGATCGCATCAACATCACGACCTTCGAGCCGGAACTCGTGCCCGCCGAACTTGCGCTGAATGATATTGGCGAAATCCGCCTCAAGACCGCGCGCCCGATCAGCTTCGACGGCTACGCGACGAACCGGCTCACCGGCTCGTTCATCCTCATCGAACCAGGCACGAACGCGACCGTCGCCGCCGGCATGTTGTTTCCGCCCACCGAGGCCGTGAAACCGGAATACAACGACTTCGCGATTTGAGCGGAGCGCCAGCCTCCGCCCGGCGCGTTGGTAACGACCTTCTCGAAACGCGCCGCACTAGCGGACGGCGCTCCGTTCGCAAGGGGCTCGCGATCTCCATAAAAGCGCCCAAGCGGCACAAAAGGGTTCTTCCGCAGGGAGCGTCTTTGGCGGCGGCGGTTCTTTTTTTGCTTCTTGTGCCCTTTCGTGGCCCTTGCTCCGGTTGTGTTTTGAGTGGATTTCTTTCCGGCGCTGCGCCTACATTAGCCCGCCATGCCAGAAAAAACTGTGAATGAAATCCCGCGCGACCTTCGCGTGATGTTCACCAAGGGCAACGATGCGCTGCTCCGCGACAACTTCGACTACGCCATTGCCCTCTTCAACCAGGTTCTGGTGCGCGAGCCGAGCCTGCTCGAATGTCGCCGGGCCTTGCGCAACGCGCAGCACACTAAATCCAAGGGCCGGGGCGGCTTTTTCAAGAAAGTCTGGAGCAACACCAGCTCCTCGCCGCAAGTGCTCAAGGCGCAGGCCACCATGCACTCCGATCCTGCGGCGGCGCTGGCCATCGCCGAGGAAATCCTGAACAGCGACCCCGACAACTCCCGCGCGCACCGGGTCGTTGTCAACGCCGCCACGGCGCTCGATTTCCCGCAGACGGCCATCATGTCGCTGGAGGTGCTCGTCCAGAATTCGCCCAAGGACAAGTCGGTCGCGATCGAGTTTGCCACGCGCGTGGCCGGCACCGGCGACGTGCAACGCGCCGAGCGCCTCCTCCAGGAACTCTACCGCCTCTCGCCGAACGACTCGGACCTCGCGCAGGCGCTCAAGGACATTTCCGCCCGGCGCACGCTCGGCGAAGGCGGCTACGACAAGCTCGCCGACGGTCAAGGCTCGTATCGCGACATCCTCAAGAACGAAGCGGAAGCCAAGTCCCTTGAACAGGAAAACCGCATGCAGAAGTCCGAGGACGTCGCCGAGCGGCTGATCGGCGAATACGAAACCCGGCTGCAAACGGACCCCAACAATCTCAAACTGCTGCGCCAGTTGGCCGAGCTTTACACGCAGAAAAAACAGTTCGACCGCGCGCTGGCGATGTACGATCGCATCAAGGCCTCCGGGATGGGCAACGACCCGTCCCTGGACCGCGCCATTGCCGAGACGAAGATGCGCCAGTTCGACGAGCAAATCCACACGCTCAATCCGGCGGCCACCGACCACCCAGAACGGGCCGCCCAATTGACCGTCGAGAAGCTGACGTTCCAACTCGCGGAGTGCCAGCAGCGCGTCGAGAAATTTCCCACCGACCTCGCGATCCGCTTCGAGATGGGCGCGCTCTATTTTCAGGCCGGCAAGATCAGCGAGGCCATCCAAGAATTGCAAAAGGCGCAGGGCAATCCGCACAAACGCCTCGCCGCGATGAATCTGTTGGCGCAGTGTTTCGCGAAACGGAAGATGCACGACCTAGCGGCCAAGACGCTGCAAAACGCCCTTCGGGAAAAGCTCGTGTTCGACGACGAGAAGAAGGAACTGATTTACAACCTCGGCTGCGTGTTCGAGGCCATGGGCAAGAAGGAAGAGGCCATCGAGCAGTTTAAGCTCATCTACGAAACCGACATCGGCTACAAGGACGTGGCGGCGAAGGTGGATGCTTACTACGCGGGAAGTTAAGCGGGGAAGCCCGCCAAGGTAAGCGTGCAAACGGTGGGTCGCGGTGTTGGCGCGTGGCTCTGGCAAAGCCCAACCGTAGCAGCTTCGCAGTGAGTAACCGCCGGGTTGTGCAGTTGCCCTGCCAGCACCCAATGCGCCGCGGCTGGGCGAGGACGACACAGCCGCGCTCCGGCAAAATCGTGCCCGCCATTGCCAGTCGCACCGCTAGAGCGCCTGCTTGGTTCGCTCCCCATTTACCGTCCGCCAGAGCTGGCGGGGATTGGCATTTTGCAGTTCCGCTGGCAGCAAAGCGTCCGGCGCATTTTGAAAACACACCGGACGCACGAAACGCTGGATGGCCAGAATGCCGACGGACGTCGTGCTCGGCGCAGTCGTCGCCGGGTAAGGCCCGCCGTGAACCATCGCGCGACCTACTTCCACGCCCGTCGGATATCCGTTGAATACCACGCGCCCGGCAAGTTGTTCGAGCGCCTGCGCCACCGCGCGGACTTCGGTGCTAGAATCCGCCGCGCCATAGTGCAGCGCCGCCGTAAGATTACCCCCGGCGCAGGAAACCGTTTCGATCAAATCGGTGAAGTCGGGGCAACGAATGACAAGCGCGCCCGGCCCAAAGGCTTCCTCGTGCAACCCGAGTTGCTCCCGCCAGGTCGCCGAATCCACTTCGAGCAGTATCGGGGGCATCGCCGCAAACCCGGTCGGCGAGTTTGCGAGGCGTGTCCAGACGCCGGGGATTTTTTGAAACGCGCCCGTTGTGGCACAGAAGTTTTGTTGCATCTCGACCGCGATCATGGTGGCGGGAGGCACGCCCGCCAGTTGGCTGGCGAGTTGCGCCACAAACGTCTCCGCGGCCGCCGCGCCGACCACAAAAACCAGTCCCGGCTTGGTGCAGAACTGGCCGCCGCCGGCAGCAATGGATTGCGCCAGACCGGCGGCGATGGGTTCGCTGCGCTCGGCCAGCGCGCCAGGCAGAAGCACGAACGGGTTCAGACTGCCCATTTCGGCGTAAACAGGAATTGGCGACGAACGGGCGGCGGCAAGATCGAAAAGCGCGCGGCCAGCGCGTTTGGAACCGGTGAAACCGACAGCTTGGGTGGCGGGATGTTTGGTGAGCGCCTGGCCGACGGTTGCGCCCGGCCCCTGGAGCAGGTTGAAAACCCCCGGCGGCAGATTACAATCCTGGAGCGCAGCCCGAACGGCGTGTGCGAAAAGTTCATTCACGCTGGGATGCCGTTCGTGCGCCTTGACGACCACGGGGTTGCCCGCAGCCAGCGCGGACGCGGTGTCGCCGCCACACGCGCCGTACGCGAATGGAAAATTACTCGCGCCAAAAACCACGATGGGGCCAAGCGGGCGCGCCATGCGACGGAGGTCGGGTTTGGGCAGCGGTTGGCGCTGCGGGTCTGCGGTGTCAATGACGGCGTCCACCCACGAACCTTCGCGGATGAGGTCGGCGAACAATTGCAACTGCCCACAAGTGCGCGCGCGTTCGCCAATGAGTCGGGGGAGCGGCAACCCTGTTTCCAGGTTTGCACGTCGGAGCAGATCATCCCCGAGGTCCATGATGCGGGCGGCAATCGTCTCCAGCAATTGCGCGCGGGTCGCAGGGGGAAGTTCGCGCGTGATCTTGAAGGCTTCCGCCGCCGCCTGCATGGCGGCATCCACTTCCGCTTCGGATGCGGGAGCAAAGCGCGGATCCAGCGCCTCGCCGGTGGCAGGGTTGCTGCCCCGCATCGTCTTGGCGCCAGTAGCGACCCACTGGCCATTGATGAGTTGGCTTCCAGTCAGAGAACATTTCATCGTGGTCAGTGTCGGCAGGAATCGGGTGGATGGCAAGAGAGTCGCCTCCATCGGGTGCGTTCGTTTTGACACTCACCCACACCGTTGTTACCGTCTGCGCTCCTGAAACACTGCGATGGACTACAAAAATACACTCAATCTGCCGCGCACGGATTTCGCCATGCGCGCCGACCTCGTCACCCGCGAACCGGAGCGACTCAAGAAATGGGAAGCGGCGAGGCTTTACGAAAAAATCCAGGCCGCCCGTGCCGGGGCGCCGCTGTTCGTCTTGCACGACGGCCCGCCTTTCGCCAACGGCGACGTCCATGTGGGCACCGCCCTGAACAAGATTCTCAAGGACATCATCGTCAAATACAAAACGCTCCGCGGCTTCAGCGCGCCCTATATTCCGGGCTGGGATTGTCACGGCCTGCCGATCGAGTTCAAAGTTTCGCAGGAGTTGCGCAAGGCGGGCAACACCGCCGCCGACCCCACGACCATCCGCAAAGCCTGCGACGCCTACGCCCGAAAGTTCATTGACCTCCAGCGCACCCAGTTCAAACGCCTCGGCGTGCTGGGCGATTGGGACAATCCCTACCTCACGCTGAACAAGGAATACGAGGCGGACGAGTTGCGCCAGTTCGCGGACATCGTCGCGCAGGGCTTTGTCTATCGCGGCAAGAAGCCGGTGTATTGGAGCATCCCTTGCCGCACCGCACTTGCCGAAGCCGAGGTCGAATACCAGGACCACGTCAGTCAGAGCGTGTTCGTGAAGTTCCCCGTGGTCGGTCGGCCTGGCGTGAGCATCGTCATCTGGACCACCACGCCCTGGACGCTGCCGGCGAATCTCGCGGTGGCTTACAACTCCACCTTCAGCTACTCGCTCGTGCAGGTGGGCGAGGAACAATTCATCGTCTCGGCGATGTTGCTCTCGACGGTCGCAGAGAAATGCGGCTGGGAGAATTACCAGATCGTCCGCAGCCTGACCGGCAGCGAACTCAGCCCGCTCGAATACCAGCATCCGTTTTGTCAGCGCACCGGCAAGCTGTTGGCGGGCGACCATTTCGTTACGAACGACACAGGCTCCGGCTTTGTCCACATCGCGCCGGGTCACGGCCTGGATGACTACAATCTCGGGCGGCAAAACGGCTTGCCGATCTACTCGCCGGTGAACGACGACGGCGCGTTCGCCCACACCAACGAATTGCCCATCGAACAGCAGATGCCCGCCGAGATGCTGGGCAAGTCCATCCTGGAGAAACACGGCAAGAGCGACGCGAACGAAGTCGTGCTGCACGAACTGCGCGTCCGTCAGGCCTTGCTGCATCAGGAGAATTACCACCACAGCTATCCGCATTGCTGGCGCAGCAAGACGCCAATCATCTTCCGCGCGATGGATCAATGGTTTATCAAGATTGACCACGTCGCCGCCAACGGCCGGCGGCACAAAGCTCCCGGCGAAGAAAGTCAGCCCGGACCAACCTCCGCGGCTACCTTCCGCGAACAAGCCCTCGCCGAGATTGACCGCGTGCAGTGGATTCCCGATTGGGGCGTCAACCGGATCAAGAGCGCGGTGAAGACCCGCCCGGACTGGTGCATCTCCCGGCAGCGTTCCTGGGGCGTGCCGATTCCCGCCTTCTACGACGCCCAGGGCGAACCGATCCTCGATGCGCAAATTGTCCGCAACGCCGCCGACCTCATCCAGCAACACGGCTCAAATGTCTGGTTCGAGAAATCCGCCGCCGAACTCTGGGCGCTGGTGAAGCCGTCGGATTGGCCAGGCGCGGAAGCCGTGGCCAAGTCCAACGACACGTTGGATGTGTGGATTGACTCCGGCAGTTCCTCCCGCTCCGTCTTGATGCGGCGTCCGGAACTGAACTCAAGACTCAAGACTCAGGACTCAAGACTGAACTGGCAAGCCGACATGTACTTCGAAGGTTCGGACCAGCATCGCGGCTGGTTTCAATCGTCGCTCCTGCTCTCGCTGGCGGGCAACGGCGCGGCGCCGTTCAAGACGGTGCTCACGCACGGATTCATGGTGGACGCCGATCGCGAAAAGATTTCCAAGAGCAAGCAAACCGCCTACGAAAAGCCGCAAACCGCCGAAGCCTACGTGAACAAGTGGGGCGCGGACGTCGTGCGCCTCTGGGTGGCGTCGCAGGATTTCCGCAACGACATCGTCGTGAGCGAGGAGCGCGTGAACAAGGTCGCCGAAACATATCGCGGCATCCGCAACGCGCTGCGCTACCAACTCTCGAACCTCTACGACTTTGATCCCGCGCTGCACGCCGTGCCCGACGACCAACTCACCGCCTTGGACCGCTGGATTCTCGGCGAGTTCGCGAAGCTGGAAGCCGAGGTCCTCACCGCCTACGACCAATACGAATTCCACGTCGTTTATCAGAAAGTCAGCCAGTTCATCGCCGTCGAACTTTCCTCGATCTACCACGACGTCATCAAGGACCGGCTCTACACCGACCCGGCGAATTCGCCGCGCCGCCGCTCGACCCAAACCGCGCTGCACCGGCTCGTGACGGGCCTGTGCCAGATGCTCGCGCCGATCCTGGCGTTCACGGCGGACGAGGCGTGGGAGTTTGTGCCGGGCAAACCGGCGAGTTCAGTTCACGAAGCGACGTTTATGCCCTCTACCTTCACCCGCTCCGATGCGGAGACGAGCGCCTGGAGCGGCCTCTTCACGTTGCGCGAGAAACTACTGCCGGAACTGGAAAAGGCGCGGCAGACCAAGTCCATCGGCAAGTCCTTGGAAGCGCGTGTGATTCTGCGCGGCAACGACCCGCTCCTCGTGGACGCCAAGACGCACCTCGAATCGCTCCGCGAGTTAAGCAACGTCTCGCAACTCGAAATCGAGATGAACGGAGACGGCATCGTGCCCGTCCAAGTCGTCCGCGCCGAAGGTCAGAAATGCGAACGCTGCTGGCATTGGGAAACTGCCGTGGGCGAAACCACGGAGCATCCCACGCTTTGCGCTCGTTGCGTCGAGGCGGTAGCCCCATCCAAGGCGTAAGGTAATCGAGTGAAATTGCCCGATGCAGAACGGGCCACAGTGCCGGAGCGAAAGATTACGCATTACTTGCTCAATCCGGCGCATCCCGCCGGCGGCAGCAAGGCGTGGTTCTTCCTCCGTTTTGGTTTTGCCGTGGCCGAATGGCGGAAACTGGCGGAGGCGCTGCTTCTCCAGGCGCGCGAGAATGAAGTCGTGGAGACAGAAGAAACGCCGCACGGCAGACGTTACGTTGTGGAAGGACGATTGATTGCGCCCGATGGCACGGGCTTGAATGTGCGCAGCGCTTGGTATATTGATGTCGCTGGCGGCGCGCCGCGTTTTGTGACCGCGCATCCATTGCCGAAATTATGAATCCGATCAATGAACTGGACGCCGTGGCCCTAACTTGCGACCTGCCCGCACACGGGCTTATGCGCGGTGACGTGGGCACCGCGGTGCTGGTGCATAGTAACGGAGCGGCCTTCGAGGTCGAATTCGTCGGCTACGACGGCCACACGGTTGCGTTGCTGACCTTGGAACGCTCGCAAGTCCGTCCGCTACAGAACCACGACATTCCCCACGCACGCGAACTGGAACCCGCTTAAGTTCTGTTGCCTCGCACTTGCGAATTGTTGAGAAGTGCCCACGGCCAAAAATGCGAGTGCTGCTGGCATTGGGAAGTTGACGTTGGTTCAAATCCAGGACATCCGACGATTTGTGGTCGTTGTGTCGAAGCGGTGAAACAATTCAAAACAGCCTTATGAAAACTGATAACGACTTATTTGAGATGGCTGCGCAAGAAGTCTCAAATCATGCAGTCATGAAAGGCATTATGGCACGAGCCTTCAGCGATGCACTGGGCGAAAAAGATAAAAGCGTCGCGCTTTATATCAAATACCGCGTTGCTAACCTAAAAGAAGAACGGGAGTTGTTTTTGCGAAAGAAAAGCGAAGAAGAACGGAATGCTCGTATCAAATCACAAATGGAGGAAGAAGGACGCAAAAAGGAAGAGCCAAGGGATAAGACGTCGATGAAGTACCGGTTGATGACGGTCTGCAAGAATTGTGGCTACGCAGGTTGCATGGGTCCAGCATTCATTCCTCCGACAGATCATGGATTTTTTGCGGCCACTTGCAAATGTCCGAAATGCTCGCATCGTTTTGACTGGTACTACGTCCCTTCCAAGGATTTTCCAACAGCTCAACCATAGGATTTGCAGCCGATGTGCGCTCGTATGCCGGGCATCCCACGCTTCGCGGCCATTGCGTCGAGGCGGTGGTTCTCTTCAAGACTTGAGTGCTCGTAGGGCTGCTGCCCTCACCTACACCCCGGCCCTCTCCTCTCCCGCCACGGGAGCGGAGAGGGAGGAACCTCCGCCGCCGCAGGGGAAAACTCGCGGCTGAATTTGCCGGACGCTCATTCGCAAAGTCGAAAACGCACCAGCGTTGTTCCTTCTCTCTGGGGGATGAAGCTCGGGATGAGAGCGGGCGTGAAACCACTTACTACGCCGGCGTCGCCGCTGGTGTGGGGCGCGGGACGGGCGTGTGTTTTTCGACGTGGCTGGCGGTGGCCCATTCAGCGAGTTTCACAGGACTGTTTTTGTAGGTGTTCTTGACGACGGTGTTGAGGATTTTCAAGGCGACGCCAGCGCGGTGCGCGGTGTCTTCCAGGCCGCCGGTGGCGCCGGCTTGAGCACTCACGGCGGTGCCGGTGGCGGTGATGGCGGCTTCAAAGGCGGTGATGTCCGTGCCGAGTTGGGTGAGGAAGGTGGCGGGCAGGCCGAGGCTGACGAGTTGGGCCTGGTAGGGGGTGGCGTCGGTGGCGAACGCGCGGGCCGCGTTGAGCCGGGCTTGGTCGCCGCCGCTGCGGGGCAGGCGGAATTTGCCATCGAGTCCCGCGGTGCCGAGCAGGGCGAGGGAGTGCGCGGCTTCGCTGATGCTCTGGAGGTCTTCGTGGAGGTGGAAGCGGCAGGCGACTTTGGAGAGCGCGTCGCTGTGGGCCTGTTCCGCGCCGGAGGCTTGCGCGGCACCGAGGCTGGCGGTTTGTGGGACGGCGGCATGGACGAGGGCGAATTGTTGCCCACCTACGCTGGTGGTTGGAAAATCGGCGGCGTATTTGAGGCCGAAGGCGTCCACGTGCTTGAAGGTTGCGGTGAGGCTGGTGACTTGTTGGTTCATGGTGAGGTCCTTTGTGGGTTGTTTGGGTTGTTTCCCTTCCGATAACGACCGGAATTGAGGCTGATTATCGGCCGGTTGGGGGCGGGGGCAACACCTTTTTGGAGGAAATCTCCGTCACCAACCCGCACAAATCGAAAAAGGGCCGCACAGGTGGGTTTTCGCTCGCACGGACGGAAAGCGGTCTCGCACGGAACGGTCATTGGCCCGCACGGGCTGAATATTGGCCGCACGGAGGAGCAAAGGGCCGCACGAACGGGATTTTCGCCGCCCGGGCGGGGGAATTACGCGCCCGGGTTGGATTTTGGGCTGCGGGAAGCGGTTTTGGCCCGCACGGGTTGAAATGCGGCTCGGGCGGGCAAGGGGAAGGCGGTTGGTTGGAATCCCCGCTTGCTCGGGTTGCGGGTTTGCGGCTTAATTCGCGTCCGATGACCAAAGACCAGACTTCCGGCCTGCGCCATTTCATCAATTCCTTCACGGACATCCTCAAATGCCCGCAGGCGTTGTGGTTCATCATCGCCGTGTTTGTGGTGGATTCGGCGGCGTATTTCGGCGTGCTCACGTTG
>CAIKLQ010000984.1 GCA_903828255.1 uncultured Verrucomicrobiota bacterium
AACCCCGCGCGGTCAAGCGCCGCCCCAAGCCCTATCCGCTGTTGAACCAACCCCGCCATCAGTACAAAGAAATCCCACATCGCAGTCGCTATCGCAAAGCTCAAACACTCAAAAACTCGAGGTCTTAACTAACCGCCATTCAGGACTGACCCCTGCTATGGGTTGGTTCGTCAAGGGGCGGTTTCGTTATTGTTTCTTTTTCTTGTTTTTCCGGCTGTCCGTTTTGTTCGTGGGTTAAAAGTTGCTCTGTAATCTGGATCGTCTCCTCTGGCGGAGCTCCGGTCGGTGGACCTGGCTTAACCTGCTATCCGTACATCCCTGCGGGAGTACGATATATCGTTTCCAAACAGGCCCGAGGAGCGCACGCAAACCAATCTTTAAATCGGGCCCTCGTAAGACCCAGGGGTCAGTACGGTCTGCGTTACGCTCCAAAAGTTTCATGACGACAAAATCGTTGCGGTCAAACCGGGCGCCGGCGCCTTTCATTTTGTAGCTGACAAGCCCGGGGCGCACGTTCCGGTTGCTGGGACGGCGCGGAGGATAGGGCTCTGCGGGAGCGCAACCTGAGCCCCGAGCCGTCCTTGGAGTGCGGGGGCATCCGCGCCTGGCGGACTTCTTGGGGCGCCAGGCTTTTTATTTTTGGAATCACTCCGCAAGCCAAGGGCCAAAGCGAAAAACTCATTCATTTATTTTTCATTCATTTCTCCTTTCCGCACTTTGGCGGCTCCCGGTTTGGGCGCGGCGATCGGGGTCAATTTCAAGCCCAGGTCCTGGGCCGTGCAGCGCTGCGTGCGCACCCGCCACCAGGCCACGCTAAATTGCCGCCCGATGGCCACCGCGATTTGCTTGCGCTTGCGCTTGGTGGTTTTGGAATTGCCCCACACCGGCAGCCACTTGGCTACCGGCGTATAGGTGGGCTGAAATGGGATCAGACGCCACGCCGCTTCCACTAGCACCGTGCGCACTCGCCCGTTGCCGTGCTGGTTGATCGAGCCCTGAAACCGTCGCTGCGCCGAGGCGTCCTCTCGGGGGCACCTCCCGGTGTAACTGGCCACTTGCCGCCGGTTCTTAAAGCGGTCCCAGTCGCAAATCTCGCGCTCCAAAATTTCGTACGTGAGCTGGCCCAAACCCACGGGCAGGTCCTGCGGCGCGGCCGCCTGGAGGGCTTGCGTCTGCGCTTTAAGCTCTTGCTCAATGGCCTGAATCAAGCGGCGCAAAGGCGCGAGCAGTTCCATCACAATGGGTGGCAGCGCCAGCTCTTTCCACCGCGCTGGCGCCCACCATTCGCCCTCCAGGTGCGCTCCGTAATACAACGCCTCGCGGCGGCCTTGGGCGGCCAGACGCTGCTTTTCCTGCTGCAACTGCTCGCGCTGGAGGGAGCGGCTGCGCGCTTGTTCCTGCGCCTCGCTGGGCCCCCGCACGACGCAGAACGCCTCGCGATTGCCGGTCAGGTAACGATCCAGATTCAACCCCAAGGCTTTGGCGGCGCGCTGGTCGGTCTTGACCTTTTTGCCATCCTCATCCCAGTCCCGCGGCCGCCCCACGTAGTTGGTAATTCCCAGGGCCGTGAGCTGGCGATGCAGGCGACAACCAAAAGGTCCGGATTCGTAGCAGCTAGAAACCTGCTCGGCCAGGGCGGTCTGTTTCGGGGCCCATTTCAGAAACTCCGCCGGACTGAACCGCTGCGGCGGCTGCGGGGCGCCGCCGTCTATTTGGCGCCCCACCACGTAGCGATCCAAATGCACATCCACTCCCAACTTGATCTGGCGGTGGGCGCGCGGACCGCGGCTCGCAACCCCGGCGGGGGTAGGTGCCGCGGCGGTTAGGATCGTCTCCGCGCACGCCTTGGTCGCGGGGTCGGGGGCCGGCGATGCCGACGGTTTCGCCGGCCGCTGTCGCGCCAGTTCCGCCAGGAACTCGCCAGCCGTCATGGGCTGTGCCAGCAGGGTCACGGGGTCTTCCGCCCGAACTGACTGAGCGGGCGCTTGAGAGGCCAACGTCAAGTTCGCCGGCGGTTGTTGCGGTGGTGCTTTTCTTGTTTTGGTTTTGGCTTTGTTAGTTTTCATTCGTGGTCAGGCTGCCGAACCTTTCCCTTCCTGACCACCGGCCCCAAGCGCCTGCTGGACGCGATCAAAGTCGCGGCGCGCAACGAATTTTACCGGGCGCTGGCACCCTTTCGCAAAACCTACGACAACTATCGCGACGACCACGACCACTTCCGCCGGTTGAGCCAGAGCGGGGGCGTGCTGCGCTGGAACGGGCGGGCGTTGGAAGTGCATTTACTGCCGGCGACGAACTACGGAGCGGCG